>JACQTO010000018.1 GCA_016210745.1 Betaproteobacteria bacterium
GAGAGAGGGCAACGCCATCTTCCACTCGGACCTGAACGCGATCATCGCCGGACCGAACGCGGACGGGAGTTTCCCGGCCAGTACCTATCCGCTGGAGAGCGTGGGCAAGCGCAATCCGGCGGTGCCGAATCGGCTCGAGCCATTCCGCGAGTTCACTGTTGTCTTCCACGACGAAGCTTCGGTCGGGCAGGCGTTTCCCGGGTGGTTCAACGCGAACCCGGTGACCAGCCGCATCCTCCACGGCGTTCGCGACTCGTTCTTGATCAACTACGGCTCGGGCGGCGTTGGATCGGAAGTCATCGCCAACCGTCTCGGTGTGGGGCCGATGTGGGACTGTCTCTCCTGCTCCTATGAGGAATTCTTTCTCACGTCGTTCGCCGTGGGCGATCCGTCGATGCTCGTGGATGTCCCGGCCAACGTTGGCCTCGAGGCTTGCGACATCTCCGGCGCCAACTGTGCTGATGTCGGCCCCAAGGCCACCAAGGCCTTTTTCCCCGACGATCCGTCGAACGTGCATCACAGCTACCAGAACGACCGTGTGGTGTTCAGGAATCTGCATGCGGGCAAAGAGCACCACATCTTCCACCTGCACAACCACCAATGGCTGTTTGACGCCAATGACGACAACGCGAACTATCTGGATGCGCAGGCGATAGGCCCCGCCACCGGCTACACCTACGAGATCAACTTCGGCGGATCCGGCAACCGCAACAAGACCGCCGGTGACGCGATTTTCCACTGCCATTTCTATCCGCATTTTGCCCAGGGCATGTGGGAACTCTGGCGGATCCACGATGTGTACGAGACCGGGACGCGGCTCGCGGTGAGTGGGGCCGACATCCACGCGGTGCCGTTCGCGCTGGTAGATGGAACGCCGGCGGCCTCCGCGACGGTCGCAGGTTCCCGGATGCGGGCTCTGCCCGACGGCGAGATTCTGGTCGGCACGCCAATTCCGGCCGTAGTGCCGCTTCCCGGCAAGGCGCTGCCATTGATGCCCGCTGAGGTAGTGGTCGTGAAGAAGAACGCTAACCCGGGGGTCGATGACGATCCGGTCACCCTGGGCGTGCAGCAACTCGCCGAATCGAGCCAAGCCTACGTGGTCGAGCGCACCAAGAATCCGGGCTATCCGTTCTGGATCGCCGGGGTGGACTGCGGCGTCGATCCGGCGACCTGCGAAAAGGGCGTGGTAGGTCAGCGTCCGCCGACGCCGGTGCTCGATATGTTGAGCGAGACGCAGGCTGCAAGTCTCCGCGCAGCCGACGCTGCGCTGTTCGGCGCGCTCAACTTCACCCCGGGCAACGCCAGTGGTGGCTGGGACGGCGGACTCCCGCGTCACGCTCTGGATGGTTTCCTGGCGGTAGCCAATCCGAACGCCAATCCCCGGCTCGACCCGGACATCGTCCTCCAAGAGCAAACCAAGCTCAGCTTTGCCAAGCACATCCACAAAGCCAAGCCGGTCTGGTTTCCGGAGGCAGGCACCGATATAGAACGTGTCGCGATGCAATTTCATGCCCAGCGCGAGCATCCGAGCGCTGCGCTTCATATCGGGGCTGCGCCGGTGCCGGCTAACTACATCACCAACGGCGGACCCCCGCAGGCAGGCGCACCGTTCTTCGAGCCGTGCATCGACGATAAGGGCAAGACGCTTTTCGCCAACGCGGGTGCAGGCGAATGGTTCGGCGCCACGGCGGGCGGTTTCGTGAGCCTGGGCGCCTCGCCATTCAACGCCGCCACGCCGCGCGTCTACAAGGGCGCGAATGTTCAGATCGACGCGGTGTTCAACAAGATGGGCTATCACTATTCCCAGCAGCGGATCGTATCGCTGTGGGAGGATGTGGGTCCCTTTATCAGCAAGCAAAAACCGGCCGAGCCGTTCGTCATCCGCAACAATACGCTGGACTGCACGCGGTTCCTGCACACGAACTTGGTGCCGCAGGTCTTCGAAGTGGATGACTACCAGGTCAGAACGCCGACCGACATTATCGGCCAGCACATCCATCTGCCCAAGTGGGATCTGCCGTCGGCCGACGGCTCGGGCAACGGATGGAATTACGAAGACGGAACGCTCGCGCCCGGCAACGTGCAAGAGCGGATCCTGGCGATCAATCACTACAACCCGAGCGGGGTAGGAAACCCGGCGAACAGCCAGGGCAGCGGAACGAACGCCCCGCTGGCAGCCTTGCCGCACCCGTTCTTCGGCGCCGGCCAGGGCAACGAGTATCTCGGTGCCCGGACCACGATCCAGCGCTGGATGTTCGACCCCGTGCTGAACATTCATCACGCGGACCGCGGGCTCGGCATCATCTTTAGCCACGACCACTACGGCCCGTCCACCGTGCAGCAGGTGGGGCTGTATGCGACCGTCTTAGCCGAGCCGATCGGTTCGCAGTGGAGGCACAACGAGACCGGCGTGGCGATGTACACGCGCCCGGATGGCGGGCCGACCGGCTGGCAGGCCGCCATTCTTCCGGCGACCAATGCTTCGCAGCCGGCGCAGTTCGAGCCGTTCCGCGAGTTTTGGTTCCAGCACAGCGTCTTCGAACACGCCTATGAACCCGGCGTCTACATCGGCGCCGGACCTGATGGGCGGCCAAACGGGGTTCTGCCCGATGCCAACAGTTTCCGCGCCGCGATCAATCCCTCGGTCAGGGAAATGGCAAATCCGGTATTCCCGGACGTGGTACGAACTGCTGCGGTTTGCAAGGACGGTACGCCGCGGCCATGCCCTGAGGCGATTTCAGCCGACGACCCCGGCTTTTTCGTGACCAACTATCGCAACGAGCCGATCGGCTGGCGCGTGTTCGACCCGAACAAGCTCGGGCCCGACGGCAAGCCCGGCAGCCAGGCCGACGGTCAGGCAGGCGATCTGGCCTTTGCGCTGCAGTCCCGTACTGATCGGAAAATTCCGGCGCTTAACACGGCCCTCGGAAATACTCCCTATCCTGCACTCACCCGGGGCGCTCTGCCCGGCGACCCGTTCACGCCGATGATACGCGCCTACGCCGGCGACCTGATCCGCATCAAGTCGCAGGCAGGCGGCGACGAGGAGGAGCACAACTTCAGTATGCCTGGGGTCAAGTGGCTCCAAGGCGGGTCTGGCCACGGCCGGGCGCCTAATTCCGGTTGGCGCAGTTCCCAGCACCGGGGTATCTCGGAACAGTTCACCTTCGCTGCGCCGATCGGCCCGTTCGCGGATTCGACGCAGTCACTCATTTCCGCAGACTACGCCTACACCCAAAACACGAGCGTTGATGGCTGGTGGACCGGCGTCTGGGGTCTGATGAGATCTTACAACCTCGCTCAAGGGAACCTGTTCAAGCTGCCGACCACCAAGGTGCCGGTATTGCCTGCCAACGCCATCGAGTTCGGTGGGGTTTGTCCAAGAACGGCGCCGGTGAAGCGCTTCAACATCACCGCCGTGCTGGCAAACAGTGTGCTCAGGAATGCCGTCGGTGCAACCATACCCTCGAATGTCAATCCAACCGATAATGTCGGCGCTGCGCTTAACCCGGGTGGCGGCACTTTGGTCTACAACCCGCGCAACACGCCGCTTGCGCCGCCGTCGACCACAGCCGAGCCGGGCGAGCCCGCTGAGCTCTTCGAGCCGGCACCGATCCCGGGTGTGCCGCGCAGCGGACCTCTCCACGACCCGACGGCGATCCTGTTGGTGCAGACGTCGGACCTCGGGTTGGACGGCAAGCTCAAGGTTAACGCGCCGGTCGAGCCGATCGTCTTGCGTGCTACGGCGGGCCAGTGCATCGAGGTGAGACTCACGAACAAGCTGCCGGCGCAGATGCCCGACCTGGCGGGTTTCCACCAATTGATGGCGGTGGTCCCGCGGGACAAGAACGACCCACAGGGCGTGACCTGGTTCGGCAACAATCTGATCCGCCCATCGAGCTATGTGGGGCTCAGCCCGCAGCTGGTCGCGCACGACGTGACCAAGACCGGTTTGGCCGTCGGCAAGAATTTGATCAAGCCCGAAAGCAATCTCGGGCCGCTCGTGGCACCAGGAAAGACGCAAATCTTCCGCTGGTATGCGGGCGACTTGGAGTCAGTCGACGTCGCTGGGGGCGACAATCTCCAGAGCGTCAATATCGTCGCCACACCGATCGAGTTCGGGGGTGCCAACCTTGGTCCCGCCGACGTGATCAAGCAGGGACAGAAGGGCCTCATCGGCGCAATCGTTATCGGGCCGCAGAACGCGACGATCACAGAAACCGATAAGACCTGGGACCACCAGCAGGCTGACCAGAGCAAGACACGGAACACCCGTGCGTCGGGAACCTTCAACGGAACAGTCCGCGACTTCGCGGTGGTGCTGCAGAAGGGCTTATCCCTGCGCTACGGTGACGGAGCCGCCGTAGAAAACATCGCCAGCGAGGGCGCGGGATCACCTGAAGATCCACAGGATTCCGGTCAGATGGGAATCAACTACGGCACCGAGCCCATGTGGTTCCGGTATGGGCTTCAGCCCCACGTGCCGTTTGGCAGCGCCGGGACGGCGGGCAGTCTCGGCGCCGTAGCCAACCCCGAGCAGGCGTATAGCAATGCGCTCGTGAGTGGTGACCCGGCAACTCCGGTCTTTACAGCCAGCGCCGGCGCTTCGGTCAGGCTGCACGTGCTCAACCCCGCAGGCGTCGAGCGCGGTACGGTTTTCCAACTGCACGGGCATCTGTGGCAGCGGGCGCCGTATATCTGCCCGGGACAAGACGACGGGACGGGGCTGCAAGGCAAGTGCAACTGGACCGATTTCGGTGCGGCCAATTTCGAGATCGGCTCGCGCGCAATCGGCTTCAACCCGATCGGCATGTACGTGGGGGCGCAGGAAAGCATTCTCCCCGGCGCGCACTTCGACATAGTCCTTCCCGGCGACGGCATCGCTCACGGCGGCGCAGGCGGCGCGGGCAAGGTGCCCGGCGATTACCTGTTCCGCGACCAGGGTTCCTTCGGCAACCTGAACGGCCTGTGGGGGATTTTGCGAGTGGAATAGGTCGACTTTGCAGCTAACGTGGCGTGAGTAGCTGCGGTCACCGCCCCGATTTGGACCGGTGTCCGCATGGCTCGCGGAGTTCAACAGTTCAAGATAACGTGGGAGGATCTGCCGTGTATTGCCTTGCAGTAAAGCGCGTGCTTCGCTGCGCCGCCCTGGGTCTTTTCCTGGCCGCACCTGCCCTCGGGCAAGCGCCCGAGCAGGCTTCGTTATCGAATCGGTTCGTTCGCGAAGGACTGGCCGTCGAGTTTTCCGCGCGGCCCGCGGGGCGCGGGGGCGAGCTGCGGGAGGGCGATTACGCGGAGATCACCTTTGGCATAACGGACACCTCGACAGGCAAGCCGGTCCGCTCGCTGGCGCCGGGGGCATGGATGGACGTAGGTCAAACGGTGGCAGCGCGCGACAACGTGCCGCTGGATTGCCGGCAGAAGATGAGTCTCTATCTCTCGGGCCGGGTGGGCATCCGGCCGATGATCGACCTGAACAGCTATTACGTCCTCGCCCTGAACCAGGACTCGAGCATCTCGGTGGTGGATCCGATGGTGGGGATGGCGGGAAAGACATACCTCTATGCTCATATCGCGCTCCCACGGCCGGGCGCCGACTGGGCGAAGAGCGCCGACGACAAACGGCTGTTCGTCACGATTCCGCGCGCTTCGCAGTTGGCGGTAGTCGACGCCGAAAACTTCAAAGTTGCCGGCAAAGTGGACGTAGGCGGCGTCCCCATGCGCATCGTGATGCAGAACGATGGACGCTATCTCTGGGTAGGCAACGACAGCAAGGAGGCCGCACAAAGCGGAGTGGTGGTCGTCGATCCGGTCTCCCTCGCAGTAGCGGGCCGTATCCCTACGGGGCGAGGCCATCACGAGATCGCGCTTTCGCCGGACGATCGCTGGGCCTTGGCGACCAATCGCGAAGACGGCACGGTGTCGGTGATCGACGTCCATCGCATGGAGAAGGTCAAGGACGTGAAGACAGGCCTCCAGCCGATCTCGATCGTCTATGCGCGCCTGAGCCGGGCCTTTTACGTCGCCGACGGCAAGACCGGGGAAATCGCGGTGCTCGACGGCCGGAGCCATGAGGTGATGGCACGCATCAAAGCCAAGCCGGGTCTTGGGCCCATGCGCTTCACGGAGGATGGCCGCTGGGGTCTCGTCACAAACAGTTTGGAAAACGCGGTTCACATCATCGACACTGCGAGCAACCGCCTGGCTCATACCGTCTCCGTCGGAAAACGTCCATACCAGTTGACCATTACTCGGGCCTTCGCCTACGTGCGCTCGCTCGACTCGGAAAAGGTGGGCATGATTCCGCTGTCCGAACTCGGTCGCGATCGGGCTCCGGCTGTGACCGAGTTTGCCGCCGGCACCGAGCGCCCGGGTTTAGCGGGGCCGGGGATGGCCGTGGCAGCGCCGATGGTGTCCGCGCTGGAAGAGGCGGCAGTGATGGTGGCGAATCCGGCGGACGGCAACGTGTACTTCTATATGGAAGGAATGGTGGCGCCGATGGCGACGTTCCGCAACTACGGACATCGGCCGGTCGGGCTGGAGGTGATCAACAGGAGCCTCAAGGAGACCGAGCCCGGCCTCTACAAGACCACCGTGCGCTTGCCTGCAGCCGGCAAATATGACGTCGGGTTCATGCTCCAGTCCCCGCGCGTGATTCACTGTTTCGCCGCCGAAGTCGCCTCAAACCCGGCGGCGAAGCGCGCCGGACCCGCGCTCGAGATCGAGCACCTGATCAAGAGCCGGAGGGTTCCAGTGGGTGAACCCGTGAAGCTCGCTTTCAAGCTGACGGACGCGCAGACCCAAAAGCCGCGCACCGGGTTGAGCGATGTGCGCGTGGGCTACCACATGGCCCCGGCTGGCCAGCGAAAAGAGGCGCTCGTGCGCGAGTTGGGAGAAGGTGTTTACGAAGCCGCGCTGTCGCTGCCGGAGGCCGGGGCCTACTATGTGCATGTGGCGGTGCCATCGGCGAAGCTCCGTTTCGGAGACCTTACGTTTCTGAGTCTGATCGCTCAGCCTAGGAGCGAGTCCGGTCGCTCGGCGAGAAGATGATCTGCGCGCGCCGAGATGTGAACAGGAGAACCGGGTTCAGGCCCATTGCCTCGATAGGCCTGGGCGCGCTGCTTTGGGTCAACGCCGGATTGTTCAGCGCGGGCAGTCTCGCGCACGAAACCCATGGATCTCATGCTGCAGCGGCACAGGCGGTCAAGGCTGCCTCGGCCAATGTGAGGCTGCTCGATCTCGAGTTGACCAACCAGGAAGGGAAAACGGCGAGATTCAAAACCGACGTGATCGGGGACCGAATCGTCGTCCTGGATAATATCTATACCAGTTGCACGACGATCTGTCCGATCGTCACGACCATCATGTCGAATGTCCACAGCAAAATCGGCCGCGCGGGCAGGGAGGTTTCGTTGGTCTCGCTCAGCGTGGACCCTGTAACCGATACGCCCCAGCGCCTGCGGGCCTATGCGCGGCGCCACAAGGCCGCATGGAATCTGTGGACCGGACCGAAGCCAGCTATGGACCAGGTATTGAAAGGGCTCGGCATTTATACGCCCGACTACACCGACCATCCGTCGTCGATTCTGGTGGGCGACGGAAGGACCGGGGAGTGGACGCGTTTCTACGGATTCGCCAGCCCCGAGCAGATCGTTAAAAGGGTGGACGAGCTCTTGTCGGCGCGGCAGAGTGCGGTTGGAAAAACAGGAGCAAGTAAATGAAGCTTGGGACGGCAATGACTTTTTTCATCGTGCCGATGATAGCCCTCTTGTCGCCGGTCGCGTATGCGTCGCAAAGCCAGGCAAACCCACAGCCGCCGAGCACGCAACAGGCGAAGGGCCCGGACGAGCAAACCAGTCGCAACTACTTTACCGATCTTCCGCTATTGACCCAGAAAGGCCAGCGCGTACGCTTCTACAGCGATGTGCTGAAAGACAAAGTGGTGTTGATCAGCTTCATCTATACGAGCTGCAAGGATGCGTGTCCGATCATCATGCATAGGCTCTCACAAGTGAAGAATCAGCTCGGCGAGGCCTTCGGCAAGCAGGTGTTCTTTATTTCCATGAGCGTCGATCCGGTTCGGGACACGCCGCAGGTCTTGGCGAAATATGCCAGGCAGCACCACGCCGAGCACCCGGGCTGGGTGTTTCTCACCGGCGAAAAGGCGAATGTCGATCGGATATTGACCAAATTGGGTCAGCGTGCAGAAACACCGGAAGCCCACTCCGCTATGCTGTTGGCGGGCAATGTCGGAACGCGCCATTGGACGAAAGTGGCTCCAACGGTTTCGGTCGCGGGAGTTGCGGCGAAACTGCAGGATCTGGCGCTTGAATCGGCGGCGGCGAATGCGCCCGGCCGCTCTGCCGGTTCAAAGCAAAATTAGCGCGACGAAGGTGAACGCAGCTTCCGGCGGGGGGCGATCGCATTCGATGTCGACGTTCGGCCGGAAGGCGCAAGAGCAGCCGTGCGGCTCGTAGCGGTCTTTTTCGCCGCGGCGACGACTCTATGCGCGACCGACGCGGGTGCCGCGGCGCTGTCTATTGCGGAAGAGCGCGGCCGAGAAATCTATCTAAACGGCAAGAGCCCCTCCGGGCGGGATATCACCGCGCTTGTCGGACAGGGGTTGGTCGCCACGCCGGCAACGGGACTCCCGTGCGGAAGTTGCCACGGCCCTGACGGGCTGGGCCGGCCGGAGGGCGGGGTAGTTCCGTCCAATATCACGTGGGGCTATCTGACTAAGCCTTACGGCACGCTATCCACTTTCGGCCAGCGCCGCCCCGCCTACACGGCTGATACGTTGGCGCGGGCGATAAGGCTGGGTATCGATTCTGCGGACAAGCGCCTGGATGTAAGCATGCCGCGCTATCGAATGGCGCAAGAGGATATCGAAGACCTGATCGCCTATCTCAAGCGTCTCGAAACCTACTTGGATCCCGGCTTATCCAACGACCGGATCATCCTCGGAACGATCTTGCCCGGTCCGGGGCCGTTGCACTCTCTGGGGCAGTCCATGCGTGCGGTGGTGGAAGCCCATCTCGATAGCATCAATGCGCAAGGCGGCATATACGGACGCAAACTGGAACTCGACGCCAGAGAGGCCGCGGGCACGAAGGCGGTTCGAGAAGCTGCAAAGAATCTGGGCAAGCGCGCATTTGCTCTGGTCAGCGTTTTCACGGCCGGTGCAGACGACGAGTACGCCGAACTTGCGGAGGACGAAGGTCTACCGACGATCGGCCCGTTCACACTGTTCAATCAGGACGAGAACTCGCTCCGGCGTTTCACGTTCCATCTATTCGGCGGCTTGCCGGTTCAGGCTCGAGTCCTGGCCGAATATGCGGCGCGCAAGTTGCGCGGGCAAAAACCATCCACGGCGGTAATTTATCCGGCCGATCCGCAATGGGCGGCGATCGCTCAGACCGTAGAAAATCAGGCAGCGGGGCAGGGGTGGCCGATACCGCTGCCGATCCGCTACGCGCGCGGCCAGATAAGCGCGGGAGAACTGGCGAGGCGATTGAAAGGCGATGGAATCGAGGCGGTGTTCTTCTTCGGCAGTCCTGCGGAGCTGGTGTCCTTGACCAGAGAGGCCGAACGGATGGCTTGGACGCCGTACGTGTTCCTCCCGGGATCGCTTGCGGGCAAGGAGATTTTCGATGTACCCGCGGTCTTCCAGGACAAGATCTTTCTTGCCTATGCAACCATCCCTTCGGACCACACGCCGGCCGCCGTAACGGAATTTTCGGCGCTGCGGCGCGGGCACGCGCTCAGCGAGCCCTATCTGCTCGCTCAGATAAGTGCCTACGCTGCAACCAAGGTTCTGGTGGAAGGGCTCAAACGCGCCGGCCGGGGATTGTCGCGCGAGAAACTGATCGCCGCCTTGGAGAAGATGTACGACTACGAAACCGGACTTACCCCAAAACTTACCTACGGGCCGAATCGGCGCATCGGTGCACTGGGCGCCCATATGATCGCCGTTGACCTGGCTAAACGTGAGTTCAAGGTGGCCGGCGAATGGATTGAACTCAAACCGAAGTAATTCGGCAGCGACGACGCTTGGCTAGGTACGCCCGCATACGGGCGTCAATTCCGGAAGCGTTGGCAACGTCGACCACTTCAACCGGATTGCTGTTTTCCCTTCTGCAGCGCGATCTCCGCTTCCAGCCCGGCGACCGTCGCAGTAACCGGCGACATGACCTGGTCTAACGAACGCCGGTATCGCGAATCGGTGGCCAGCGGTCGGGTTACTTCGTCGGGATTGATTGCAGGCATAATTGCGCCACCAATATTTCGAAACGCACAGGACGCCTTGGTTCGCCACAGGCGCCAAAATGTGTAAGGGAGCACCCGATGGCTCAGCCGCAGCTCTACGATTACATCATCATCGGCGCCGGCTCGGCAGGCTGCACCCTGGCCTATCGATTGTCCGAGGATCCGAGCCTCAAGATCCTGGTTCTCGAAGCCGGCGGCTGGGACATCAACCCTTGGATCCACATTCCGCTTGGCTGGCCGCGCATACTCGCCAAGCGCATGAACGACTGGATGTACTTCTCGGGGCCTGAGCCCGAAGTCGGCGGACGTCCGATGGAATGCGCGCGCGGCAGGGTTGTCGGCGGATCCTCGTCGATCAACGCCATGGCTTATGTGCGCGGGCACCGCGGCGACTACGAACGCTGGGCCGCATCCGGTTTGAGCACGTGGTCGTACGCGCATGTGCTGCCGTACTTCCGCCGGCAGGAATCCTGGGAATACGGTGCCGACGAATTCCGCGGCGGCGACGGACCGCTCACCACGCGGTTTTCGCGCTACGGCGATCCGCTTGCGGAGGCGTTCACGACGGCTGGGCTTTTGGCGGGCTATGGCTACACCCCGGACTATAACGGTGCCCAGCAGGAGGGGTTTGGCGAGTGGCAGGCGACCATCCGCGACGGACGGCGGTGCAGCACAGCCGTGGCCTACCTTAGACCCGCTCTCAAGCGGGGCAATGTCACCTTGGCGCTCAAGGCGCTGACGACGCGGCTGCTCTTGAGCGGCAATCAAGTGACCGGCGTGGAATACGTCCAGGGCGGGTCGAGCAAAATCGCCTCGGCTGAGCGCGAGGTCATTTTGTGCGGTGGGGCCATCAACAGTCCACAGCTGCTGAACCTGTCCGGAATTGGGGACCCCGATGAGCTTCGCGGCCTGGGTATCGAGGTCAAGGTCCCGCTCAGAGGCGTCGGCAAGAACCTCAACGACCACATTTCCGTCGGCGTCGCCTATCTGAGGAAAGAGCCGGGACCGCTGCACAAGAGCATGCGCATCGATCGTATTTCCCGCGAACTCGGCAATGCCTATTTCTTCGGCAAGGGCATCGCCACGGACCTGCCATCGGGCTCGATGGCTTTCCTGAAGAGCTCGCCGGAGGTCGAACTTCCGGACGTCCAGCTCCTGCCGATGGCCGCGCCGATGGCAGCGGGGCCCTACCTGGAGCCGTTTCGCAGGAGCTACGACGACGGCTTTGCCATCAGGGCCGTGGTGCTTCGGCCCGAGAGCCGCGGCTATGTCCGCTTGGCTTCGAACTCCCCATCGGCGGCACCGCTCATCTTTCAAAATTTCCTCGCTACCCGGAAGGACAAGGAGACGCTGCGCGCCGGCGTGCGCATCGCACGCGAGGTCGGACGCCAAGGCCCGCTCAAGCGTTTCGTCGCCAAGGAACTGGCGCCGACCGGCTTTTCCGATGCGGAAATCGACGCTCATGTTCACGCGAACGGCATCTCTGTCCACCATCCCCTCGGAACGTGCAAGATGGGGCTGAGCTCCGATCCGATGGCTGTCGTCGATCCGGAACTGCGCGTATTCGGATTGGAGAAGCTGCGGGTCGTCGACGCCTCGGTCATGCCCGATCTGGTGGGCGGGAATATCAATGCACCGGTGATCATGATCGCGGAAAAAGCCGCCGATCTCATCAGGGGACGCGAAGCGCTGGCGCCGGCTAAGGTGTAGGAACGAAAAGAACGAAAAGGGTCGGGTTGGGCAATTTCTAGCAATCGCCTGACCGAAACCTTCTGGCGAGCGGCAAATCTAACGATCTTGTCAAGATTGTCGGTAATCTGTGGTTGCCCCGGACGCCCCAATCAAAGCCGTGCCGAAGAATGGGCAATTGTGACTATTGCTCGCCACCGCAGATTGGGTGCGCGCGTGCAGCCGAAAGGATCGGCGAGGCGCGGCGTTATCTTCTTATCGGATGTCGTTATCCGAATCAAAGGGACTTTCGATGAAATTCGTGGCGATGAAATCAATCCTAATAGGAAAGAGTGCCGCTTCGCTGCTTTGTCTTGCGGCTTCACTTGTCCCGGCAGGTCTCCTATATGCGCAAACCGCCGCGACATTTCCGGTTATCGTCGCTCTTGCAGACACTGTCGCGTTTCCCAATTACCGAGGCAGCGCTCGGGTGGACGCGCGTGCCGCCCTCAATCCGGACGCATGGAATTATCTCGACCGGGGTGTCGTAGGGGCAGTCCAGATGATCGAAGCGCGCCATGGATTCCGGGCGGACCACGTCTATAGCGCAGCGTTAAAGGGATTCGCGGCCCGGCTGACCGCGCGGCAAATCGATGCGCTGGAAAGCGATCGCCTGGTCTCATATGTCGAAGCCGACGGCACGATGTCCATCGTCGCGCAGACGCTCCCTTGGGGCATCAACAGGATCGACGCGGATAGCAGCTCAACGCAGGCGGATAACGGCAGCGGTGAGATCGCCAACGTCAACGCATACATCATCGATACCGGCATCGACACGAAACACCAAGACTTGAACGTGGTGGGCCACGTGAATTTCGCCGGAGGGCAGAACAGGGATTGCAACGGCCACGGGACGCATGTGGCCGGCATCGTGGCTGCCGAAGACAACGCAAGTGACGTGGTAGGGGTAGCGCCCGGAGCGCGGCTGATCGGGGTGAAGGTGCTCGGCTGCAGCGGTAGTGGTACGACCTCGGGCGTGATCAAAGGAATCGACTGGGTGACGGCAAACGCCGCAAAACCGGCCATCGCCAACGTGAGCCTTGGCGGGAGTGTGAGCACCATGCTCGACAACGCGGTGAAGAACTCGGCCAATAGCGGCGTTTTCTACTCCATCGCGGCGGGCAACGCGGGTGATTTGGCGTGCAACTATTCCCCTGCTCGAGCCGGTACGCATGATGGCGTTGTGACTACCGCCGCGACCGACTCAAACAACCAGGAAGCTTCGTTCAGCAATTACGGCGACTGCGTAGACATCTGGGCGCCTGGCGTGAGCATCCTGTCGACGGAAAAAGGCGGTGGAACAACCACCCTTTCCGGCACATCTATGGCCGCGCCCCATGTGGGTGGAACGGGGGCACTTTATCTTTCGTCGCAGAACCCAAACGCAACCCCAGGCACTGTCGAGATCGCACTCAAGGCCGCTGCCAGAACGACTGGCACGACAAGCAAGGATGGGCGCGCTATCACGCTTGACTACGCTGGAGGGTATTGACCCGGGAGCGTTACTGCGGCTCCGGCAATGCCGGGGCTCAGCGTCGGGCGCCTGCACGAATCCTGCACGCACCCGGGTCTTTGCTCGTCTTCAGGCCTAATGAAATTAAGTTCGATTTCGTCTAAACATTATGTCCGATTTGATTTCTAAGGAGAACGCACTTCACGAGGTTACCCCATGACGACTCGATTTGACGCCGTCATCATCGGCACCGGCCAGTCCGGGCCATCGCTGGCAGCACGGCTGGCAAATGCAGGCCGCAAGGTCGCGATCGTTGAACGCAAGCGCTTCGGCGGCACTTGCGTCAACACGGGCTGCATTCCGACCAAGACGCTCGTCGCCAGCGCTTATGCCGCGCACCTCGCGCGCCACGCAGCCGACTACGGTGTGATGATAGACCGGCCGATCAAGGTCGACATGAAGCGCGTCAAGGCGCGCAAAGACACCGTCGCCGACACAGCGAGCCGGGCCGTCGAGAAATGGCTGAAGGGCACTGCCAACCTGAGCGTGTTCGAAGGGCATGCGCGTTTCGAGTCGCCGTTCACGGTGCGCGTCAACGGCGAGGTGCTGGAGGCGAAGCAGATTTTCATCAACGTCGGCGCCCGCGCGCTGGTGCCACCGATGCAAGGTCTCGATCAAATCGACTACCTCACCAACTCGACCATGATGGAGATCGATTTCCTGCCCGAACATCTGATCATCGTCGGCGGCAGCTATATCGGGCTCGAGTTCGGGCAGATGTACCGGCGTTTCGGCGCGCAAGTCACCATCGTCGAGAAAGGCCCGCGCGTGATCGCGCGCGAGGACGAGGACGTATCGCAGGGCGTTCTCGACATTCTGCGCAACGAGGGCGTCCAGGTCGAAGCGGGTGCGGAGTGCATGGCAGTCGAGAAACGCGACGGGAAGACCGTGGTCAGGCTCGATTGCGCCGACGGCTCGCGCGAAGTGACGGGGTCACATCTGCTCCTGGCGGTGGGACGCGTTCCCAACACCGACGATCTGGGGCTGGCACAAGCGGGCGTGCAGACCGACGCGCGCGGCTATATTACGGTGGACGACCAGCTGCGCACCAACGTGCCGGGAATCTGGGCGATCGGCGACTGTAACGGACGCGGTGCGTTTACCCACACTTCCTACAACGATTACGAGATCGTCGCCGACAATCTGCTCAACGGCGAACATCGCAGCGTTAACGACCGCCTGACGACTTACGGCTTGTTTATCGATCCGCCGCTCGGGCGTGCCGGCCTGACTGAAACCGAGATCCGCAAGTCCGGCTACAAAGCTCTGGTCGGCAAACGGCCCATGACGCGCGTCGGTCGCGCTGTTGAAAAAGGCGAAACACAGGGCTTCATGAAAATCGCGGTTGATGCGGAAAGCAAACAAATCCTAGGCGCCGCGATTCTCGGCGTCGGCGGCGATGAAGCGATCCACTGTATCCTCGACGTGATGTACACCAAGGCGCCGTACACCGTGCTGCAACGCTCGGTCAACATCCACCCGACAGTGGCTGAACTCATACCCACTATTCTCGGAGAATTGAAGCCGATGGCGTGATCCCGGTGCGGAAACAAACGTTGCGCCGCGAAGGCACGAGGAATTGCTTCCGACCCGAGACCCAGTGCAGGTTATGCCCATGCAGTTTCCAGTTCACCGCGGTCTGATGCGCTCGACCCTGACCTTGCCGGTCGCATCCAGACGGCCGCGGACCTCGACATAATCTCCCGCAGCGGGCGCTTTATCGAATCGGGTGCGCGTACCGACTGCCAGATCGAGTCCGTCCAATTGCCAGCGTCGTCCCAGCGTTCCGTGCAAGCGAACGGCGGCTCCTGCCGGCATGGCAGCACTCTTGCCCTCAGCGTCGCGCGCGCCTTGCGCAATCCAATCCTCGATCAAGCGGATTTCGTCAGCGTCGAGATAAGGGGGACCATCGAACGGCATTCTGGGCCGCGCTTGGCCGCGGATGCGCCGGGCAAGTTCGCTTGCGTTGGGACGGCCGGGCACCACGCGCACGCGATCGGCGCTGGAGAGCGTCGCCTCGTAGGAGGTCAATCGGAATCCCTCCGGAGCCGGACCCATCGAGCCCTTTTCGGTGTGGCACTTGGCGCAACGCCTGGCAAAGATCGGCGCCACATGCACATACGTGACTGACTCACCCGAGGCCGGGCGGCGTGGTGCCGCGTCCGGGGGTGACATCGCTTCGACAGCGTCGCCTTTGCTCAAGCCGGTGGCCACCCAGCGCTCGAACAGGACGATCTCACTCTCGGACAAGAACGGCGGACCCGTCATTGGCATGCGCGGCTGAGCAATACCCTTGATCCGGCGGATGAGCTCGCTCGCCGAAGGATCGCCCGCTTTTACTACCGGTCCCTTGGCGCTTCCCTTCAGTATTGCCTCGAAACTGTCGAGCCGAAGACCGACTGGTGCAGCCCCACCCGAATGGCACATCACGCAGCGCTGCGCCAATATCGAGGCGAGGTCGGCGTAGCTGGTGCTGCCGGCGGTCTGAGAACTGGCATTCGGCGTTGAGACAACGAGGAAGAACACGAGCAGCCACAGCAGCCGGGGCGATGAGACCGGTGCGTCGACCCGAGTACGGCATGCACGAGAGTGTTTCACGTAGCAGTTCGGAGCAGGACCCGCTACTGCGTCGCGGGTCCTACGGGAGTTCGCGCATCCGCACGACAGCGGGGACAAGTGGCGGCGTGCCGCAGACGTAGGGCTCCATGCGTTTCAGCCATGACATGATCTCCGGGGATTCGAGAATGTCCTCGCTGCCTCGAAAGCCCGTCAGGTAGAACAGTGCGAACTGCGGGTAGGCAGCCAAGTCGGGTAGCGATGGCGCGCTGCGGCCAGCAAGGAACGGTCCACCGTTCAGGTGTGAGATGAACTGGCGGTAGAGCCTCCGTTTCGATTCTCGCATCGAAAGTCCGTCTTCAGCCATCACCAGCAGACGGCGGATGAAAGCAACGCGCTTGATGAAGAATGGCCATGCCGCACGGAGCAACCCCGGGAGGCCGCCTTGCGCTGTCTTGTCCATCAGGAAGGAGAGCTTCCAGCCGTTCAGCCACCGGTCGAGACCTTCCCCGGGAAAGAAACGGAAGCTGCCGGGGATCAGACGGTTCGTGATCCAATCGTCAATCTTGAGCAGCAGCGCGCGCTCATCGCCGCTCTCGGGCAGCAGGCGGGGCAGATCCGGGAACCGCTCGTCCAGCCACAGGCCGATGGGTGTGGAATCCGCGCGGCTTTCGCCGCCGATCGTCACCACCGGAATCTGTCGGCCTACGGGCAGATCCTGCTTGAGTCTCAGCGGGTTGATATAGAAGCACTCGAATGACATGTGTTTGTAGAGGAGGAAGCAATGCACTTTCGCCGCATAGGGGCTCATAACGTAGGTATAGAGCGTGACGGGCTTGGGTTGGAGATCGGATTTCATACTATGACAGTTTACGGCAATTCGGGCCGGCTTATAGGGGTCTCTCGGCCCCCCATCTGCCCAAGAGTTCGGAGAACATCGCCGCGAGCGCATACAAGGCGTGGCGCCACGTGGGCGAGATGGAGGAGATCGCAGCGAGTTTTGCGGCGGCCGGGGGAGCTTGCGGTCCCCGTTCCCCCCGAAGGCGCACCGCTTTGCGGAACTTTTCGACTACGCATCGCACTCAAACCAGGGGGCGAGCGAGGTTTTCGCGTGCCGTGGGGTGGAGAGCAGATTGAAAATCCGGAACACGTCGTCGCCCGGCCTCTCGCGCCCCTCACGGCGGGCCGGATGTGTACGGTCAAAAGGGGAGGGCCGGTAGAACCTTCCTTTATCGATAACGGAGGAGGCAGCCATGCTCAAACGTACGCTTACCCTGCTCATTGCCGCGCTGATGGCGGCCGCGGGCGCCTCGGCGTGGTCGCAGGTGAAAGAGATTCCTTGGGGTACGTCGGCGGTCGGTTCATCGGGACACAAGGCACTTGTTGTCTTGGCAGAGGTGTTGAACCGCGAGATGAAGAACTACCGCGTCACCGTTCAGCCGACGCCCGGGGCGATCGTCACCGTCAAGGGTTACGCGACTGGTCAGTTCGAGGGGTATTACGGCGCCGACATCGCTTTCTATGAACTCGCCAACGACATCAGTCGCTTCAAGGGGTTCAAGGCGAGCATCAAGCGCCAGCCCGTGCAGTCCTTCTGGACGTTCACCCTCGAGGTCGGCACCGCAATTCATTCGCGCGACAGGGGCAAGTTCAAGAAGTGGAGCGATCTCTCGGGCAAGCCCGTGTTTACCGGGCCGTTGCCCTGGGATGTCCGCGCGCACCTCGAGCGCGCCTATGGCGCGCTCGGACTGAAGCACCAGTACCGGCAGGTTGACCTGTCCACAGCCGGATCGCTGCTCCAGTCCGGCGGCATCGAAGGGTTCATCATCTACACCAGCGGGGAGGCGACTACGGCACCGTGGATCACCGAGGCCTCGCTGGCGACGGATTGGGCCGCGCTCAACCCGAGCGCCGACGAACTCGCCAAACTGAAGAATGCCGGGTTTGCGGTCACCGCAGTAAAACCCGACGTATTCAAGAAGGACGTTCACAACCCCAACGTAATCCTGTTGCCGTTCTATTACGGCTTCCACGTCGGCCTCGAGGTGCCCGAGAACGACATGTACCGGATGCTGACCGTGATCGAAAAGAACGTCGCCGAACTGGTCAAGGCTGATCCGAGCTTCGCGCAGATCGCCAGGAACATGCCGGAATTCCAGCGCCGCGGCGTCATGTCGTCGGTGGACTTTGTGCCGATCCACCCGGGCCTGGCGAAGTACATGCGCGAGAAGGGCGTGTGGGACGCGAAGTGGGACGCCCGGATCGCGATGAAGTAGGATCGATCGCGTGAACCGATCGGGGGGACGGATGCGCGGGTCCGCCCGTCCCCGACCGGTCATGCGGGCCTTTTTCCGGACATGACCGACTCCGCCGCGCCACCCTCCCGGCCACACGCCGTGGCCGAATGGCTCTATCGCCTGACTGCGGTCTTCTTCTTCATCTACCTGTTCATCTACTACTGGACCAGCCTTGGTGGGCCGACTCTGCTCGCGATCACCTTGGTCCCGGTCACGTTCTTGCTTTTCACGCTCGACGAGCTGCGCAACAAGCGGTTCTATCCGCGCCTTCCCGCGGCCGCAAGCAGCGTCATCGGCGCCGTCTACATCGCCGTTTCGATCGCGGTCGCCGTGTACATGCACACGGAATACGTCGACATCGGCACGGTGCGGGCGGGCATCTGGAGCACCACCGATCTCGTCATGGGCGCGCTGATGGCCGTACTGATCATGGAGTACGCGCGCAAGCGCTACATGCCGCTGTTCATACTCAACATTGCACTGATTCTCTACGCGGTCTACGGCGCGGTGGTCCCGGGCATGTTCTTCCATCCGGGGCTGAGCTGGGGGCGGATCGCCAGCGCTATGAGCGTCGAAATGACGACCGGCGTCTTTTCCAACCTTCCCCAGCTCGCATTGACGCTGATCGGCTCGTTCATCCTCGTCCTGAGCGCCCTGCGTGCCTTCGGCTGCGTCGATTCGATCCTCAAGGGCTCCACGCAGATCGCAGTCCGCTCGCCGCACGCCCTGCCGCAGGCGGCCGTGCTCGGCTCGACTGCCATCGCCGCCGTGAGCGGCAGCGGCGCGGCCAACGCGATCACCACCGGCTCGGCGACCATTCCGGCCATGATCGGAGCCGGAATGCCGCGGGTAACCGCGGCCGCCATCGAGACGGCCTCATCGCTCGGAGGACAGTTGATGCCACCGATCATGGGCATCTCCGCCTTTCTGATGGCGGAGTTCCTCGGACGCAGCTATTTCGACGTGGTCGCGCGCGGTTATGCGCCGGCGGTCATCTATTTTGTCGGTGTCGCCGTGTCGGTCTACCTGCTCTCGACACGCCATCGTCACCGCCTCGACAGCGTCACCGCCGAAATGATGCGCTGGACCGACTGGACCAACATCGGCGTCTTCATCGCCGTCGTGGCCGGATTGATCGGCCTGATGGCGGTATTTCACCTGCCGCCGATGTTCGCGGCGCTGTATGTCTTCATCGCGGTCATGGTCGCCCTGATCGCCGCACACCTCGTATCGATCGTGAGAGATCACAGTGCCTCGGCGCGGGCGATCGCTGCGCCGCTCGGGCGCTTCGTCGACATTTTCGCCAACATGACCGCCGATCTCACTTTGCTGCTCGCGACGCTGTCGATCATGACCGGGGCATTCGTCATAACCGGCATACCGACGAAGATTGGGTCAATCCTCATCGCGGCCGCCGGCATAAATCTCGCAGCCATGGCGATCGTCGCCTTCTTCTTCGGCGCGCTGCTTGGCGCCGGCCTGCCCCCGGCGCCGACTTACATCATCACCGCGCTGGTGATCGCACCGCCGATGATCAAGATCGGCGTCGACCCGTGGGTCGTTCATTTCTTCGCCTTTTTTCTCGCGGTGTGGGGCGAGCTCACCCCGCCTACTTCCGTGACCGCTGCGGTCACCGCCAAGATCGCGGACGCGCCCTTCATGCAAACACTATTTCATGCAATCCTGATCTGCCTTTCGCTGTTCGTCCTGATGGCCGGCGTCTTCACCCGGCCGGAGCTCGTCTTGGAGCCGGGGATGGCGCAGATCGGAGCGATGCTGCTGATCATGGCCTCGACCATCGGCTTGAGCTTCAGCGTCCAAGGGCGGTTCGCCGACGAACGCTGGATCGACGTGCCGCTTCGACTGGCGCTTGCCGCCGTCGCGCTGGTGGTGCTGTTGCACCCGGATCGGCTGGTCGCAGCGATCGCCTGCATCCCGGTCGGCGCGTTTGTCGGTTACTGGATGGTGCGGCGTCGCGACGCGCCGGTCGCGGCGCAGGCCGCCGTACGCTGAGCTCAGTTTCCTGCGGCAGCGCGGGACACATAGTGCGCGACCGCCTCAATCTGCTCGTCCGTGAGCTTGCCGGCATACGGAGGCATGACCCCCAGGCCTTTGCGAACGGCCTCGGCCACGCGATTCGCGTCCGGTCTCAGCTCCTCGAGCTTGGCACCGATCGTTCCTGTCGTCCCGGCATCTTCGAGCGTGTGGCAGAGGCCGCATTGCGGCTGCGCGATCTTGGTGAAGACGGTGCGTCCCAGCTCCATTTTCGCGTTCGCGTCGGCCCCGGCGGCGCTCGTGGAAAAGGCGATGGCCGCGGCAGGCCATAGGGCGGGCAGGATGCGGAAGCACGCGGTGACGCAGCGGACGCGGCGAGAAAACGAACGCATCATGGAATGTCGAAGATCGGAATCGCCGAGGAATAGACGGATAGGCGCCGAATGCGCGGTCTTTCAGATTCTCCGCCGATAAACTACTCAGGCGACCGTCAACTTGACGGCGTGATCGCGCCACCCGTTATGGCCGTAGCCGCGCTCGTTTTCCGTGCGCTCGGCAGGCTGCACATTGCCGGCCGCGTCGGTCGCGCGGCTTACCAGGACATGGCTTCCAGTTCTGAGCTGAACGGGCAGTACGAACTGTCGCCAGGCATATCGGCCCAGGTCCGGACCGATGAATCGCGCATCCGTCCAGGTCTTGCCGCCGTCGGTGGATACTTCGACTCGCCTCACCGCATTGACGCCGGCGAAGGCGACGCCGTTGATCTGCACCATGCCCGGGAGCATGGGGCCGTCTCCCGCAGGGTGGTTGATCCACGACTTCACGTTCATTTCCCACATTGTCGGCTGCCCGGGAGCGCCCTTCTTGCCGATGTCGCGGATGCGGTAGCCGGAGGACTGGATGTTCGCGTCGGTCTCCTTTTCGGTGAAGCTCAGGCGGCTCAGATACTTGACGTTGTTGACGCCGTAATAGCCGGGGATGACCAACCGCAACGGACCGCCGTGCGCAAGCGGTAGCGGCTCGCCGTTGAGCTCCCAGGCAAGCAGCGCCGTCTCCATCGCCTTGAGCGGTACGGAGCGCTCGACCGCGACCTGCCTGCGATCGATGCCGTCGGGAATCCTTTCGCCGCCCGATCCGGTCACGAACTGCATGCCGCCTGCCACGCCGCCCATCGCCTTGACGACCGCTGCCAGCGGCACCCCGCTCCAGAGCACGCACCCCGCGGCGCCTACCGTCCATTGCGTGCCGCTCGCCTTGTGCGCGAAGAAACCGCGGCCGTTGCCCGAGCACTGAAGCACCATGGCGACGGTTTCGACTCCCAGGCGCTTCAACTGGCCGACGGTCATCTTGCCCGGCTTGCCGACGCCCTGCACGGTGATCTCCCACGCGTCCGGATCGTAGGCGATCGACTCTTCCGGGGGAGGGATGTTGTTGCGGACGAAAAGAATGTCGGTCGGAACGACAACGCTGCTGCCGAAAGCGGCGCGCCTGGTCTCGATGGTGTTGCTGCTATGTACGATGAGGCTGTCGATGTATTTCCATTCGGCATATTTCGGCAGCGGCTTGGCCTTCGCCGCCTGGGCGAAGGCGGCTGTACTCAGGGGCCCCAACCCGGTCGCTGCGAAGGCGCTGCTCAACATCAATCGACGGCGACGGGAATCGATTGCATGGTCCATGACGATCTCCTCGGATGAATCGACGCCTCTGCCATTGCACGCCTCTTACGGCGTCATTTCTTCACCAGCCGCTGGTTGAAGCGAAAACAAACCGCCGGCGCCCCAATAGCCGAGGGACCAGGATCTGATGAGTTAGTTCCGCGCTGCATGCCGGGCGCAGGCGATGCGCCCAGCTTTCCCCTTGATGTGGCACGTGAGGCACGTAGTCGTGCGCCGAGATGCGAGCGGCGCTTGCGGGTAGAATTGCTTTTGCGCATTGACGTGCGAGTTCATGAAGCAAGACTATCGTGAATGAGCAACGCATCGGGTATCAACTGTCGCTACGGAGTTCACCGTGACTACAAGCACTATCGCCTTGCTTTATCCCGGAGAGATGGGCGCTGCCGTCGGCGGTTGCCTCGTTGGGCGCGGCCATCGGGTCGTGTCGCCCTGCGCCGAGCGCAGTGCGGAGACGCGCTCGCGTGCTGCAGCGGCGGGAATCGAGGACGTCGGAACTCTTGCCAAAGCGCTCCAGGCGGCCGAGATCGTGCTTTCGGTGTGCCCGCCGCACGGCGCGATGGAACTTGCGCGGGAAGTGGCCGGCCGCAACTTCCGCGGAATTTACGTCGATGGTAATGCGGTTTCGCCGGACTCGGCGCGCGCCATCGGCCGCGTGGTCGAGGCGGGCGGTGCCTCGTTCATAGACGGCGGCATCGTCGGCCCGCCGCCCGGCAACGGCGTTCGCGTTTGGCTTTACCTTTGCGGCGCTCGTGCCGGCGACATTGCCGAATGTTTTACCGGCAGCGACGTGGTGGCCGAGGTACTCGGCGCACACTTGGGTGCCGCCTCGGCGCTGAAAATGTGTTTCGCAGCTTGGTCGAAGGGCTCCACGGCGCTGCTTGGCGCGATCCGATCGCTGGCGCAGCATGAGGGTGTCGACGCGGCGCTGCTCGCGGAATGGGCACACTCGGCGCCCGATCTGCCCAAGCGATCGCAGAACATCGCCACGAGCGCGTACAAGGCGTGGCGCTACGTGGGCGAAATGGAGGAAATCGCGGCGAGCTTTGCCGCGGCCGGTCTGCCCGATGGCTTTCACCTTGCCGCGGCCGAGATCTATCGCCGGCTGGAGGGTTTCAAGAGCGCTACGAAGCCGCCCGCGATAAGCGAAGTAACCGCGGCCTTAGCGGCTAGGGCTAAACACTAGCCGATGAAATCTTTCTTCCCTACGTCCACGCCGCAGTGGCGCAGGATGTCGTACGCGGTGGCGGCGTGGAAGAAGAAGTTCGGCAGAGCGTTGTGGAGCAAGTAGGCCTGCCCCTGTAGGGTCTGGCTGAAGTTGCCGAACTTGAGCGTGATTTCGCGCGACTCCGAGCCATCGATCTGCGCCGGCTTGAAGGTATTGATGTAGGCGATGGTCTTGTCGATCCTCGCCTTGAGTTCGGCAACGCTCGCTTCGTTGTCTTCGTACACAGGGGCCTCGACGCCGGCAAGCCGGGCACAGGCGCGCTTGGCGTGATCCGACGATAACTGCACCTGACGCGTCAGGTTGAACATGTCCGGTGCCAGGCGATAGCCGAGCAACACCGACGGATCGACTTTCTTCGCCGCCGCGAAAGCGGCGCCCTTGTCCAGAATCGCCGACAGATTGCCGAGGGTCTTGACGAACACGGGAACAGATGCCTGGTACATGGATAGAGCCATGGTGAGTCCTTTATCAACGTTGAGGGAATGCCGGCTGACTATTCGTCAGCCCAGAATTTTATTCTCGTCCACGCAGAGCAGGCGCACCTGGCCTTTCGCGACAAGCTGCTCCTTCTCGTCGCGAACCCATGCCTCCCATACCTGGGTCGAGCGGCCGCGGGTAACGGGTCGGGCCACTGCGTGGAGCTTTCCGGAGCGCACGGCGCGGATAAACGAGGTATGGTTCTCCAGCCCGACCACGCGCTGCCCGCGCGCTCGGGCGGCGATTGCGGCGCCGAGCGAAGCCAATGTCTCGATTACCCCGCAATGCACGCCCCCGTGCACGATGCCATAGCCTTGATGGTGTTTCTCGGTCACTTCCCATTCGCAGGTAACCTCCTCGGCTGATGCGGTAAGGACAACAATCCCCATCGCTTTTACCCAGCCCGGGGCTACATTGATGCCTTCGGCTATCTTGTCTACCATCGAGTCCTCGTTGAGCTATCTATCGGTTTGTCGTAGCGAAGCGATCGGTCGCTGCGACCTGAGCCCGGCAGTTCCCAGGCTCGAATGCCGAGTGGCCGGCATCCGGGACGATGATAAAGTCCGCCTCCGGCCAAGCCTTGTGAAGCTCCCATGCGGACTCCATCGGGCAAACCATGTCGTAGCGGCCCTGGACGATGACGGCGGGGATGTGTCGAATCCTCCCGATGTTCCGGAGGAGTTGGTCTTCGGGATTCAGGAAGGCGCGGTTCATGAAGTAATGGCTTTCGATTCGGGCAAAGGCGAGCGCCGTTTCGGGCACCTCGAACTTGGCCATAAGATTCGGGTCCTGGAGGAGGGTGCTCACGCTCGCTTCCCAGATCGACCACGCCCGAGCCGCCTCGAGGCGTACATCCGGGTTAATCGAAGTCAGACGCCTGTGGTAGGCACCGATGAGATCGCCGCGTTCCGAAGGCGGAATCAGCCTGATGTATCGCTCCCATTCGTCGGGGAAGATGACACCGATTCCGCCTGCTTCCGAGGCCTGATACAGCCAGTCGAGTTCCTTCTTGCGAACCAGGAAGATCCCGCGCAGCACGAGCTCCGTGCAGCTCTCCGGATGGGTTTCGGCGTACGCAAGCGCGAGCGTGCTGCCCCAGGATCCTCCGAGCACCTGCCACTTGCGAACGCCGAGATGCTTGCGCAGCTTTTCGCAATCCTCGACCAGATCCCAGGTCGTATTCTGATCGAGCGAAGCGTGCGGCGTGCTCTTTCCGCAGCCCCGCTGGTCCATCAGTATGATGCGGTACTTGGTCGGGTCCCAGAAACGGCGCTGCCTCCCATCGGTTCCTCCGCCTGGGCCGCCGTGCAGAAAGATCGCGGGCTTTCCGCCCGGATTGCCGGATTCCTCATAATAGATTTCGTGCAGATCGGAGACCTTGAGCCGGCCCGCGCCGTAGGGCGCGATTTCAGGATAAAGCCAGGTAGTCGGGTCCTTCATCGGGCGCGATGGAGTTGCTTTAGTCTGGGCGAAAGCCGGAGGCGCGGATGATCGGCGTCCACTTCGCGGTTTCTTCGCGCACGAAGCGCGCGGTCTTCTCGGGCGTTGAGTCGACGGCGGCCTCGGCGCCGGCCGATTCCAGGTCCTTGCGCAATCCGCCTTCGGACATCGCCTTCACCGTCGCCTGGTGCACTGCGTCGATGACAGGTTGCGGCGTGCCGGCCGGTGCAAAGATGCCGCTGAAGAGCTGGGCGCGCATGTCGGGCATGCCGGACTCGACTGCGGTCGGGATTTCCGGCGCTGTTCTGGCGCGCTTTTCGTGCAGCACCGTGATGACCCGCAGCCGGCCGGCGCGGTGGTGCGCCAGCACCGAGGAATTCAAGATCACGACGGTCATCGGAATATGGCCGGCGATGAGGTCCTGAATGGCCGGGCCGTTGCCTTTGTAGGGAATATGCTGCAGGTCGATGTTGCCCGCCCTTATCCGCAGCAGTTCGCCGGTGAGGTGCACAAAAGTGCCCGCGCCCGCAGAACCGTAGGAAAACTTGCCGGGACTAGCCTTGATCAGCGCGATCAGTTCCTGCAGCGTCTTCGCCGGCACCGAAGGATTGAGCGCGATCGAGGGCGAGCTGCCGCTTATCAGCGTAATCGCTGCGAAGTCTTTCAGCGGATCGTAGGCAGGGTTCTTCGCCGCCACTGGATTGATGATCTGGGTGCCGGTGGTACCGACGAGAAGCGTGTAGCCGTCAGGCTTTGCGCGCGCCACTTCGGCTGCTCCGATGCTCCCGCCGCCACCGCCGCGGTTGTCGGCGATGATCGATCCGCCGAGGAAAGAGGCGACTTTCTGCGCCCATATCCGGCCGATGATGTCGTTCTCCCCGCCGGGGGCAAACGGTATGACGAGCCGGATCGTTCGCTCCGGGTACTTGCCCTGCGCGCCGGCTGGATGCGACGCCATGCCGAGCACCGACAAAGCGGCGCAACTCATAATCAAACCCAACACGCTGCGTCTTTTCATGGCATTTTTCCTTGTGGATTGTTCTCGGGGCGTTTCCCCGGAATCGTTGCTGCCTGGAACGTAGCATAACAAAGGAGGCGCAGAAGATCCTCGCCCGCAAGGCTGGCAGCGTTAGCGCGATGAACAAGCCGGTACTCGATCTCCTGGGAGAAAATCGTGCTGGAATCCTACCAATGCTGGTTTACACGCATATAGGGTTTCGGGATTCGCGCCGCCAATGTCTCACCGATGGCACGGGAACGTTCCTCGCCTAGCGCGCGCCCATGAGGTATTCTAGAAAAAAACTACCCGTTGCAAAATGGGGTCAGAGTAACATTTCCCTCGCGCATCGAACCGACGCGGTATTGCTTTGAGGAAATGTTACTCTGACCCCATTTTGCTAGGGGCAAGCTTGCTATGGATGTGCGTTTCGTTGACACCACATTTCGCGACGGCTCGCAGAGTCTTTGGGCCGCGGGGATCCGGCACGGCATGATCGAGGCAGTCGCCGAAACCATGGGCCGGGCCGGATTCGAAGTCGTCGAGGTTCCCGTCGGCGGCAACCACATGAAGAAATCGCTCCGGGACTCGAAGGAGGATCCGTGGGAAAGGGCGAGGATGCTGGCAAGAAAAATGCCCCACACGGTCAAGAGCTGCATGGGCGGGGCCCACATCATTCTGTTTGAAGCCGCTTCGACACCCCGCTCGGTGATCGAGCTCTATTACGCGCGTCTGGCCGGGATCGGCGCCCTGAATCGCGTGCAGGTGATGGCCAATGTCATGGACGAATGCAGGCGCACCTTTCCCTGGGTCATCCCGATGTTTCGGAAACTGGGGCTGCAGGTGGCCATTGCGCTGTCCTACACCATTTCTCCGCGTCATAACGACGAGTACTACGCGCAAAAGACACGCGAGGTCCTCGCCTTCAATCCCGACGCCGTTTACCTGAAAGATCAGGGTGGCCTGTTGACGGTCGATCGCGCGCGCACGCTGCTTCCCGTCATTGTGCAGAATGCGGGCACGGTGCCGGTGGAACTGCATTCGCACTGTACGACCGGTCTTGCCCCGCTGGTGTACCTCGAGGCGCTGAAACTCGGCATTCGCAGGTTGCACACGGCCGTTCCGCCGCTTGCCAATGGCTCCGGACAACCTTCGATATTCAACGTGGCCGGTAACGCCCGGCTCATGGGCTATTCGCCGCAGGTCGATTTGGCGCTGTTGCGGCCGGCCGCCGAGCGGCTCACCGCGATCGCCAGGCAGGAAAATCTGCCGATCGGCGCTCCGCTTGAGTACGACTACGGGCAGTACATCCATCAGGTTCCCGGCGGCGTGATCTCGAACTTGCTGCATCAGTTGAAGGAGATGCGCATCATCGGCCGATTGAACGAAGTGCTCGATGAATCTGTGCGCGTGCGAAAGGATTTGGGCTATCCGATCATGGTTACCCCGCATTCGCAGTTCGTGGTCACCCAGGCCGCAATCAACGTTGTGACCGGGGAACGCTACAAACACGTCATCGACGAAGTGATCCTGTTGGCGCTAGGTGCCTTCGGGGAGGATTCAGGTTTCGCTTGGATGGATCAGAATCTGAAGGACAGGCTGCTCGGTTTGCCCCGGGCCAAGGAGCTGGCGGCCAGACAAAAGACCCGCGACATTTCGCTCAAGGAGATCCGCGAAAAACTGGGCGGCCCAGGCGTCTCCGACGAGGAATTTCTGATGCGCTACCTGATGAAGGGCGAGGAAGAGATCCGGGCGATGCGCGCGGCCGGCCCGCCCAAGCAGTATTTCAACACCTCCATGCCGGTACTGACCCTGATTCAGGAACTCGGCAAACACCGGCACGTGCGTTACGTCCAGGTCCAGCGGGGCAGCGATTCGCTGGTTATTCAGAACCTGTCATTGAACTGATACCCTACCGACGAAATCTGGAGAGATTATGAAATCAGGCTCTTGTAAAGTGATTGCGCTCGCGCTCGCCGTTCTGCTGAGTGCGATCGTTGTGCCCGCGGCGCAGGCGCAATCCTGGCCGTCGCGCCCGTTGAAATTCGTCGCGCCGTTCACGCCCGGAGGGAGCACCGACAATCTGTCGCGGCTCCTGGCGCAGAAACTCTCGGTGGTCTACAAGCAGAGCATCGTCGTCGAGAACCGCCCGGGAGCAGGCGGGGCAGTGGGCTCGGACCTGGTCGCCAAGGCGGCGCCGGACGGCTATACGCTCTTGCTCTCGACGCTGGCGACGCACGTGATCGCGCCGGTAATCCAGAAGACGCCCTACGACGGGCTGCGCGATTTCACGCATATCGCCCTGCTCGGCGGCCCGCCGACGACGCTGACCGTCGGTCCGGGGCTGGCGGAGGCGAAGGACCTCAAATCGTTCATCGCGCTCGCGAAGGCGAAACCGAACGCCATAGCTTATGGCACGCCGGGCAACGGCACGCACGGGCATCTCGTCGCAGAACTGTTCAAGCAGCTCGCCGGAATTGAAATTTCGCACGTGGCATACAAGGGCGGGATGCCCGCGGTCACCGACCTGGTGGCGGGGCATGTGCCGGTCGGGGCGCTCACGGTGGCGAGCGTCGGACCGCACGTGCGTGCCGGCAAAGTGCGCGTGCTGGCGAGCACGGCAGCGAGGCGCATCCCCGACTTTCCCGAGATTCCCACTTTCGCCGAGCTCGGCTATCCCGAGCTGACCTCCATCACCTGGTTCGGCGTAGCCGGTCCGGCGAACCTGCCTGCCGCCATCGTCGATAGCCTGAACCGGGAGATCCGCAAGGCGATGCAGGCCGCCGATGTGCGCGACAGACTGCGCGCCGAGGGATTCGAATTCGCAGACCTCGACCCGGCGCAGACGCTCGAATATGTGCGCAGTGAAACGCGCCGCTGGCAGCCGATCGCCAAAGCGTCCTCGGCGCGCAACGATTGATGCCTTGCGGGGAATTCGCCGCCATGGAGAAGAATTCGCGTTAGGGTGCATACATCTGTTTGCGGAGGAGGAGCCATGCTTGAAAGACGGACGTTGAAGACCGGGTCCTGGCTGGTTTTTTGTGCGTTCACGCTGTTATGCGGTACGGCGCTTGCCCAAAGCTATCCGACGCATCCCATCAAGCTGGTCGTGCCTCTTACGCCCGGGGGACCGCCCGACAGAACGGCACGCTTGCTGGCGCAGCGACTTACTGAAGCCTTGAAGCAGCCGGTAATCGTGGAGAACAGGACTGGCGCCGGCTCCGTGCTGGGTGCCGATTACGTGGCCAAGGCCGCACCGGATGGCTATACGCTGCTGATAACCAACCAGGCGTCCATCTCCCTCGGTCCATTGATGCGCCGTAACCCGACCTATGATCCACTGAAAGACTTTACCCATATTGCGATGATCGGCACATTCCCCATGTTCTTCATGGTGCGGACCGATCATCGAGCCAAGAACTTCCAGGAATTCCTGTCGCTCGCGAAAGCGAGACCAGGCACCTTGAGCTTCGGCTCCTCGGGTATCGGCTCCCTGGGCTATCTCATCGGCGAACTGATCAAACAGCTGGGGGGAGTCACCATACTGCATGTGGCTTACAAAGGCGCGACACCGGCGATCAGCGATTTGCTGGGCGGTCATATCGATGCGACGTATATCGCCGACTCCTCGGCAGCGGAGTTCGTGCGCAGCGGCAAGCTTCGCATGCTGGCAACCACCACGGAAAAGCGGGTGCCTGCGCAACCCGATGTCCCGGCGATGAACGAAATCGTGCCCGGCGTTCACGGTTCCCTATGGTATGGCGTTTCGGCGCCTGCAAGAATGCCGCAGGCGGTGGTTGATCGCCTGCAGACCGAGATACTTGCCAGCATCAATTCGAGCGAGATGCAAAGCGGGCTGACCGGCATCGGGATGACGCCGATACCGCTGGGTGCGACCGAGTTCGTGGCATTCATTCAAAGCGAAATGCGCAAGTGGGACCCTCTCATCAAAGCAGGCAATATAAAAGTGGACTGAATGATTTTCGCTGAGTGATGGCGATGGATTCCGCAAGTACTGCGGCTGGATGCTGCAATTGAGTTGCTCAAGCTACGATACCGGTAAACTTGGGCGTCGACGTTGATACACTTGAGGAAATTGAAGAGGATCGGGGATGGAAAAAGAATTGGATGGAATGTCGGGTGACGCAATGAATTTTACCCTGCCGGAGGATCTGCGGATGCTCAAGGAAGCCTTGCGCAAGTTCGTCGACCGCGAGCTTATACCGATCGAGCTTCACGCCTGCGAGGGGAACAAGCTGTTGCCGGAGGTTCGTGCCGATCTCGAGGACAAGGCAAAGGAACTCGGACTATGGAACTATGATGTTCCCCGGGAGTACGGTGGTCTAGGCTTTGGTCAGCTCGCCAGAGCGGTCGTGTGGGCGGAACTCAGCCGCTCTGTTGCGCTTCCGACCCGCAATGCGAATATCTTTGGTCCCATCATAAGTCCGATCCTCTATCGGCTCGATGAAGAGCAGAAGCAGCGTTTTCTTGCCCCGACGCTCAGAGGTGAGATGAAGTGGTGTTTTGCCCAAACCGAACCGGACGCGGGCAGCGACCCGAGCAGCATGCGAACCACAGCGGTGCGGCAGGGCGATACTTATGTGATCAACGGCACCAAACGGTTCATAACCGATGCGGGCGACGCGGACTATGCGCAGGTCATCGCGGCCACCGATCGGGCGAAGGGTTCGCGCGGCGGCATCTCCGCGTTCATCGTCGACATGAAGACGCCGGGGGTCAAGCTGCTTCGCAGGCAGGAACTGATGATCGACGACCGGCCATGGGAACTCGCCTTCGACAATGTGGTGGTACCGGCGCAAAACATGATCGGGAAGGAAGGCGAAGGCTTCAAGTTCGCGCAGAACGTGATCGCGGGGCAGCGCCTGCGTCACGGAGCCAGGGCCGTGGGTGTCATCGAGCGCTGCCTGGAACTGGGCGCCCGCTATGCAAAGCAGCGCGTCACTTTCGGCCGCCCCCTGGCCGACCGGCAGGCAGTGCAATGGATGCTGGCCGATTCGTATCTCGAACTGCACCAACTGCGGCTCATGCTGTACCAGGCAGCGTGGAAGCACGACCGCGGCGAGGACATCCGCGTTGAAGCTTACATGGTGAAGAATTTTGGCGACACCAAGTCGTTCGAGGTTGCCGACCGCTGCATGCAGATCCATGGCGGGATCGGAATGGCAACCGAACTCCCCATTGAAAAGTTCTGGCGCAATCAGCGCAGCATGAGAATTACGGAGGGGCCGACCGAGGTTCTCAAGACAGCGATTGCCCGCCATGTTCTGAACGAATTCGGTTAGAGCCTGTTACTTGCTTTTTGCGGGGATTTCACAGTCATGCACGTGCGTTTTATCGACACGACGTTTCGCGACGGAGCGCAGAGCCTCTGGGCTGGGGCGATGCGCTCCGGAATGATCGAGGTGGTTGCCGGCGAGATGGACCGGGCGGGATTCGAAGCCATCGAGGTCCCTGTAGGCGGCAACCGTATTAAGAAATCTCTCCGTGACTTGAAGGAGAACCCCTGGGACCTGGCCAGGATGGTGGCCAGAAAGATGCCGAACACGGTTAAGAGCATGATGGCCGGCGCATTTATCGTCCCGTTCGAAGCGCCGCCGCCCCGATCGATCGTCGAGCTCTATCACGCGCTGCTGGTCGAGATAGGAGCGCTCAATCGCGTTCAGGCGACGGCCAATACGCTGGACCAGATCGAGCGGACGTTCCCGTGGCTTATCCCGATGTTCAGGAAATTGGGCTTGCAGGTCGCGATTGCGCTTTCCTACTCGATATCTCCCCGCCACACCGACGAGTACTACGCGAAGAAGACCAGCGAGGTCCTCGCGTTCGAGCCGGACGCCATTTACCTCAAGGACCAGGGCGGTCTGCTGACTGTGGATCGCGCGCGCACCTTGTTTCCGGGCATGGTGCAAAGCGCGAAAGGGATACCGGTGGAATTGCACTCGCATGGCACCACGGGGCTGGCCCCGCTGGTCTATCTGGAGGCGATGCAACTGGGAGTCCACACGCTGCACACTGCCGTGCCCCCGCTGGCCAACGGCGCCTCGCAGCCTTCGGTATTCAACGTGGCCGGCAACGCCCGGCTCATGGGCTACTCGACCAGAGTCGACGAGACGTTTCTCCGCCCGGTCGTGGAACGGCTCACGGCAATTGCCAAGCAGGAAGGGTTGCCGATCGGCGCTCCCCTTGAATACGACTACGCGCAGTACATCTATCAGGTACCTGGCGGCGTGATTTCAAACCTCCGGCACCAATTGGGGGAAATGCGGGTCGTCGACCGGCTGGACGAAGTGCTGGAAGAAACGGTGCAGGTTCGCAAGGACATGGGCTACCCGATCATGATTACCCCGCATTCCCAGTTCGTGGTCACCCAGGCTGCGATCAACGTGGTGACGGGGCAAAGATACAAGCATGTCATCGACGAGCTGATACTGTTTGCGCAAGGAGTCTATGGCGTGGATTCCGGCTACACCTGGATGGACCAGAACTTGAAGGACCGGCTGCTCGGCTCGCTTAGGGCGAAGGAATTGGCGGGTCGGCAAGAACGGGAAATCACCCTGAAGGAACTCCGCGAAAAACTGGGGGGTCCCGGGGTATCGGACGAGGAGTTTATCCTGCGCTATCTTATGAAGGGCGAGGATGAAATTCGGGTGATGCGTGCGGCCGGTCCACCGAAGCAGTATTTCAACACTTCAATGCCGTTGCTCACCCTGATTCAGGAACTGGGCAAACACCGGCAAGTGCGTTACGTTCAAGTCGAACGAGGCAGCGATTCACTGGTCATCAAGAATCATTCTGCGGTCTAGTAGCGATTGAATCGGGCAACAAAGGTTAATCCTACCTTCGAGCGAAGCCCGTCATTCCTGAACCCGCAGCAGTGGTATCGTTTTGTGCTAATGTCGTCCACGGGAGAGGAGAGAGGAGGCTACCTGATGACGATTCACTTGCGTGTCCTGCTTGTCGCTGTTTTATCACTGTCGTTCGCCTTGCCTGCGCTTGGACAGAGCTGGCCGTCACGGCCGATCAAGATCCTGGTGCCGTTCGCACCGGGGGGCAGCTCGGACCTGGCCGCCCGGTTGGTGGCCCAGCGCCTGCAGGAGGCGCTCGGTCAAGCGGTCTTGGTCGAGAATCGCCCCGGGGCAGGGGGCATCCTCGCAACCGACGCGGTTGCCAAGTCCGCGCCCAACGGCTATACGTTGCTGCTGGCCGTGGCTGGCCCGTACATCACGGCGCCGCTATTGCAGAATACGCCCTACGACCCGCTGCGCGACTTTGCGCCGGTATCGACGCTGAACGGCAATCCGCAGGTGCTGGTGGTGCATCCCGACGTGCCGGCGACAAACGTGCGAGAGCTGATTGCCCTTGCGAAGGCAAAACCGGGCAAGCTGAATTTCTCCACCTCGGGCCCGGGTGCGCTGACCGAAGTCTCCGCGATCATCTTCAATCAAATGGCAGGAGTGCAAATTACGCTCGTACCCTACAAGGGCGGAACGAGCGCTGTGACCGCCATTCTTTCGGGGGAGGCACACGTGCACTTCACCAATCCGTCTGAAGCGATTCCCCAGACGAGAGCCGGCAAGGTGCGCGCGCTGGCCGTGACCGGCGCCAAGGCGTTTGCCCCCATGCCGACGGTGCCGACCATCGCCGAGTCCGGTCTGCCCGGGTTCGTCGTCGAAACCTGGAATGGAGTGGTTGCCCCGGCCGGCACGCCGCCGGAGATCGTCAACCGGCTCTCGGACATCATTCAGGCGTTGACCCGGGATCCCTCAGTGCGCCAGCGAATGGCCGACACGGGCATGAGTCCGATGGGCGAATCGCCCGAGGAGTTCAAAGTCTTCATCCAAGCGCAATTGAGTCTGTGGTCGAGATTTTTCCGCGAATACGGCATCAAGGCTCCCGGAAAGTGATTCCCTGGGGAACCGGCAATGCCAATGGGCATAGGCTATTCAGGTCGAAACTGATTTAGGAGGAGGAGACAAAATGAAGGGTATTTGGAGGACACAAGCGCCTGCGTTGCCGGCGCAATGGTTTTGCTTCCGGGGCAAACGGTGGTCGCCGAAAGGGTGGCTGCTTGCGTCGTTGGCATTCGTCGTGGCGGGCACGGCCGCCGCGGCGGATGTCTATCCATCGCGCTCGATCAGGATCATTACGCCTTATTCGGCGGGCGGGCCGACCGACACCGCATCCAGGCTGATTGCCGAGGCTCTGGGCCGTCAGCTCAATCAGACGGTGGTCGTGGAGAATCGCACCGGCGCCGGCGGGGTGATCGGAACGGAAGCGGCATTGAATTCTCCTCCCGACGGTTACTCGCTTCTAGCGAGCGCCGCTGCCACCTTTACCATCATTCCGGCCGTCAAGAAGGTTGCCTACGATCCCTTGAAGGACTTCGTGCCGCTCGGTCAGATCTGGAACGCGGCACAGGCCGTAGTGGTGAACCCGAAATCGAACTTCAGAACCCTTGCCGATTTGATCGCATACGCGAAAGGCAATCCGAACAAAGTCAGCTTCGGCTCTGCCGGCAACGGCACAACTACGCATTTGTCCATGGGACTGCTGTCGCGGGAAGCCGGCGTGAGCCTCGTCCACGTTCCATACCGCAGCACCAGCAATTCGGTGGTGGACGTGATCGGCGGCCAGATCAGCGCGATCTTCGGCGATATCTCGACCGTGGCACCGATGGTCAAGTCCGGTAAGTTGACCGCGCTCGCCGTCACCGCCTCGGAGCGCTCGCCTCTGCTGCCAGAGGTGCCGACCACGGCCGAAGCCGGATTGCCGGAAATAGCCACGGTCAACTGGTATGGTCTGCATGTGCACGCGGCTACGCCGCCCGCGGTGATCGCGCGGCTCAAGGCCGCAGTGCGGGCCGCGCAGATGGACCCGGCCTACAAAGCGTCACTCGCCAAGCTCTCGAATTCGACCGGCACGGTAGGTGCCGAAGCGTTTGACGAAATGATCCGGAAGGAAATCAAGCGGCTCTATCCCCTGGTGCGATCGATGGGAGTGACCTTCGACTGATTGCGGCGGTGCCGGCGGAGACCGCTCGCCCGCCGGCGCTTCGCCCCTCGCGCAAGCGAAGGGGCGGAGAACCGTTGTTAGGCCGCCAGCAGTTCGCGCAGGACGTACGGCATGATGCCGCCGTGTTTGTAGTAATCGACCTCGATCGGGGTATCGATGCGCAGCAGCACTTTTACTTCGCGCCGCGATCCGTCCTTCTTTCTGATCACCAGCGTTACGTCCTGCTGCGGTGTGATTTCGCCGTCGACCCCGAGAAGGTCGAATTCCTCGTCGCCGTTGATCCCGAGCGACTGCACCGAGTCTGATCCCTTGAATTGGCACGGCAGCACGCCCATGCCGACCAGATTGGAGCGGTGGATGCGCTCGAAGCTGCGCGCGATCACCGCTTTCACGCCGAGCAACTGGGTGCCTTTCGCGGCCCAGTCGCGGCTCGATCCTGTGCCGTATTCCTCGCCGCCAAATACCACGGTTGGCGTTCCTTGCGCGATGTACGTCATTGCCGCATCGTAGATCGGCATCTGCTCGCCCGAAGGCTGGTGGACGGTAAAGCCGCCCTCGACGCGTGAGCCGTCTTCCTTGGTTGGAATCATGAGGTTCTTGATGCGCACATTGGCAAACGTTCCGCGCATCATCACGTCGTGATTGCCGCGCCGGGCGCCGTAGCTGTTGAAATCGACTACCGGCACGTCATGTTCCAGGAGGTAGATGCCGGCCGGGGAGGTCGGCTTGATCGACCCTGCGGGGCTGATGTGGTCGGTGGTGACCGAGTCGCCGAAGATGCCGAGAGCCCGCGCGCCGCGGACGTTGCCGGGGCTGCCCGGCGTCATGCCGAAGCCCTCGAAGAAAGGCGGCTCGGCGATGTAGGTCGATACCGGCCAGGTGTAGACCTGACCGGCCGGCGCCGAAATGTTCTTCCACAACGGGTTTGTTTCGGTGACATTGCCATAAAGCCTGCGGAAGGTCTTAGGCTCGAGCGCGAATTTCATGCAGTCGAGGATCTCCTGCGTGCTGGGCCAGATGTCGCCGATCCAGACATCTTCTCCCTTGCTGCCGCGGCCGAGCGGTTCTGTCATGAGGTCGCGGAGCACGGTGCCGGCGAGGGCATAAGCGACCACGAGCGGCGGGGAAGCGAGGAAGTTGGCGCGGATGTTGGCGTGAATGCGCGCCTCGAAATTGCGATTGCCCGAGAGCACCGCCGCGCATACCAGATCGTTCTGCACAATTGCCTCTTCGATCGGCTCGGCAAGCGGTCCGGAGTTGCCGATGCAGGTCGTGCAACCGTAGGCCGCGACCGCGAAGCCGAGTTTTTCCAGATAGGGCAGCAACCCGGCCGCGGTGAGGTATTCGGTGACCACGCGCGACCCGGGCGCGAGCGAAGTCTTGATGTGCGGTTTCACGCTGAGGCCGCGCTCCACCGCCTTCTTGGCGAGCAGGCCGGCGGCGAGCAGCACGCTCGGGTTCGAAGTGTTCGTGCACGAAGTGATGGCGGCGATGAGGACGTCGCCGGAGCCGACCTCGACGCCGTTACGCGTCGTAAAGCGCCTGCCGAGGTCGTTGGCTTTCTTGGCGAAGCCGTTTTCCGCGACCGGCTTCGAGAACAGGTCGGCGAAGTTCGCTTTTACGTTCCCGATGTCGATGCGGTCTTGCGGCCGCTTCGGTCCGGCCAGCGAAGGGGACACGGTCCCGAGGTCGAGTTCGAGCGCTTGGCTGTAGTCGATTTCGCCCTTCTTGGGGATGCCGAACAGATTCTGCGCCTTGAAGTAGGCTTCGAAGGCCTGAATCTCCTCTTTGGTTCGACCGGTGCCGCGGAAGAATTCGATGGTCTTGTCGTCGACCGGGAAGAAGCCCATGGTCGCGCCGTACTCGGGCGCCATGTTGGCGATGGTCGCGCGGTCGGGCACCGAGAGGTTCTCCACGCCCTCGCCGAAGAACTCGACAAATTTGCCCACCACCTTGGCTTGGCGCAGCATCTCGGTGACGCGGAGCACGAGGTCGGTGGCGGTGACGCCGCCGCGCAGCGCGCCTTTCAGATTCACGCCGACGACATCGGGGGTGAGAAAATACACCGGTTGGCCGAGCATTCCGGCCTCGGCCTCGATGCCGCCCACCCCCCAGCCGACCACGCCGATGCCGTTGATCATGGTGGTGTGGCTGTCGGTGCCTACCAGCGTGTCGGGATAATACAAACCTGCCTTGCTGTGCACGCCGCGCGCGAGGTACTCGAGGTTGACTTGGTGGACGATGCCGATGCCCGGCGGCACGACCTTGAACGTGTCGAACGCCTGCATGCCCCATTTCATGAACTGGTAGCGTTCCTCGTTGCGCTTAAATTCTAGTTTCATGTTCAGATCGAGTGCGTCCTAGGTGCCGTAATGATCGATCTGCACCGAGTGGTCCACGACCAAATCCACTGGAACCATGGGCTCGATCACCTTCGGGTTCTTGCCCATCCTGTCGGCTACGCCGCGCATCGCGGCGAGGTCGGCAAGCAGAGGTACGCCGGTGAAATCCTGCAACACGATGCGCGCCAGCACGAACGGAATTTCATCGGCGCGTGGTGCATTGGGCTTCCAGGCGGCAAGCTGGCGTACATGTTCTTCGCTCACCTTCTTGCCGTCGCAATTGCGCAGCACCGACTCGAGCACGATACGAATCGATACCGGAAGCCGCGAAATGTTGCCCAGGCCGGCCTTCTGCAGCGCCGGAAGCGAATAGAGTTTGCCGCTCTTGCCCGAAGTGATCTTGAAATCCTGCAGCGTGTTGAACAGGTTGTGGGACATGGTGTGAACTCCAAAGAATCGCGAGCGAATGGCGGGCGCTTGGCGCGCCGAAAAATATGAATTTTAACCCGCTGAGTGGCGCGGGGGCCGGCCGGAGAACGCCCCAGGATGCGAGGACTCCGATCGGCGCGGCTGATCGAGCGCGCTCGAAGCCCAGGAAACGGCGGGGTGGAAGCTGTCGCGGCTGCTGACAGAAAGGCGGCTTCCCCGCCGTTGCGGGGAAGCCGCACAATTGACTGCCCTGATTCTTCTCAGCCGAGCAAGTGCTTGACGCCGTCGCGCTCTTCCAGCAACTCCTTGAGCGTTGCGTCCATCTTCTGGCGGCTGAACTCGTCGATTTCCAAGCCTTTGATGACTTGGTACTTGCCATCTGCGCAAGTGCAGGGAAAACCGTAGACGATGCCGTCTGGGATGCCGTAGGAGCCATCGGAGGGCACGCCCATCGTCACCCATTTTCCGCGGGAGCCCAGGACCCAGTCGCGCATGTGATCGATGGCGGCATTGGCCGCGCTCGCCGCCGAGGACGAGCCGCGCGCCTCGATGATCGCCGCACCGCGCTTGCCGACGGTAGGCATGAAGGTTTCTCGATACCATTTATCGTCGTTCACCACTTTCGGGGCCGGCTGGCTTGCGATGGTTGCGAATCGGTAATCCGGATACATCGTGGGAGAGTGGTTGCCCCAGACCACGAATTTTTCTATCGAATCGACCGGCTTCGCGGTCTTGGCAGCCAGCTGCGACAGCGAGCGGTTATGATCCAGGCGCAGCATTGCGGTGAAGCAGTCGCGCGAAAGACTTGGGGCGCTCTTCATGGTGATGTAGGCATTCGTATTGGCCGGGTTGCCGACCACCAGGACCTTCACGTTGCGTTTGGCGACCTCGTTCAACGCCTTGCCTTGGACGGTGAAAATGGCGGCGTTGGCCTCGAGCAAGTCCTTTCGCTCCATGCCCTTGCTGCGCGGCTTGGCGCCAACCAGCAATCCGATGTCCGCGTCCTTGAATGCAACTTTGGGATCATCGGTAGTTACGACCCCGGAAAGCAGCGGGAATGCACAGTCGTCGAGTTCCATGACCACGCCCTTGAGCGCTTGCAGCGCCGGGGTGATCTCGAGCAATTGCAGAATGACCGGCTGGTCGCTGCCCAGCATCTGACCGCTGGCTATCCTGAACAACAGGCTGTATCCGATTTGGCCGGCGGCACCGGTAACTGCAACACGAACGGGTGGTTTTGCCATGGGAGAACTCCGTGGAGGAAGAAATCAGTAGGGGAGGAGGGCGACCATCAGGTGGCCATGCAAAACAAGCCTTATTTGTTGCGCTGCAAATAGGACGAGTTTAGGCGCTCGCCGATAGGCTGTCAATTTCGCGTCCCGCCAGAGGGAAAAAACCTTCGAAAACCTTGTGCCAAGTCAAACCCGCGCGATTCCGCGTGCAGGGATGCCATTTGTGCAGCACAACAACGGGCGTCGGCTTGTTATATAATTACTTCATCTGGCACATTGGATCAATGTGGGCGCAAACACCAAGAGTTGTCGTTGCATGGCGGGTCTGCCAGTGAGAATAAATTGCCCCGCATTTGTCGATTTCGTTTACCTCCCCGCCGGACTTTCGTGGCCCGGGTATGCCTCGGCCTCCCATCGGACCGTCGGTCCGGCGCCCCGGCGCGCAATATTGCGGCACTCCCATGGATGAAGCGGAACTCCGGCGATTGCAATGGAGTTGCCGGCGCGGAATGCTGGAGAACGATCTGGCGCTCGAGCGCTTCCTGAAGAAGCACGCGCGGACGCTCGACGGCGAGCGTCTGAAGGCGTTCAAGGCGCTACTGGATTACCCGGACAGCGATCTGCGGGAACTGTTGAGCGGACGCCGCGAGGCGCGCGACTCCGCGCTTTGCGACATCGTGCAGTTGGTGCGCTCATGTGAGTCGCGCGGATCAGTATGAAACAGGTTTTAAGTAGGGCGCTGCGGACGAATGGTGCGTCGCGCGAGTATGTTCCGGTGGCCCTGCAGGCGGGCATTTAATTTAACTTCAGCAAGCAACAGGAGATCAGGGAAATGACCCAGTTAAAAGACAAGTTGTCGGAAAAGATTCAAGCGCACCGTCCCCGCACCGCCAAACTCACGAAAGAATACGCAGACGTTGTCATCGATAAGGTTGACATCGGACAGTGTATCGGCGGAGCCCGTGACATCAGGTGTCTAGTCACCGATATCTCCTACCTCGACCCGCAGGAAGGGATTCGCTTCAGGGGCAAGACCATCCCCGAAACCTTTGCGGCCCTTCCCAAGGCTCCTGGCTCCACTTATCCGACGGTCGAGTCCTTTTGGTACTTCCTCCTGACTGGCGACGTTCCCACCCAGGCCCAGGTGGACGAAGTCCTTGCAGAGTGGAAAAAACGACAGGAAGTCCCCAAGTACGCGTTTGAGGTGATCCGCGCCCTGCCGCGGGAGAGTCATCCGATGGTAATGCTCTCCACCGGTATGCTTGCTTTACAGAAGGATTCCAAGTTCGCCGCTCACTATAACTCGGGCAAGTTCAACAAGATGAACGCCTGGGAATCTCTGTACGAGGATGCCAGCGACCTCGTGGCGCGTATTCCCGTCATCGCCGCCTTCATTTACAACCTGAAGTACAGGGGCGATAAGCAGACCACCATAGACCCCAAGCTGGACATGGGCGCCAATTTCGCCCATATGATCGGCCAGAGCGAAGAGTATAAAGACGTGGCCCGCATGTACTTCATACTCCACTCCGACCACGAATCCGGCAACGTTTCGGCCCACACTACCCACCTTGTGCACTCGGCATTGTCCGACCCCTACTATGCGTACTCTGCCGGTCTCAACGGCCTGGCGGGCCCGCTCCACGGCCTTGCCAACCAGGAAGTGCTCAGCTGGACCATGAAGTTCCAGGAGAAGTACTGCAAAGGCGTTGAGCCCACCCGGGAATTAATCACCAAAGCGCTTTGGGATACCCTCAATTCCGGACAGGTCATCCCGGGGTATGGTCATGCCGTCCTGCGCAAGACCGATCCGCGCTATATGTCGCAGCGCGAATTCTGTCTCAGGACTCCGGGCCTCAAGGACGATCCGCTGTTCAAGCTGGTTTCCATGATCTTCGAAGTTGCGCCGGGCGTCCTTGGCGAGCATGGCCACACCAAGAACCCCTGGCCAAACGTCGATGCGCAATCCGGTGTAATCCAGTGGTACTACGGCCTCAAGAACTGGGACTTCTATACAGTCCTTTTCGGCGTGGGCCGCGCTCTTGGCTGCATGGCCAATATCACCTGGGACCGCGCTTTGGGCTACGCCCTGGAGCGGCCCAAGTCCGTCACCACCGACATGCTCGAGAAGTGGGCGGCCGAAGGCGGCAGGAAGTAGGGCTGGTCCGGTTCGTTGGGGTAGTCATCCACGGTGCCGCCGCCGATCCCGCTGAGGCGGAAAAGGCGGGCGGCGCGGTGGATAGCCAAATTCACATCGCGCTGCCTATTTTGCGCAGGCAAGCATATATACTAATCATACGTCACGCAGCGCCAAAGCCGCTCAACGAACACATTGTCGAGCCAGCGGCCCTTGCCGTCCATGCTGATGCGAATTGAACTGCCTATCGTGCTAGGGTCTAAACGGTGACGACAGATCTACGAAGCGTTTCATCCCCAGCCGTGCCGGACTACGGCGGAGGGATCAAGAAACAAGTCGCTGAGGTCAAGTTCCTCATCCACGACCTTCGTGTGGAGGGCTTTTTCAACGATATCCTCCACTACCACGTCACCCTGAACACCGACCTCGAGATCTACAACATCGAGCAGGCGCAGGTTCTGCATGGTGCGGATGTCCAGGAGTTGAAGGGGAAACTCGGCGCATTGCGCCGTGCCTACCAGGACTACTCGAATGCGGTGAAGAGCTTTTCGCCGGACCGCACCATCCTCCTCCTCGGCCGCCGGTACATCGAGACCATCCGCGAAGCATGCGAGCTCATCCTCAACCCCCTGTGGGGCCGGTCGGACAAGGTGCTGGCTTTTCTGCCCGATGATGCCCGCTCCGTTCGCTCGCGGCGCCACTACCGCAACTGCATCGTCTGGCTGTACGGCGTGCACTGGCGCATCGAAGCCTTCCTCGAGGAGCTTGAGCACCCGGGCGCCCACGAGGAGTTCGACATCGCCGAGGACATCCGCGATTTCACGCGCGACGTAGTCGTGGGGTACGTGGTCGAGAAGTCCGAGTCCCGCGTCGAGTTGCAGCTCGACCGGCTGGATCCGGCGGTCATCGTCGGCAACCGCCAGCGTTTCCGCCGCATGTACTTCAACCTGGTTATGAATGCCGTCGATGCCATGAGCGGGCGCAGGGCGGGCGTGCTCAACGTGAGCGCCGTCATTGAGGACGACCGCGTGGCCTTGCGCGTGCGGGACGACGGCATGGGCATGTCACCCGAGAAGATCCAACAGCTCCTCGCCGACCGCCAGAGCCTGGATGGCGAACTCCACTCGCTCGGGTTCGTGTTCGTGCGCCAGACGGTCGCCCAGTTCGGCGGCGACCTGGCGATCGAAAGCACCGTGGGCAGGGGCACGACCATGACGCTGCGACTGCCCTATCTGCCGGGCATGACCGCTGAATCGCTGGATCCGTCGCGCCGGGACAAATATCGGCTGCCGCAGAAGTACCGGTCCCTCCCGGCGGAAGGCGGCCTGGTGGAATTCCCATCGGCGCGCGTCGCAACCGCCGCTGCCGAAGCTCCGGCGCCCGCCCAGCCGGTGGCGGTGCGCGCCACGGAAGGCGAGGAACGGGAGCGCCAGTGCGGCAAGCTAGTCTTCGAGGCCTACCGGCGGTCCAAAGCCCAGTTCCCCGGCTGCATTTTCGCTATCGCGGTCACCGAGGAGGACCGGGTCGAGATGTTCACTGTCAAGCACTACGACCGCGACTGGGATATCTCACACGAGGATCTCTCGCCCATGCACTACCTGGCGACCTATCGCGGACGCATAGAGGAGGACGAACTGAAGAAACCGATCCTGATCCTCAAGCCGCCCCAGAGCGTCCGCGAGTACTTCGAGTTCAAGGAGGTGCCCGAAGCCGACCGTGGTCTGGATCGCTTCACGCGCATGGTCCGCGACGAGGGCATCAGGATCGCGCGTAAGCTCATCGCGACCGGACTTGCCGCGCAAATCCAGGTCCACCTGGCCAGTGCGTCCCGGTTCTTCCCTGCTCCCCCGGAGTTGCACGGGACCGAGCCCTTCCCGCTCGATCTGCTGGCACGCCAGAAGCTGTCCGCGGAAGAGAGCTAGCGGCGCCTTAAGCAGGGGCCGAGCGGCTGGGTCGTCGAGCCCTTGAACGTCTTGATGAACCTATTTCATAATGATTCGCGTACGTTGCTCACTGTGAAATAGGCCAAGGAGCGACTGCCTTATGAGTACGATGAAACAGTTCTTGGCCAACTCCTATCTCTTCGGCGCCAATGCGCCGTTCATCGAAGCGCTGTACGAGTCGTACCTCGACAATCCGCAGTCGGTAACCGAGGAATGGCGAGAGTACTTCGACAAGATGCAGGTGCTGCCTGCGCCCGGTGGCGGGGCTGTACGGGACGTGGCACACGCGCCGGTCGTCGAATCGTTTGCGCTGCGCGCCAAACAAGGCCGAATGCGCTCGGCGGCGATGGCAAGCGATGTCACAATTGCGCGCAAACAGGTGTTTGTCCAGCAGCTCATCGGCGCCTACCGCTTCCTCGGTGCGCGTTGGGCCGACCTGGATCCGCTCAAGCGACAGGGGCGAGCGCACATTCCGGAACTCGAGCCGGGGTTCTACGACCTCACCGAGACCGACATGGACATGGTGTTCGACGCCGGCAGTCTGTATTTCGGCGCTGAGCGCCTGACGCTGCGCGCCATCATCAAGGGCCTGCGTGACACTTATTGCAGTTCGATCGGCGCCGAATACATGTACTTGAGCGATCCGCGCGAAAAGCGCTGGATCCAGCAGCGCCTCGAATCGTGCCGCTCCAAGCCGGACTATTCCCCCGAGGTGAAGCGCCACATTCTCGAGCGGCTGACTGCCGCCGAGACCCTGGAGCGATACCTCCATACGCGCTATGTCGGGCAGAAGCGATTCTCGGGCGAAGGAGCGGAAACCCTCATTCCGCTGCTCGATGACCTGTTGCAGAAGGCCGGTGCCGCCGGCGTGCAGGAGACGGTAATCGGCGTGGCCCACCGCGGACGACTGAACGTGCTGGTCAACGTGCTCGGGAAAATGCCGAAGGACCTGTTCTCCGAATTCGAGGGCAAGCACCCAAGCGACGTGATGGCGGGCGACGTCAAGTATCACCTGGGCTTTTCCTCCAACGTGATGACGCCCGGCGGCCCGATGCACGTGACCGTCGCTTTCAATCCCTCGCACCTGGAAATCGTCAATCCCGTGGTCGAGGGCTCGGTGCGGGCGCGTCAGGACCGGCGCCGCGACGCGGAAGGAGAAATGGTGCTTCCTGTTCTCATTCACGGCGATGCCTCGTTCGCAGGGCAGGGCGTGGTGATGGAGACGCTCAACCTGTCGCAGACTCGCGGCTATCGAACCGGCGGCACCGTGCACATCGTGGTCAACAACCAGATCGGATTCACGACATCCGATCCGCGCGACACGCACTCCTCCATCTATTGCACCGACGTGGCCAAGATGGTCGAGGCTCCGGTTTTCCACGTCAACGGGGACGATCCCGAGGCGGTGCTGCTGGTCACGGAGCTCGCGCTGGACTTTCGCAATCAGTTCAAGAAAGACGTGGTCGTCGACATGGTGTGTTTCCGCCGGCTCGGCCACAACGAGCAAGACGAGCCGATGGTGACCCAGCCGCTGATGTACAAGATCATCAGCAAGCACCCGGGCACGCGCCGGCTGTATGCGGATTTTCTGCAGGCGCAGGGACTGATCGGCGAAGGCGAGGCCGACGCCATGGTGCAGGCGTTCCGCAGCGGGATGGATGAGGGTTCACACGGCAACAAGACCATCATGTCCAATTTCACCCCGCCCTACGCGGTGAACTGGAGTCCATTTCTGAAGAAGACGGCCTGGAACGCGCCCTGCGACACCGCGGTGGCGCTGCCAAAGCTTCAGGAATTGGCGCGTCGCCTTACCACCATTCCCGACAATTTCAAATTGCATCCTCGCGTGGAGCGCATCATTTCCGATCGCAGGGCGATGGGCGAGGGCAGGATTCCGCTCGACTGGGGCATGGCGGAGAATCTTGCCTACGCCTGCCTGCTCGCGGAGGGGTACCCGGTGCGCCTCTCAGGGCAGGACTCGGGGCGAGGCACGTTTTTTCACCGCCATGCGGTGTTGCACGATCAGAATCGTGAGCGCTGGGACCAGGGCATCTACGTGCCCCTGTGCAACGTGGCCGACAAGCAGCCCGAATTCGTAGTGATCGATTCATTGCTCTCGGAGGAGGCCGTGCTCGGATTCGAATACGGCTATGCCACTGCCGAGCCGAACGAATTGGTGATCTGGGAGGCGCAGTTCGGCGATTTCGCCAACGGCGCGCAAGTCGTCATCGACCAGTTCATCGCTTCCGGCGAGGTCAAATGGGGCCGGCTTTGCGGACTGACGCTGATGCTGCCCCACGGCTACGAGGGCCAAGGTCCCGAGCATTCGTCGGCGCGCCCGGAGCGCTTCCTGCAGCTGTGCGCCGACTACAACATCCAGGTGTGCATGCCCACGACCCCGGCGCAGATGTTTCACATGCTGCGTCGGCAGATGCTGCGTCCGCTGCGCAAGCCGCTGATTATCATGAGCCCCAAGAGCATGCTGCGGCACAAGGAGTCGGTCTCCAGTCTCGAGGACCTGGCGAGCGGGCGCTTCATGCCGGTTATCCCCGAAGTAGAAAAGCTCGACGCGGGGAAAGTAAGGCGCGTCGTCTTCTGCAGCGGCAAGCTCTATTACGATCTGCTCGCGGCGCGGCGACAGCGCAACATCGACGACGTTGCGCTGGTGCGAATCGAACAACTCTATCCGTTCCCGCACGACGATTTCAGGGCCGAAATCGCGCGTTATGCGAATGCGGGTGAAATACTGTGGTGCCAGGAGGAGCCCGGCAACCAGGGTGCCTGGCACCGTATTCAGCATTATCTGCTGCGCCACCTTCGCGCCGATCAGGTGCTTGCGTACGCGCTGCGTCCATCGTCGGCGACGCCCGCTGTGGGCTATCTTTCCCTGCACAATGAGCAGCAAAAGCAACTGATCGACGCCGCCTTCGGCAAGATTGCCGATAATGTCGTCATGCGGGCGAGAAACAAACGGTAAGACCGCACGGCGGGGCTAAGGCCCCGCCGTGCGCTGAAGACAAGAAGACTCTGATCAAGGACGCCATCATGCTCGTTGAAGTCAAGGTTCCGCAGCTGTCTGAATCGGTCGCCGAGGCGACGCTGCTTACTTGGCGCAAGAGAGAGGGAGAGCGCGTCGCGCGGGACGAAAACCTGATCGACATTGAAACCGATAAGGTCGTGCTCGAGCTTCCGGCGCCGCAAGCGGGTGTCATCGCGAAAATCATCAAGGGCGATGGCGACATCGTAGTGAGCGGCGAGGTCATCGCGACCATAGATACCGACGCAAAGTCCGAGGCAAAATCTGCGGCGCTCGAATCGGCCAGACCGCAGCCGGTCAAATCGGGCACGCCGAGCAGGGAAGCGGCCCCGGCGCGCAAGCCTGCGAACGAAGAAGCGAAGCTGCTGCCCGCCGCGCGCAAGATGATTGCCGAAACCGGCATCAATCCGCAGAGCATCCCCGGCACCGGACGCGGCGGGCGTATTACCAAAGGCGACATCATCCAGCATCTCGAGGGCGAAAAGACCGAGAGCAAAGTCAAAGCCCCTGCGGAATCCGCGAAAGCGCCTGCGGAGCCGGCGCTGCCTCCGAAGGCTGAACAGAAGCCTCCGATGCCGCCCTTGTCCACACCGGTGGTGATCGACCGGATCCTCGGGGATCGGTCCGAGCAGCGGGTGCCGATGTCGCGCCTGCGGGCGCGCATCGCCGAGCGTTTGGTCCAGTCGCAATCGACCGCTGCGATCCTGACGACCTTCAACGAGGTCAACATGCAGCCGGTGATGGAGCTTCGCACCAAGTTCAAGGACCGGTTCGAAAAAGAACACGGCATCAAGCTGGGTTTCATGTCCTTCTTCGTCAAGGCCGTGGTGGCGGCGTTGAAGAAGTTTCCCGTGGTAAATGCTTCGATCGACGGCAACGACATTGTCTACCACGGCTATATCGACATCGGCATCGCCGTCGGCAGCCCGCGCGGTCTTGTTGTGCCTATCCTTCGCGACGCCGACCAGATGAGTTTTGCCGAAATCGAGGAAAGAATTGCCGACTTCGGCAAGCGCGCGCAGGAAGGCAAGCTTGGAATCGAGGAACTGACTGGAGGTACCTTCTCGATCTCCAACGGCGGCGTGTTCGGATCCATGCTGTCCACGCCGATCATCAATCCGCCGCAGAGCGCTATTCTTGGCATTCATGCCACCAAGGACCGCCCGGTCGTCGAAAATGGCCAGATCGTAATCCGGCCGATGAATTACCTGGCGATGTCGTACGATCATCGCATCATCGACGGGCGCGAGGCGGTTCTGTCGCTGGTCGCGGTAAAGGAAGCGCTGGAGGATCCGGCGCGGATGTTGCTGGAATTGTAAGAGAGTGAGGAGCAAGGAGGCGAAGTTTCATGGTCGCGACTTCACTTGCTGCTCCGGGCTTCTGACTCCTCGCTCTTCAGCCCTCACACCTCACGGAATCTAATATGACGCAAACATACGATGTGGTGATAATCGGCGCAGGTCCGGCAGGATATGTTGCCGCGATCCGCGCCGCACAACTGGGTTTTTCCACGGCCTGCATCGACAACTGGAAGAACGATAAGGGCGACTATGCGCTCGGCGGCACCTGCCTCAACGTCGGCTGCATTCCGTCCAAGGCGCTGCTGGAGTCATCCGAGAACTACGAACGCGTCCTGCAGAAGTTTTCTGCGCACGGCATTTCGGTCAAAGGCGCGGAGATGGACGTGAGAAAAATGCAGGCGCGCAAGGAAAAGATCGTCGCGCAGCTCGTCAACGGCATCGATTTCCTGTTCAAGAAGAACAAGGTGACTTGGCTCAAGGGCCATGGCAGCTTTGTCGGCGGAGCCGGCCCGTACCGGCTCGAGGTGAAAGGCGACGGCGCTGCGCAGACCGTCGAGGCGCAGCATGTGATTATCGCCACGGGCTCGATCGCCCGCCACTTGAGCGAAGTGCCGGTGGACAACGAAGTTGTCTGCGATAACGTCGGCGCGCTGGCGTTTCGAACCGTGCCGCCTCGGCTCGGCGTCATCGGCGCCGGGGTGATCGGGCTGGAACTCGGGAGCGTCTGGCGCCGGCTTGGCTCCAAGGTAACCTTGCTCGAGGCGCTGCCCGATTTCCTGGGTGCCTGCGATAAGGCAGTGTCGAAGGAGGCCTGGAAAATATTCACCAAGACACAGGGGCTCGATATCCGTCTTGACGTGAAGATCGGCAAGGTGACTCGCGATGCAAAAGGGGTCAGGGTCGAGTACAAGGACTCCGGCGGCGGCCAGCTTCTCGAGTGCGACAAGCTCGTGGTATCGATCGGCAGGATTCCCAACACCAAGGGACTCGGTGCCGATGCCGTGGGTCTCAAGATCGGCGAGCGCGGATTCATCGACGTCGACGCGCACTGCCGTACCAACTTGCCCGGGGTGTACGCCGTCGGCGACGTCGTGCGCGGTCCGATGCTTGCGCACAAGGGCATGGACGAGGGCGTCATGGTTGCGGAGCACATCGCCAGCCAGGCGGGGCACGTCGACTTGGACGTGATTCCCTGGGTGATTTACACCGCACCGGAGATCGCCTGGGTTGGAAAGACCGAACAACAACTGCAGGCCGAGGATATTGCCTATCGCGTGGGCCAGGCGCCGTTCGCCGCCAATGGACGCGCGCTCGGTCAAGACGAAACCGAGGGGTTCGTGAAAGTCCTCGCCGACGCCAAGACCGACCGCGTGCTGGGCGTGCACATCATCTGCTCGCACGCCTCGGAGCTGATAGCCGAGGCGGTGATGGCAATGGAATTCCGTGCCAGCGCCGAGGACATTGCGCGCATTTGCCATGCCCATCCGTCGCTCGCGGAGGTCATGCACGAGGCGTCCCTGGCGGTGGGAAAACGGGCGCTGCATCTCTAGTCCCGGAACCAGGGCCTCACGGTGCGGCTGGCTCGTCCGGCCGAGCTATATACGGCGTCTTAAGTCTTGTCTCATGCGACCAGCGGACTTGCGCGCTGCGCGCGCCAACCGCGCATTCTGCACGGATAAACGCCATCCGTGCAGAATGCGCGGTTATGGTTAACAGCAGGGACTTGGTAGAGTTTTGGCCGAGATCGTCGATTGCGCACGGATTGCCTTTTCTTCGGTGCGCAATCGACGATCCGCACGGACGGCTTTTCGTCCGCGCAACACCGCGACTTCGCTACTCTGAGGTGCACGAGCAGGCGAGCCCGCGCCGGTATAATCAAGACAGGAGGACGGGAACAATGACAACGGATGCCCGCACGCTGCGGACGATTCTTGTTTGCGGCGGGCTGATCCTGACGCTTTCGGTGGGCCTGCGCGTCGGCTTCGGCTTCTTCCTCCGCCCGATGACCATGGAGTTCGGCTGGCCGCGCGAGACATTTTCGTTCGCCATCGCGCTGCATAACCTGTTTTTGGGCGCCTCGCAGCCGTTCCTGGGCGCCTTGGCCGACCGTTATGGCGCCCCGCGCGTCGTCGTGGTCAGCGCGTTACTGTACGCCATCGGTTTGGCGGCGATGTCCGTATCTTCCACCGGCTGGATGCTTTCGCTTTCGGCCGGGTTGATCGTGGGTCTTGCCGCAGCGGGCACGGGATTCGCCATCGTTATCGGTGTTATCGGGCGCGCTTTTCCCCCGGAGCAACGCTCCAATGCCATAGGAATTTGCGCCGCGCTCGGGTCCTTCGGGCAGTTCTTCATGGCCCCGGTGGAGCAGGCCCTGATCTCCACCTTCGGCTGGTCCGGCGCACTGCTCGTGCTTGCGGCGATTTCCCTCATTATGATACCGATGGCCGGCGGTCTTCGCGACGACCGTCACGCAGTGGCTCACCTGACCGGCCAGACTGTTCGCCAGGCGCTCGCACAGGCGAGCGCTACGCCGAGTTTTTGGCTGCTGATGGGCGGCTATTTTGTCTGTGGCTTTCACGTCACCTTCGTGGCGACCCACCTGCCGGCCTATTTGCGCGATCAGGGACTGGCGGTGGGCGTGGGCGTTGCGGCCATAGCGCTCATTGGTTTGTTCAACATTTTCGGGAGTTACGCCTCGGGACGCCTTGGCGCTGTCTATACGAAGAAATACCTGCTAGCCGGTGTCTACTTCTCACGCAGCGTAGTCATCGCGCTGTTCGCGCTGCTGCCCTTGAGCCCCTATTCGGCCTATGCTTTTGGCATCGCGTTCGGTCTGCTCTATCTGTCCACGGTGCCGCTGACCAATGGCCTGATCGCGGATATCTTCGGGGTACGTTATCTGGCCATGCTGAGTGGTCTAGTGTTCTTTTCGCATCAGATCGGCTCCTTCTTCGGGGCATGGCTGGGCGGGCGCCTGTTCGACCTGAGCGGGTCCTACGGGGTGGTATGGAGCATGGCCATTGCCTTGGGCGTAATCGCGGCGCTGTTCAATCTGCCGATCCGCGAAAAGTCGCTTGAGCGACAAGCGACCGCCACGCTCTGAGATAGAATTCCCTCGAGCCTGCAGAGCAGGTTGCCCTGTACGCCGCGGTTCTCAATTCAACTGCGAGGAAGATCGATGAACACGTTCAAGGCTTATCGCATCCACGAGATCGAGAAGAAGACCGCCGCACGCTTCGAGGATATGTCGCTGGATCAGCTCGATCCGGGTGAGGTGGTCGTACGCGTCGCTTATTCGAGCGTGAATTACAAGGATGCACTCGCGGCTACCGGCGCCGGCAAGGTCATCCGGCGCTTCCCCTGCGTCGGCGGAATCGACCTGTCGGGCACGGTGATAGAATCGAGCGACACGCGATTCAAGAAAGGCGATGCGGTAATCGCCACCAGTTACGATCTGGGCGTATCGCACGATGGCGGTTACGCAGAGTATGCGCGTGTCCCGGCCGACTGGATCGTCCCGATGCCCAAGGGCATGAGCCTTTTCGAGGCGATGGCGATCGGAACCGCCGGCTACACCGCGGCACTGGGCATCGTCCGGATGGAAACGAACGGGCTTGCGCCGGCAAACGGTCCGGTGGTCGTCTCGGGCGCCACCGGCGGCGTCGGATCGATCGCAATCGACATTCTCGCCGGGCTCGGCTACAAAGTGACAGCGCTCACGGGCAAGGAAAGCGAGTCGGATTACCTCAAGGGGCTGGGAGCGAACGAGGTGATGCTGCGCTCGAGCCTGAATCTAGCCAAGATCAAACCCATGGACAAGGAACTCTGGGCCGGCGCTGTGGACAATCTCGGCGGCGAGGTGCTCGCCTGGATCATCAGCACCATGCGCACCGGCGGCACCGTCGCCAGTATCGGCCTTGCCGCCAGCATGAGTCTCAACACCACGGTTGCGCCGTTTATCCTTCGCGGGGTGAGCCTGCTCGGGGCCGATTCCGGCTATACGCCGATGCCGCTGCGTCAGCGGGTCTGGAGCCGGCTGGCGAGCGACCTGCGCCCGCGCCACCTGAAGCAATTGACGCAGACGATCCCGTTCGAGAGCCTGCCCGGGTTATTCGATAAGTTCATCAAGTCGCAGGTGCGCGGTCGGTTCGTGGTCGACATGGCCGCTTAGCGGGGGGGCTTGCACAGTCTGCAGGCTTGTCGGCAGCCGGCTTTTTCGCAAAGGAGGATCCGTGACCAGCTACAAGGCATTTCACGCGCGGTCCATCGAAGACCGCAACGGCTTCTGGGGCGAGATGGCGGGGTTGATCGACTGGAACAAACCGTTCTCGAAGGTCCTCGATTACAGCCGGCCGCCGTTCGCGAAATGGTACGTCGGCGGCGAAACCAATCTGTGCCACAACGCCATCGACCGCCACCTTGGGGTACGCGGGGAGCAGAAGGCGCTCGTCTACATTTCCACCGAGACCGGCGAGGAGACGAGCTACACCTATCGCCAACTGCATGCCGAGGTGAACCGCTGCGCGGCGATCCTCGCGGGTCTGGGGGTAGGAAAAGGCGACCGGGTCATCATCTACATGCCCATGATCGCCGAGGCCGCATTCGCGATGCTCGCTTGCGCGCGCATCGGTGCGATCCACTCGGTGGTCTTCGGCGGTTTCGCCGCGGCAAGCCTCGCGACGCGCATCGACGATGCCAGGCCCAAGGTCATGATTTCAGCCGATGCCGGCATGCGTGCGGGCAGGGCGATTCACTACAAACAGTTGCTGGATGAGGCCATCGACCTGGCGAAATTTCCGCCGCAAAAGGTGGTGCTGGTCAATCGCGGCATCGACAAAGGCATGCAGGTAGTCGCCGGGCGCGACCTGGATTACGCGCGCTTGCGTTCGCAGAACATGAACCCGCAGATTCCGGTCACGTGGCTCGAGTCGAATGAGCCCTCGTACATCCTCTACACCTCGGGCACCACGGGCAAGCCCAAGGGAGTGCAACGCGATGTTGGCGGCCACGCCGTGGCGCTGGCAGCCTCGATGAAATACCTCTATTGCGGCGAACCCGGGGGGACGATGTTTACGACCTCCGATATCGGCTGGGTGGTGGGACACTCGTACATCGTCTATGCGCCGCTGCTCGTCGGCATGACCACGATCATGTACGAGGGCGTGCCCATCCGGCCCGACCCGGGCATCTGGTGGAAGATCGTTTCCGAAAACGAGGTTTCGGTGATGTTTTCCTCGCCGACGGCGATCCGCGTTCTGAAGAAGCAGGATCAGTCCTATCTGAGGAAATACGACGTCAGCTCGCTCAAACACCTGTTTCTCGCCGGCGAGCCGCTCGATGAAACGACGCACGGCTGGATTGCAGACGCGCTCGGCGTGCCGGTGATCGACCACTATTGGCAGACCGAGACCGGCTGGCCGATCCTGACAGCGGTGCCTGGCGTGGAGAAGACGCCCATCAAGCTGGGCAGCCCGAGCTTCCCCGCTTTCGGCTACGACCTGCGGCTGTTGCGCGAGACCGATGCCTCGGAGGCCGAGGCCGAAGAGAAAGGCGTAGTGGCAATCGTGCCGCCGCTTCCACCGGGATGCATGTCGACGGTGTGGGGCGATGACCAGCGCTTTATCGATACCTACTTCACGACTTTCAGCGCCAGGATGGTCTACACGACCTTCGATTGGGGCATCCGCGACAAGGACGGCTATTACTTCATCCTCGGGCGCACCGACGACGTCATCAATGTCGCCGGCCACCGGCTCGGCACGCGGGAGATCGAGGAGGCAATACAGACGCACACCAATGTCGCCGAGGTGGCGGTCGTCGGCGTCGCCGATCAGTTGAAGGGGCAGATGCCCCTGGCGTTCGCGGTGCTGAAGGACGTATCGAAGATCGCGACGCCGCAATTGCGCGCGGCGCACGAACAGGAGATCATGGCGACCGTCGACGCGAAATTGGGTGCGATCGGGCGACCGTCGCGCGTGCATTTCATCACGCTGCTGCCGAAAACCCGGTCGGGCAAGCTGCTGCGCCGCTCGATCCAGGCGCTGGCCGAGGGACGCGATGCAGGCGACCTGACCACGATCGAGGATCCGGGAGCGCTGGAGCAGATAAGGGCGGCCCTCGCGGGAAAATGAGATAAGCGAGCGCCCGACGCGGACGAGCCGGAATCATCGATGCTGGTTTTGCCGTTATATCAATCTCCCCCTTTTCGTGCAGTTGCAAGCAACTGCACGAAAAGGGGGAGACGGGTTTAAAAACCAAATCTTCGCCAAGTTCGACAATACTTGCGAGCGTTAATGTCCAAAGCTGACAGGAGAATGCAATGAAGACCAAACCCTACCTTACCCTTGCCGACGTGAAGAAAATCGCCGCCGCCTGCGAAGCCGAAGCGCTGAAGAACAAATGGAATGTCGCCATTGTGATTTTGGACGACGGCGGGCATCCGCTGTGGCTGCAGCGACTCGATGGCGCCACGCCCGCGAACGCGGAGATCGCGCTGCAGAAAGCACGCACCGCGGCCCTTTCGCGCCGAACGAGCAAGAGCTGGGAGGATCGCATCACCGGCGGGCGCTTGGCGATGCTGGCGATGCCGTTGCTGCCAATTCAAGGCGGGGTACCGATCACCTATCAGGGCGAGTTCGTGGGCGCAATCGGTGTGTCCGGGGTGCAGTCCTTCGAGGATGAACAGATCGCAACGGCTGGAGCAAACGCGCTCAATTGAGCCCGGGCGCCGGAGAGGAATTCTGCGCCCGGAGCGGACGCTGATTCATCGATCCATCCAGGCGAAAAACAGGTGCTCCTGGGGCCCGAGAACGGGCTATGAAAAAGCAGTGGTCTCAAGGATAATGCGCCCTAGGAGTCGATGAGAGAACACTTATGATGGTTCATACCCCCCCCGGCGTCATCCCCGAACCGGGGCCGGCCTATCTGGAGAGCACCTATTATCTCGACTGGAAGACCGAGTCCGTGCGCCGGTTCGCCGAAAAGACGGTCGCGGGCGAGCAAAGCGATATCGGCCGCGCAGTCAAGCTCTTCTATGCCGTACGCGACGACTGGCGCTACGACCCATTCGCCATCCGGCTCATTCCGGAGACCTACGTGGCGAGCTACGTGCTCACGGCGAAGTCGGCCTATTGCATTCAGAAAGCGAATCTCCTTGCGGCACTGGCGCGCGCGGTCGGCATCTGCGCCGCTATCGGGCTCTCGGACGTCGTCAATCATCTGACCACCGAAAAGCTCCGAAAGCGCATGGGGGGGACGAACCTATTTCGCTACCACGGTTACACGGTGCTGTACCTCGATGGGAAATGGGTCAAGGCGGCACCGGCATTCAACCTCGGACTGTGCCAGCGCTTCGGGGTGGTGCCCACGGAATTCGACGGGCATTCGGATGCCATTTTCCAGGAGTTCGACGCCAGCAATCGCCGCCACATGGAGTACGTCGAAGATCACGGGATGTGGTCCGATTTTCCCTATGAGTTGGTCGACAAGGACTTCCGCGCCTACTATCCAAAGGAGGTCTGGTCCGAAGCGCCGGAGGAGGAGAAGTTCGAGGACGGCGTTCTCATACGCTGAAAAGCGTATTCAAAAAGGGGGCGATGCCCCCTTTTTTTATGTCCGAACCGAACCGGGTTCGGACGCGCGCTACTCGTCTTCTTCTCGCGCCGTCTTGTACTGCGACGTGATCTGCTGCTGGATCGAACCCGGCACCGGCGCGTAGTGGCTGAACTCGATCGTGTACGAACCCTGGCCACCGGTCATCGAACGCAACCGCGACTGAAAATCCACCAGTTCCGAAAGCGGCACCTGGCCCGTGATCGCCGAGGTGTCGCTCGCAAGCGGCTGAGTTCCGGTGATCTGGCCGCGCTTCGAAGAGATATCCGAGGCGAGATCGCCGATGTAGGTTTCCGGAGTCAGCACCTCGATGTTGACCATGGGTTCGAGCAGGATCGGCCCGGCCTTGGTAACTGCGTCGATAACGGCTTTGCGGCCGGCGCTGACAAAAGCAATTTCCTTGGAATCCACGGGGTGGCTTTTCCCGTCGTACACGATCACGCGCAGGTCTTCGGCCGGATAGCCGGCTATGATGCCGGCGTCGAGCGCCTGGCGCACGCCTTTTTCGACTGCTGGGATGAACACGGTCGGAATGACGCCGCCCTTCACTTCATCGACAAACTCGAATCCCGTGCCGCGCGGGAGGGGCTCGATGCGCAGGTACACCTCGCCGAACTGTCCGGCGCCGCCGGTCTGCTTCTTGTGGCGGCAGTGGCCCTCGGCTTTCTTGGTGATCGTCTCCCGGTACGGGATCTTGGGCGGCGTCGTCGTCACTTCGAGCTTGTATTGCTGGACCATTTTCTCCAGCTTGCAGCGCAGGTGCTGTTCGCCCAGGCCGCGGATAATGGTCTCATTGGTGGCCGGATGGCGCTCCACGCGAAAGCACGGGTCTTCCACCTCGAGCTTGCGCAGCACCTCGAACAGGCGCTGCTCATCGCCCTTCTTCTTGGTCTCCACCGCGAGGCCCTGCATGGGAACCGGAAACTCGAGCGGGCGCAGGTGAATGCGGTCCTCATCGTGGGAATCGTGCAGCACCGCGTCGAATTCGATTTCCTCGACCTTCGCCACCGCGCCGATATCGCCGGGCACCAGCGCGTCAGTCTCGACGTATTCCTTGCCCTGCAGCATAAGCAGGTGTCCCACTTTGAATGGGCGCTTGCCGTCGCCGATGAATAGCTGGGAGTCCTTGGTCACCGTGCCCTGGTGAACGCGGAACACGCCGAGCTTTCCCACATAAGGGTCGACCACGACCTTGAACACATGCGCGAGGACGTGTTTTTTCGGATCCGGCTCGGCATGAAACTCAACCGCATTGTTTCCCTCTCCCTTGAGAAAGGGCGGGGCGTTGCCTTCGGTGGGGTTCGGCGCCAGTTTCGCCAATATGTCGAGCAGTTCGACGATGCCGGTGCCGGTCTTGGCCGAAACGAAGCACACCGGCATCAAGTGCCCTTCGCGCAGGGCCTTCTCGAACGGGGCGTGGAGTTGTTCGGGGGACACCTCTCCCTTGTCGAGGTAGATCTCCATCAGCGCCTCGTCGACCTCGACCACCTGGTCGACCAGCGCGCGGTGCGCCTGTGCGACCGAGGAGAAATCCGCCTCGCCATCGGGATTGAAAAAACAGTCGACTACCCGGGTCCCCCCATTCGCGGGCAGGTTGATCGGCAGGCACTCGCGTCCGAATGATTCTTGCAGCGAAGCGAGCACCGCAGGCAGGTCGACATTCTCGCCATCGATCTTATTGACCACGATCATGCGACACAATCCGCGCGCGCCTGCCCACTTCATCATGCGTCTGGTGTTCAGCTCAATGCCCGTCTGGGCATTGATCACGATCGCCGCCGTGTCCACGGCCGCGAGTGCGCCGATGGCCTGGCCGGCGAAGTCGGGATATCCCGGCGTGTCGACCAAGTGCACGCGGACGCCCTGATAGTCGAAGTTCGCCAGTGCGGAATTGAGCGAATGCCCATAAGACTTCTCCAGGGGATCGAAGTCGCACACGGTGTTGCCGGCCTCTACCGTGCCCTGGGAAGCGAGGGCGCCGGCCTTGAACAGCAGCGCCTCGGCCAGCGTCGTCTTGCCTGCTGCGCCATGGCCGACCAAGGCGACGCTACGAATTGTTTCAGTTGAATATTTCGGCATGCGGTGGTTTCCTCGCTGAGTTTGAATTCCACTTAGCGAGACTTTAACTCATGCGGCACTGGAAGGTCGAGCGCCCTCTCCGGTATCGCTGGAACGCAGGGAACTGGAGCTTATTGCGCTCGAACCTCTTGTTTCCGCCTCTTTCGTCCGCATCTACGCCGCATGCATCCCAAAGACCCTAAATATTCGATGTGGTCCGAGGCCCTGGACCTGCTGCAGTCGGCAGAGCGGCTGCAGCGCCAGTTCTTCCAGGTGGGCGCGGGAGCGGCGTGTTGGGAGCCGCCGATCGATATGTACGAAACGGCCGATGGCCTGTGGATTCTGGTCGCCCTTCCCGGCGTCGCTCCCGAGCAGATCAGGGTCATGATCGACGGCACCGCCGTGGCCATTATCGTGGCGGGCGAGCGGCCGCTGCCGGTCGAGTCCAGGAGAGCGATGATCCATCGTCTGGAAATTCCCTATGGTCACTTCGAGAGGCGAATTGCGCTGCCGGGGGGGCGCTTCGAGCTGCTCGATCACCAACTGGACCGCGGCTGTCTTGCTCTTCGGCTGCGCCGGTTGGCGTGATGGGAGTCCAATCATGACTATGTCGCTTGAGGGCAAACACGCGGATTCCGGAGAAATGCGCGGCACGGCGCCGAGCGGGACTGCGAGCAGTGCGCTCGCCATTCCCGATGACGCGCTCGTACTGATTCCGGTGCGCAACCTGGTGCTGTTTCCGGGGATGATCCTGCCGGTTGCGATCGGCCGGGAAATTTCGATCGCCGCCGCCCAAGCGGCGGTCAAAGACGAGAAGCCGGTCGGATTGCTTTTGCAGCGCAATGCAGAGGCCGAGCGCCCCGCGCCCGACGATCTATGCCGTATCGGGACTATCGCGAATATCCTGCGCTACGTAACCACGCCGGACGGAGCCCACCACATCGTCTGCCAGGGGCAGCAGCGATTTCGCGTGATCGAGTTTCTCGACGGTTATCCGTTCCTGGTCGCGCGTGTCGAGAAAATCGCCGAGCCCGAACCGCAAGGCAGCCAGATCGAAGCCCGGCTGATGCAGATGAAGCAGCGCGCCGTCGAGGCGCTCGAACTCCTACCGCAGACGCCGCAGGAGTTGCTGGGCATGGTGCAGAACATGACCTCGGCCGGCGCCCTGGCGGATTTCGTTGCGGGATTCATGGATCTCAAGCCTGCGGAGAAGCAGGCAATTCTTGAAATCATCGATTTGGAGAAGCGGCTGGACGAGGTGCTCTCGCTGCTCGCCCATCGGATCGAGGTGCTCAAGCTTTCGCGCGAAATCGACGAGCGCACCAAGGCGAGCATCGACCAGGGTCAAAGGCACTACCTCCTGCGCGAGCAAATGAAGGCCATCCAGAAGGAACTGGGCGAGGGAGAGAACGAGGCGGCCGAAATCGAGGAGCTGAGGCGTGCCGTCGCCGAGGCGAAAATGCCTGCCGAAGTCGAGGCGCATGCAATCAAGGAACTGAAACGTCTGGAACGTACGCCCGAGTCCTCGGGAGAGTACTCCATGATCAGGACCTATCTCGATTGGCTGATCGAGCTGCCCTGGGCGGAGCCGGCGCCGGACGCGATCGATATTGCCGAGGCGCGGGGGATCCTGGACGAAGACCATTTCGGACTGGAGCAGGTGAAGAAGCGCATCCTCGAATTTCTGGCGGTGCGCAAGCTCAATCCATCGGGCCACGGACCGATTCTGTGCTTTGTCGGCCCGCCGGGGGTAGGGAAGACGTCGCTGGGACAATCGATCGCACGGTCGTTGGGGCGCAAGTTCGTGCGCGTGTCGCTCGGCGGCACGCACGACGAGGCCGAGATCCGCGGTCACCGCCGGACCTATATCGGTGCACTCCCCGGAAACATAATCCAGGTGATCAAGAAGGCCGGCACACGCGGATGCGTGTTGATGCTCGACGAGATCGACAAGCTCGGTACCGGCATGCACGGGGATCCGAGCTCGGCGATGCTGGAAGTTCTCGTTCCGGAGCAGAACAACACATTCCGCGACAATTACCTCGCGGTGCCTTTCGACCTGTCGCGGGTGCTGTTCATCGCCACGGCCAACGTACTCGATGCCATTCCGGGACCGCTGCGCGACCGGATGGAAATCTTGCACTTGCCGGGCTATACGCAAGAGGAAAAACGGGAAATCGCGCGGCGCTACCTGGTCAGGCGCCAGTTGAAGGAAAACGGTCTGAAGGACGAGCAGTTCGAGATCGGCGACGCAGCGCTCGCGGCGCTCATTCGCGACTACACCCGCGAGGCGGGAGTGCGAAATCTCGAGCGTCAGATCGGCTCGCTTTGCCGCAATGCCGCGGTGAGGATCGCCGAAGGCAAGCTCGAACGGGTGCGCGTGGACGAGGGCGACCTCGCCGCTGTCCTGGGACCGCCGAAGTTCGAGAGTGACGTCGCGCTGCGCGTCAGCGTTCCGGGGGTTGCAACCGGCCTGGCTTGGACGCCGGTCGGGGGGGACATTCTGTTCGTCGAAGCGAGCCGAACGGCTGGCGCCGGCAGGCTTATTCTTACGGGGCAGCTCGGCGACGTGATGAAGGAGAGTGCACAAGCCGCGCTGACGCTGGTGAAATCCAGCGCCGCGAGCCTCGGGATCGATGCCGGCGCTTTCGAGAAGTCCGATGTGCACGTCCACGTTCCGGCGGGTGCGATTCCAAAAGACGGTCCAAGCGCCGGCGTCGCCATGTTTGTTGCCTTGGCATCGCTTTTCGCGGGCAAGCCGGTGCGCAACGACACGGCCATGACGGGCGAGATCAGTTTGCGCGGCCTGGTTCTGCCGGTAGGCGGAATCAAGGAAAAGGTGCTGGCCGCGATGCGCGCCGGTATCTCGCGGGTGATGCTGCCCGCGCGCAACCGGCGCGACTTCGAGGAGATTCCCGCCGAAGCGCGCGAGAAGCTCGAATTTGTCTGGCTGGAGACCGTGGAAGGGGCGTTGGCGCAGGCAGTCCGCTAAGGTCCTGAGCAAGAAATCGATTCAATAAAGCGCCTACGCGAAACAGGCACCGTCCCTCGTTGCTCGGCAGCTCCTCTCTCCCTGTGCCGCGGCGCTCCGCGCTGCCCTCACCGACGGCGAAGCCCAGATAAGGCTCCTGGTCTTCGCCGCCGGCTCGGCGCGACACTTGATGGGAGAGAGGAGCTGCCGAGCAACGAGGACGAAGCCGCCGAGAGAGGCTAACGAGCCGTCAGCGAAAGCTGCAGCTTGATTTGTTTAGCCTCGGGCTCCGAGGTCGGCTCGGCGGTTGTCTGCGCAATCCGAGAGGCGTCGGCACCCGCTGCTTTGAGCGCCGTTTCGATTGCGAGCCCGCGCTGGCGCGCAAGCTCGGCCAGAGCATCGCTCGCCAGCGGCTGCTCCTCGCGAAGTCTGCGCAGCAGAGTCTGGTAAAACTCGCGCGCATCGACGATCTGCGGCTCGCCGCTCATGAGGTTGCGAACCCGATCGGCCACCGAAGGCGGCGGCTGGCCGGCAGCGCGCGCCTTTTCTTCGGCCTGGCCACGCAGTTTGTCCAGCTCCGCCCGGGAGAATCGTTCGGCAAATAAGGCTCTCAAGGCGGCGCGGGTCGGCTTGTCTTGGAGATTGAGAGGTCCCGGTTCTTCGTCTTCAGCGACCGCGAACCCCGCACGGCGGCCGATTTCGCGGCCCAGTGCGGCCCGCTTCATGGCGCGGGCATCAGCCTCGGCGTCGTAGCGCGCCGGGATGAGAAGCTTCACCTCCGGGCGCTTGGAGAGCCCCTGGGCGATACGCCCGAGTTTCTCCCGCTCGGGGGGCAGCAGCCTGCTTCTCCCCGGGTCAAAGGCGATCATACCGGCATTGTCTTCCGAAGCGCCGCCAAACAGATGCGCGAGCGCGCGAAACGGCGCCGCGATGACATTGCCGATCAGGTTCCCGATCGCTTTCCAGATAAGCGGCGCCAAACTGAATTGCGGGTCGTCCAGGTTGCCTCTGACCGGAACCTCCAGGTTGATCGTGCCGTCGGGCTCTTTGAGCAGCCCAATTGCAAGCTCGAACGGCAGCTTGAGCGCGTCAGGGCTTTCGACATGCTCGCCGAGCTTGAAATCTTGGAGCGTGATCTTGTTGTCGCCTTCGATCAGGCTGGTGCGCACCCGGTAGTTGAGATCGAGCGCCAGGTGGCCGCTCGCGATGCGATAGCCGGCAAAGCGCATGGCGTACGGCGACGCGCCCGCAAGGTCGATGTTGCGCAATTGCACGCGAAATGTGCTCCGGTTGCGCGGCGCGAACAGATTGACCGAGCCCGATAAGCGCGCATAACCGAACTCGTCAACGCGGCCTTCGAGGGAGAATTGACTGCGGGTATCTTGGTCGCTCGACAGGCCGTTAGCCGTGCCCGCAAGTTCGTAGATTTTTGCCACGAAGCGGGGACTGAGACTGTCGTCGGAAAAATCGAGCGCGCCCTGCTCGACGCGCACTCGACGCACCGTCACCGAAAACGGAACGCCATCGCCAGGTTTCGGCTCCGCTGCTTCCGCATCAAGCGCTGTTTTCGGCGTGACGATGGGCGTTCCATCGTCCTTCGCGGCGGCGGGGGCGCTTGAACTGGCCGAAGCCTCCTTTCGTGCGAAAGCCCGCGAGAGGTTGCTGGTGCCGTCGGCGGCGATCGCAAGGCGGCCGGCAGGAGCGTTGAAGCGCAGTTCATCGATTTCGATCTGGTCGGGTGAAAGCGTCGCCTTGAGCAATTCGGTTGAAACGGACTTCCAGCCGATCAACCTCGCCCCGGCAGGGTCATCGAGCGCGACATTCGCGACATGGGCGGCTCCGGAGTACGTGAATTTTGCGCCGTCGCCGCCGATGCGCAGCGCACCGGAAAGCGAAACATCACCCGAGCCGAGGGCCAAGCTCGAGTGGCGCGAGAGCAACGGCTGTAGCGGCGCCATCGCAATCGCCTTGGCGTCCACCTGCGCCTCGAGCGTTCCTTTGGCGGGCAGTGCGCGGCCGCGAAGCGCGATCCGCCCGCCGCTTCTTACTTCGGTGCTCACTTCGAAGCGGAGCCGCCTGTTCGGATCGGTCGAGACATTGCGGAGTTTGGCGCTGGTGTGATCGAGAGCGATCGCGATGCCGCTGGTGCGATCGGCGATGCTTAAGCTGCCTTCATCCAGCGCCAGAGACCTGATCCGCGCCGATAACGGTTTTGCCGCGCTGGAATCCTGCGTCTTGGGCAGGAGATCGAGCAGCGACGCTCGGCCATCTTCCAGCAACGTGTCCGCGCCGAGACCGCCTATGCGCACGCTCTGAATCTCGAGCGTGTTCGCGGCGCTGTTAAAGCGGGTGCCATCGATCGAGAAATCGGTGACCCTTAGCGCCGGGGCAGCGCCCAGCGCTGCCGATGCCGCAACGGCATCGAGTTTGGCAAGCGAAAGTTTCTCCGCTTCCAGGCGCATGCCAAATCCTTCGGCTCCGGATGATGCTTCGAGCTTGAAACGGGCGAACAGACCGCTGATGGCAAGGGCAAGCGGAGTCTTGGCGGTCAAGTCGGTGTAGTTTGCCGAAGCATTGGCGAACTCCACCGAGTCGATGCCAAACCGCCACGCAGGGGAACTGGCGCCGCTTGAACCATCTCTCTTGCCGGACCACAAGCGCGCCAGATCCAGGTCGCCATTGGCGCCGCGTTCGAGCGCCAATGCGAGGTCGGCGAGGCGCAAGCCTTTTGCCGAGGCGCTTTGCGAGTCGAAATCGAACTCCAAGCCCTCCAGCGCAAGCTGCCCCAGCTTCGCGAGCGGCTGCTTGCCGTCTCCGCCCGTGAGAACCGCGCCGGCGACGTTGAGCGCGCGCGCCGAAACCCGGCGCGTCCTGGGGTCGAAACCCAGACCCTCGATCGCAAACGGGCCGAGCGCAGCGGTTCCTGCGTTTCCCTCGGTGGCGGCGAATTCGATGCCGCCAACGTTCAGGGTCGCCGCTGATGCGCGGCGGGTTCCGATTTCGAATGCCGCGCCGTCGAGCGTAAGCGCGCCGATTTTGGCGAGCGGTGCATTGTCTTTGCCGGAGGCGATCGTCGATTCGCCGATGCGCAATGACCTTGCCGATGCGCGTTGCACAGTCCAATCGAAATCCACGCCGCCAAGAGAGATGGTGCCGGGCTTCACGAGCAGAGCTTCTTGCCCGGTGCTTGCGAGCGCGGGATCGCGCACCTCGAGCTTCGCTCCAGCGAGACTGAATCGGGGCTGGCCCCCGGTGAGGGCGAAGCGATACGGCAGTTCGAGATCGGCTCGGCCGGCGACAATGCGCATTGCGGCGACCTCATCGACGTAGGGCATGAGGTCCGCGAGCGGCACGTTTCCCACCGCGAGGGTGCCGGTGGCCTCCAGCGGCGCGAGCGAAAGCTCCCCTTTCCATTGCAATGCCGCGCCGCCCGGTGTCCGGCCGGCAAGCATATAGGGTCCTTTCTTCTCCCCCAGCGTTGAAAGCGACGACAGATCGATGGATATCCCCTCCAGTCGATTGCGGTAGCCCTGCCGAAGATCCTCGAAGTCGATGCTTCCGTTGACGACAGCAAGACGGGCGATGGCGAAGTTCGGGAGCGGTGTCGCAGGCGCAGCGCCTCGATCGGGCGCTAGGGCGGCAAGGTTCAGGCGGCCCTCCTTGGACAGCTCTAAACGGGCCGACGGATTGACCAGCCGCAGTTCATCGAGCACCCAGGCGCCTCGTGTGAGCGAGCGCCACTCGAGGTCGACGGTGGCGTCGGTGAATGCGAAAACCGGCCCGCCGGCGATCGTCTCGAGCGCAAATTCCCGCGCTTGCAGCCTGAGGGTGAAGGGGTTGAAGCTGATGGCACCCACGCGCGCCCGGTGATGGAGGTGCTCTTCGATCAGGCCGGAAAGCGAGCGCTCGGCGATCCACGGCAGGAGCACGAATCCGCCAAGGACATATGCCGATGCCAATACGGCCGCGATGATCGCGATCCCGATCCACTTGCGAGAAGGCGCCCGCGATCGGATCTGCTGGTTCATGGCCGGCGGCATGACGGCACGTTGCGCATGTGCCTATTGTAGCCAACGGCGGGAGTCGGGATTCAAGATTGGGGATCTAGGGGCCGCGCTTCGCGCGGCTGACTTCGCTGAATCCTGAATCCAGAATCCCGATTTCTAAATATTCAGAATCTTGAGATTCAGCGCTCGCTCGGCAAGCCAAATGAGTGCGATGACTACTACGGCCACCGACCCGCCGGTCATGACCAGCCGCTGGTAGAGCCAGGTTGCGCGCAATGCGAAGGCGAGCGGAAGGAATAGCGACACGATCACCAATTGGCCGATCTCGACCCCGAGATTGAAGCTGACCAGGGCGACGAGCAAACTCTCCTTGGGAAGTCCGAGATCGGCAAGCACGCTGGCGAATCCGAAGCCGTGGATGAGTCCGAACACGAACGCGACCAGCCACCGGCCGGCGCGCACCAGGGGCAGCAAATTGTTGGCCGCAGCAAGGGCGACCGACGCCGCTATTGCCGATTCGACCAGCCGCGAAGGCAGCGATATGACCCCGAGCGCTGCGAGCGATAGCGTGACGGAGTGAGCTACGGTGAAGGCGGTCACCACTTTGAATGTGTCCCAGAATGCCGGCGCAAAACGAGGGGCCGGCTGCCAGCGCCGGTAGCCAAACGTCAGCACCGCCGGAAGCAGCAGCGAAACAATGAACAAGATGTGGTCGACGCCGATCCAGATGTGCCAGACGCCTTCGCGCGTGAAGGACAGGAACTGCTCGAGCACGGAGGCGCGGCGCAGCTCGAAACGCTGGGTCGCTCGGTCAGCCGCAAAAGCAGCGGTGTGCGTCTGGCCCTGAGCCTCGAGGCGAAGCAGCCCTTTGTGCTGGGCGTCAAAATCGAAGAACAGGCTGTATCGGATTTCCAGCGCATCGCCTGTTCCGCCGCAGTCAGCCTGGAAACGAAGCACGGCGTACGCACCGTCGCTGTGATGATCGAGGAGGTGCTCAGCGGCGCGCAGCGTGCAAGGCCCCGCATCGGCCTGCAAAGCCAGCCGCGCCAGCGCGTAGGCGGCGATGTCCGCATGGCGGGACTTGAGTTCGCCCCAAGTGACCTCACCGTCGCCGTCAGAGTCCAACCCGATCGCGGCTTCAAGATCGCGCACGGCGATATCCCACTGCCCGGCAACATGCGCGCCGTCGATCCTCAACGCAAGGTAACTGTCGCTCGGTTTGTGCGCCTGCGCCTGGCCCAGCGGCGCCGAGGCAAGGACAAGGCCCAGCAGGAGCTGAGCGGCCGTCATTTGCCCGGCCTTCCCAGGGCCTCGCCCAAGGCGCGATAGCGGGGGTCCTCATAGCCGGTCGCCTGCAGCCATTCGAGCGCCGGGCGCGCGGCCTCCGGGCGATTCGCGGCGATTGCCGCCTCCAGCAGAACCCTGGCGTCGCTGGGTTCGCGTTGCGCGGTCCAGTTCTCCTTGGCGAGTTCGACCGCGCGGGCGGGGCTATTGCGCAGGTGCAGCTCGAACAGCGCTTCATCCTTTTGATGCAGCTTATCGCCGCGCAACGCCGCGGCGGCGAAGCGATCCGCCAGCGCCTTCGTGTGTTCCGCGGCGGCTCGCGTCCCGAGCATTGATTCGGCGCGCGCCAGACGCAGCAGCAGCGAGTCGGAGCGCGACCAGTCCTTGAGAAGTGCTATCACTTCGGCTGGCCGCTTTTCGTCGAGCAGGAAATCTGCGTAGGCGGCCAGTACAAACTGGTCCGGACCGCTCGCCGCCAACGCTTCACGGAAATGACGTTCCGCGCGTTTGCCGTCGCCGAAGCGCTGCGCCATTTCTGCCAGCCGCGTGAGCATCCACTGTTTCTGGTCCGGATCGGATGTCGGGGATTGCGCCATGGCCGCCGATAAGGTGGCGTAGGCGGATCGGGCCTTGCCGGTCAGGCCGTCCACGACGGCGGGGCAAGCGATTGCGGACAATGCCGAGACCACGGACCGGGCGCGCTCGCAGTCAGCGCGCGCCGCGCCGTAATTCGCCTGAGCCAAATTCAGCGCTACGCGCCACATCAGCGCGTTCGAATACCCGGGATCGCGTGCCAGGACCGCGTCGATGTCGGCTAAAGCCCCGGTGAAGTCGTGCCGGTACTGGCGCAGAAGCGCGCGGGTGAAGAGGATCTCGATCGGCGGTGCAATAGCGGCGATCCACCGCCGGATCGCCGCTTCTGCGTAGCCCACATAGCGCGGATCGCCCTCGGCCATCGCCAGGTCGAAGTAGCGGCGCGCCAGGCGCGCGGCCGCCTCCGGGTTGCCCGGGTCGGAGACGAGCGCCTGGCGCAGTTCGCGCAGTTCGCGGCTAATGGGGTCGCCCGCCTTGAGCGGCAGGCGCTCGACCACCTCCGAATCCTGTTTCGGGACATAGGGCGCCGCGGTGACAAATCCCGCGAAGGCGGCGAACGCAACGGCTAGAAAGCGCAAGGACACGGCGGCCAAAGCTGTGATAATAGTTTAAGAAGATATTCTATCATATTGATTCACAGTATATTTATTATACAAGCCTGGAAGCGCGCCGGGGGTCCGGTCAACCCCGGCGCCCCGGGCGCGTTAATATACCCGACCACGCGTTGTTTCCCGGTTCGTAGACGTGCTGAGGGCGTTTCCTTGTTGCCAACTGCAGAGCCTTCCGGGGGATCGCCGGCGTCGTTAATCAACCACTAGAGGAGCATTCGATGAAGAAGCTGATGGCTGTCCTGATCGCGTTGACGTTTGCGACCGGTTCCGCGTTTGCGGCGCAGCACATGAAGGCAGACGAGAAGAAGGCCGAGACCAAGGTCGAGAAGAAGGCCGAGAAGAAGGCCGTAAAGAAGACCACCAAGAAGGCCGCAAAGAAAGAAATGACGAAGGAAGAGAAGAAGTAATCAGGTTTTCCTATTTCCTGGAAAAGCAGGGTTCGCCCTGCTTTTTTTTCGCCTGCGCAGCGCGCCTTGGGGTCTCTGGCGGCGGCTCGGGACACCGCGATTCGGCGCGCTTCGCGAACGAGGAACAGAAAAATGGCGTGCGGTATCCCGCCGGATTGGAATAAGCTTTGCACTTTTGAACTGCCGGGAGCAGCAATGGCAACGCATAGGATCGAGCGCGACAGCTTCGGCGAGATCCAGGTTCCCGCGGAGCGCTTGTGGGGCGCACAAACGCAGCGTTCGCTGGAAAACTTTCGCATTTCCGGCGAACGCATGCCCCTCGAGCTGATCTACGCGCTGGCGAGGGTCAAGCGGGCCTGCGCTACCGTCAACGGTGAACTCGCGCAGCTCGACGGCGCCAAGGCCGAAGCGATCGCCGCGGCAGCCGACGAAGTGATCGCCGGGCGCCACGATGGCGAATTCCCGCTGACGGTTTGGCAGACCGGATCGGGTACGCAGACCAACATGAATATGAACGAGGTGCTCGCCAATCGCGCCAGCGAATTGATGAGCGGCACGCGCGGTGAGCTCCGCCTGGTGCACCCGAACGACGATGTAAACCGCGGCCAGTCGTCCAATGACGTATTCCCGACCGCGATGCATGTGGCCGCCGTGCAAGCGCTGGAGCAGCATCTGATTCCTTCATTGCGAAAGCTGCGTGAAACGCTCGCGGCGAAGTCGGGGGCGTTCAAGGACATCGTCAAGATCGGCCGCACGCATTTGCAGGACGCAACGCCGCTCACCCTGGGGCAAGAATTCTCGGGTTATGTTTCGCAGCTCGAGCATTCGATCGCGCACGTACAGGCATCCCTCACACACCTGTGCGAGTTAGCGCTGGGCGGCACCGCCGTCGGCACGGGGCTCAATGCGCATCCGGAGTTCGGAAAGCGGGTGGCCAAGGAGCTGCGGCTCATGACCTCGCTGCCATTCGTGACCGCGCGCAACAAGTTCGAGGCCCTGGCAGCGCACGACGCGTTGGTTCACGCTCACGGGGCCTTGAAGACGCTCGCCTGTGCGCTGATGAAGATCGCCAACGACGTGCGCTGGCTGGCGAGCGGTCCTCGCTGCGGCATAGGCGAGATATCGATTCCCGAGAACGAGCCGGGCAGCTCGATCATGCCGGGGAAGGTCAACCCGACGCAGTCCGAGGCGCTGACTATGCTGTGTGCGCAGGTGCTCGGCAACGATGTTGCGATCAATATCGGCGGCGCGTCGGGCAACTTCGAGCTGAATGTGTTCAAGCCGCTCATCATCCACAACTTCCTATGGAGCGTGCGCCTGCTGGCCGACGGCGCGCGTTCGTTCAACGATAACTGTGCGGCAGGCATCGAACCCAACCGCGAGCGGATCGATTCGCTGCTTAGAAATTCGCTCATGCTGGTGACAGCGCTCAATCCACACTTGGGATATGACAAGGCGGCGGAAATTGCCAAGAAAGCGCATGTGGAGGGCACCACCCTGAAGGAGGCGGCCCTCGCGCTGGGTTACGTTTCGGCGCACCAGTTCGACCAGTGGGTCAGGCCGGAGAAGATGGTTGGGTAGTCCCTTACAGGTTTACTGTTGATAAGTTTGGCGAAGATTTGGTTTCTAAATTCGTCTCCCCCTTTCGTGCGGTTGCTTGCAACCGCACGAAAGGGGGAGATTGATAAACGGCAAATCCAGCTTCATTGGTTCCGGCTCGTCCAGCTTGGGAGCTTCAATTCGATCGAAGAGTATCCGTACGAGAGGAGAAAATCATGAGAAACGCAAGTCGAAGGGCGGCCTGCCTTGTCGGGCTGGGAATAGCTTTGCTTTCGCACGGGGTTCTTGCCCAGGGAGTCGCAGGGGCGCGCGCGTACCCCGAGAAGCCCGTACGCGTCGTTGTCGGTTATTCACCCGGGGGTCTCCCGGATACTGTCGCGCGGCTGGTCGCGCAGAAGCTCGGCGAACGATGGGGGCATCAGGTCGTGGTCGAGAACAAGCCCGGCGCCAACAGCAGCATCGCCGCGGAATTCGTCGCCAAATCGGCGCCGGACGGCTACACCGCGCTGGTGACGGACAACTCGACTACCGCGATCAATCCGTTCCTGTATGCCAAGCTTCCGTACGATGCCGAAAAGGACCTGGTGCCGGTGTCGCTCGCCGCGCGCGCGCCTTTGTTCCTCGCGGTACATTCGTCAATGCCGGCCAATACCTTTCAGGAGCTGGTGACGCTGGTGAAATCCAAGCCGGGACAGTTCACCTACGGATCATCGGGCATCGGCAGCACGCATCACCTGTGCATGGAGTTCCTCAAATCGGCGCTCGGTCTGGCAATCACGCATGTGCCTTACAAGGGAACCGGGCAAAGCGTGCCGGCGTTGGTGGCGGGGCAGGTGCCGATGGTGTTCTCGGCGTACCCGTCGCTGTCCGGATACGCAAAGGACGGGCGCGTGAAGTTCCTCGCGGTCAATTCGCTGAAGCGCTCCAATCTCGCGCCGAATCTTCCGGCCATCGCCGAGACCGTTCCGGGGTTTGATTTCGCGCCGACTATCGGTTTCTTCGTCCCCGCAGGAACGTCCCGGAATATCATCAGCAAATTCAGCGCCGATGTGGCCGAAGTGGCCAAGCTGCCCGACTTTGTCGCGCGGGCAACCTCCCTGGGCATCGAACCGGTGGGAAGCTCGCCCGAGGACTACGCGAATTCGCTTCGGGCCGATGCGGAGCGCTACTCGCGTGCGGTCAAGATGTCGGGCGCGAAAGCCGATTGAACGTGTTGTGGAAGACGCGGACGAGCAGTCTCTTGTCAGGTAGGTGTTGACGAGGCTGGCGAAGATTTGGTTTTTAAATACGTCCCCGCCTTTTCGTGCGGCTGCTTGCAACTGCACGAAAAGGCGGGGATTGAATAACGGCAAGACAAGCGCGTCGCTGATTCCGGGTCCTTCGGTTTAGGATGCTGCCTGAAGAGATAACAAGCGGAAATAAACTTTGAGAACTATTGACCCGATCACGCTATCCACTGTCTGGTATGGTTTTCAGTCTCTGTGCCGCGAAATGCGCAGCGTAGTCACGCGGACGGCGCAAAGCTACCTGATCTCGACCCTAAAAGACCTTTCCGTGGGCGTGTGGCTCGCCGATGGGTCCACCGTCGCCGTACCCGAGGGTTTGCCGAGCCAATTTCTCGGCACTTCCTTTGCCATCGTGGACATAGCCAGGATGTACAAGGACGACCTCCATCCCGGGGACGTGATCCTCACCAACGATCCCTACCGCGGCGGCCACAACACCCACCTGCCCGACTGGGGCTATATCCGGCCGATCTTCTTTGAAGGCGAGCTCGTGTTCTTCACCCTGGTGCGCGGGCACATGCTGGACACCGGGGGCTCGTTCCCCGGCGGCTATTTTGCCAACGGCTACGACATTATTGCAGAAGGCCTGAAC
>JACQTO010000163.1 GCA_016210745.1 Betaproteobacteria bacterium
CCGGGGGCGTGCCGTTCTCGGCCTTGCACGAAAGCTGGCACCCGTAGCAGCCGATGCAGCGCTTCAGATCGATCACCATTCCCCATCTCATTGCACACCCTCCACCGGCGTCACCTTGATCTTGACGCACACATCAAGGTTCAGATTGACAGGGCTGGAATGCGCCGCGTCCAGTTCCAGCAGATCGTTGAAGAACACGCCCTTGCCCTTCGCAATCGGCATGCCCCGTCCGGCCCAATGGCCCGCACAGCCGCCGACCCCCAGACCTTCGGGATGGATTCCCTGGGTGAGGTGCAGCCGCCCCTGGACCTTCTTCCCTTGCTCGTTCTCCAGCCATACCAACTGGCCATCCGCGAGGCCGCGTTTCTTCGCACTGTCTGCGTTGATGGCGATGGTGTAGGAGAAGGGATCCATTTGTCCCGCCTCATCCAGCCACGGGTTCTCCTGCGTGTAGCTATTCGCGTGGATGATGTCGCGGTAGTAGAAGCCGTAGAAGTCGAAGCCCGGTTTCTTGCAGACGTGCGAAGTGCAGGGCAGGAATTCCGGCAGCGGTTCAAAGAACTCGCGGGGGGTCTTCACTCCGCGCGGCGCGGCGATGGCTTCGGTCTTTTCGCCGAGAGAAATCATAAACTCCCAGTACACCGGCACGCGCACGTCGACGAAAGCCCGCCAGTAGACCTCCTGGGGTTTCTTCGGCCACTTGATGACGCCGTTCTTCTTGAACCACTCCAGTCCGCGCTGGTCGCCGAAGTTGTTTCTCAGCTCGCGGTCGCAGATCTCGTCGAAGGTGTACTTGGTATCGCCTTCCAGGCGATAGGGCGGCTCGAGCCGCATCTGGGCGTTATAGGCCGCGTTGTAGTCGGCGCGGACGCCCACGCGGTCGGCCAGATCGATCAAGATGTCCTGGAAGCGCCGCTGCTCGCCGTCCGGCGGCAGCACTGCCTGACGTATCGGCCAGCACCACTCGCCCATTCCCGCCGGATGATTGAACAGGAACGGGAAGTTGGCGCGCGAGTCCTGACCCTGGATGTAGCTGCAATCGGGCAGGAGAATGTCGCAGAAGTACGACGTCTCGTTGTGAAAGATATCGATCGACGCGATGAACTTGTACTTCTGCAGTGCGCGCGCCACCTGGTCCTTGTTGCCGATGCTCATGACCAGGTTGCAGCCGAAATTGAGCAGCACTTCGGGCTCGTAGGGAAGCTCGAACTTCTTCCGCAATTCCTCGCCCTCGTCCGAATGGTCGAACGGGGACATCATTCCCATGGTGTAGAGGTCCTGCAGCCCGATGCGCTTTGGCACCTTCGGATCGGAGATCGGATAGGGGTAGTGATAGCCCATCCACATCCCCGCGATCATCAGGCCGTCCGGATCCGGGTGCGGAACGTAGCGCAGCCGCCCGGTTTCCGGGAAGCCATGGCACGCCGGATTGAAGCCCAGGCAACCGCCGACGACGTCGGAAGAGCCCACTAATTCGTTCAGAAGGTCGATGGCAAAGAAGTTATACAGCGAGTTCACGTGGCCTTGAGAGCCGCGGAAGGCGATCGCCGCCACCGGCCGATAGGGCAGCGTCACCCCGTCGACCACGATGGTGCTGCCGATCCTCGCCTCGTGGCCGAATTCGCCGGCGATCCTGCGGATGTTGGCGGCCGGCACCGTGCTGATGCCTTCGGCCCATTCCGGCGTATGCGTCTTCAGGTGCTCGCGCAACAGCACGAAAGCGGGCCGGCACTTCACGCCGTTCACCTCGAACTCGCCTTCGAGGGCCATGTCGGCGGAGACCGCATCGGTAAAGGGGCGCGCCGCCTTCGCTTTCATGTCCCAGACCATCGGTTTCTTGGTCTCGGGGTCGCGGATATAGAGCTTGTTCGGCCCGATCAGGTAAGGCGCGTTGGTCTTTGCCTGCAGGTACGGTGCATCGTAGATGCCAAGCTCGTTCACCAACACCTGGCACATCGCCAGCGCCACCGCGCCGTCGGTACCGACACGCAGCGGCACCCATTCGGTCGCTTTCGCGGCGGCGAAATTGCAGAACGGATCGACCACCACCATCTTCATGCCGCGCGCTCGCGCGTCGGCAGCCAGCTTCATGTTCGAATTGGACGAGTGCCCGGCCGAGTGCCCTTTGGAGGCGCCGAAGGACAGGGTGTAGTTGCAATACTCGAAATCCGGCACCACCGACCAGGACGAGTGCATCATGCCCGAGAGCTGATGGGCGCCGTTACCGCAGTGCAGCCCGCCGCCGGCGGCCCCGATATTGGGCGTGCCGAAAGCGGAGGCAAACCCCTGCATCGGCGTGCGGCTGGCGGTGATCGTCGTCGTGCGGTGCAGCACCAGCTTGCGCGGATCCTCTTTATGGATGCGGCGCAACTGGGACGCGATTTCGTCCAGCGCCTCGTCCCAGCTTATTTCCTTCCAACCCGGATCTACGTCGAACCCCTTTTTCGGATTGGTGCGGCGCAGCGGCACCGTCAACCGGTTGGGATCGTAGTGAGTCATGATCCCGGCCACGCCTTTGCCGCACAGCCGTCCCTTGCCGATGACGCTGTCGGGGTTTCCTTCGATCTTCACCAACACGCCATCGACGCGGTGGCCCGTGATCGAACAGGAACCGTAGCAAATAGCGCAGGCGGAAGGAACCCAGGCATCGTCGCCACTCTTCAGCTTGCTGTTGGCGCTCATGTCGTTCATGTTGTTTCAGCCTCCTTCGATAGCGGTAAGCAAAATTATTTCTACGAGCGCCGGCGTCGGCCCGGCGTGTACCGGCGCGTCGACATCGTCGGCCGGCAGTCCATCGACAAACACCCGGCATTGCCTGATTTTCTTGCCGTCGGCAGTAAAGACGTGCTCGGAAAACGCCTCGCCGTAGCGACGGGTCAATTCGGCCAGAACGTCCGCCACGGTGAAGCCTTGGGGAATCTGCAGCACGACAGGCCGTTCTTCAGAAACGCTGGCCAGATTGCCGTACAGCCACACCTTGACTGGCACCGGTGCGGCATCTTCTTTTTTTGCGGCGGGGTGTGCCGCCCTGGGGGGCGGCTCGGTCCAAAAATGATTGTCGACGACGACTGCGTCCCAGCGGACATTCATGACCTCTACTCCTTCCGCCTGCGCAGATTAATATCCATTCGCCCTTGTCAGGTAAGCGCTCGACAAACTGCTGCCGTCAACCGTGAGAGCCTTGCGGGACGCCAGCAAAGAAAGCCGCCGAATTCATGTTGCTGGCGACGAATTGGGCAGTCCTGATAAGCGAGCGATTCTAGGGTTGGGCCATGACGCGCAGGATTGATCTAGATCAAAAGATCGCCACATGAATAATTACAATGCACAATTCGATCGCAACCGACAAATCCCTCGTCGATTGTCGCGTAAATTTGCTTGACGGCTCGAGGCGCGCCTAGCCGCCATGCCGGTTACAATTTCGCTTTAGGCCGCATCGCAATTCAGAATCGAAATCGGCCAAGCAGTGGAGGAAATGCAATGAACACGACTGACAATTTCGGCGGCTGCCTCCCGCCCAGGGAATTCCTGCCAACGATCGTCAGGTCGCTGCCCGAGTTGGATTATCCGCAGCGGTTCAACCTCGCCGAGGTACTCCTCGACCGGAATATCCCCGAGCGCAAGGACGCGGTGGCCATCTATTACGAAACGGCCCGGATCACGTACGGCGAACTGCAGTGCCGCGTCAACCGCCTCGCCAACGCCTTGCGCGATCTGGGTTTGGGCAGGGGGGACCGGGTCGTCCTTCGCTCGCCGAACATGCCCGAATACTTCGTGTGCAACTTCGCCTGCTGGCGCATAGGGGCCATTCCGGTTCTGGTGAGCCACCTCAACCGCGCGCGCGAGGTCGCCTTCAAGATAAACGACTCCGGCGCCGTTGCCATCTGCGTGCATTCAGAGAGCTATGCCGATGTGCAGAAAGCGCGGGATGAGTGCCCGAACCTGAAGCACGTCATCGTCTTTGGCGACCGAATTGCGGGAACGCTGCACCTCGACGAGTTGATGCGGGGACAGCCCGATCAGGCGGCGAGCGAAGTCAAGGACCGTGAGGACATCGGCCGCATCATCTACAGCTCAGGAACGACCGGCAACCCCAAGGCGATTCTGACCACCGTGGAAGGAGTTCTTTCACTCGCGGATACGCAAGGGCGCCACATCCTCAAAGTCCGGCCCGGCGACGTGCTGGGAGGGCATCCCTACTATTCCTTTGCGTTCGGGGCGGCCAATTTCCTTTACATACCCTGGCACTTCGGCGCGGCGGTTTCGGTCATTCCCCATTTCGCTCCGGAAAAGCAGTTCGAGTTGATCGAGCAGCATGGCATCACATTGCTGTTTGCCGTTCCCACGGCATTCCGCATGCTGCTGGGCGTTGCGGGGGCCGCGTCCAGGTACAAGTTGTCGACGCTGCGGCTTTGCCAGAGCGCGGGGGAACCGCTGCCGAACGCGACGTTTCTCGAATGGCGAGCGCGCTTCGGGCAAACCATCCTCGACTCGCTCGGTTCCGGCGACCTGAATTACTGGCTTTCCACCTTCGAGGGCATGCCCGACGAAAAGATCGGCTCGGTGGGCGTGTCCGTGCCGGGATTCGAGAATGTCGTCGTCGACGAACAATTGAATCCGGTGCCCCCCGGCACCCCCGGCGAGTTGCTGGTCAGAGGTGCGGCAGGACAGATGTATTGGCGCCGGCCCGACGCCCAGAAGAAGGGGGTATGCCCGCCGGGAAGCCGGTACGCCGGCTGGAGCAGACCCGGTTTGTGCTGCATTCAGGACGCAGACGGCTACTTTTGGTACAAGAGCCGGGTCGACGACATGATCGTCACCTCCGGGTACAAGATCCCCGGAGGCGAAGTCGAGGGCGCTCTGAACAATCATCCGGCGGTGCTCGAATCGGCGGTGATCGGGGTTCCCGACGAGGAGAGAGGAAACATCATCAAGGCCTTTGTCGTGCTCAAGGAGGGCATTTCGCCCAATGCCGAACTCGCGCGGCAGCTGCAGGACTTCGTCAAGCAAGAAATCGAACCCTACAAGTACCCCCGGCTGATCGAATTCTCGTTGGCCGATGCGCTGCCGCGTACCGCCACCGGAAAGATCCAGCGTAACGCGCTGCGGGAAATGGAGAAGTCGCGCGGCAAGGGGCAAGTCGAGGCCGGCGCCGCATCCTCGTCATAGGCCTCGGGGCGAACTGCTCCGGGGGTGGTTGGGCGCTCGTGTTTCCGGCCTCGCCGCCTGGGCAGGCGGTATTGCGCGGCTCGGAAAAGTCGCTTACCCTTGCGCGTTCCGCCACTGCTCAAGGATGGCGGACCGCATCGCGCCAACGCCAGTCCGGCCGATCCGGAACACAATTCTCGATAACGCTGCAAGAGAGAGGTACACAGGATGACAAAAGAGCTAATGAATATGCTGCGCCCAGCCGTTTTATTGCCCTCCCTGATCGTGCTCGCCTTTTCTGGGCCGAGTTTCGCTCAGAAAGCGCCGCGCATCGGCGTTCTCTACCCGCAGACCGGGATCTATGCCAGCCTGGGTCCGAGCCATCTCAATGGCGTGAAGATGGCGATCGAAGACCACGGCAAGCTCCTTGGCCAGGTGCCGCAGGTCATCGTGCGCGACGACGGAACGCAGGTGGAGAAGTCGGTAACGGCGGCAAGAGAATTGATCCTGAACGAGAAGGTGAACGTATTGATCGGCGAGATCCATACACCGCTCAATAATGCGGTAGCGGGGATCGCAGACGAATTCAAGATCCCGTTCCTCTATCCTTCGGGCGGCTCGGTGTTCATGTCGGGGATCGCCAAGGAAGTCAAATATCCCAAAGGCGTCGTGAAGGCCAACGTGCATCCGTACATGTTCTACACCTGGCTCAACAGCGTGCAGCGGGGATACGCCGCTCTCGACGTCGCGGATCTCTACGGCAAGCGCTGGTACTTCATCGGCACCGACTACGAACACGGCCACGAAGGCGTCGGTTTCTCACAGGAGGCCCTGGCGAAGAAGTTTGGCGATGGATTCAAGGTAGTGGGTGAATCCTGGACCAAGCCCGGCGAAGTGAACTTCACCTCGGCCATCACCAACGCCTTGGCTGCCAAGCCCGATGTCGTGTTTGTCCTCGTGCCGGGGGCGTTCGTGCAGTTCCAGAAGCAGGCCGAGGCCATGGGTCTTACCAAAGCCGCTCATATACACTGGTCCTACGGCGAGCGCCCCTCGGCGGTCGCGGCAGGCGACGCAGCCTATGGCGTAACGGCAACGGTCGATTACACCGAAGACAATCCGGACTGGAAGCTCTCCAAGACCTTCGCCCAGCGCTATCACAAGAAGTTCGGCGAATGGCCCGGTTGGCCGGCCTCCAGCAGCTATCAGGGAACGCGTGTCTTCTTGATGGCGATCGAAAAGGCGAAAAGCCTCGATGGCGCAAAGATCATGCGCGCCGTGCAGGGAATCGAAGACCCGAATCCGATCACCGGACGCCCTTATCTTGTGCGCGCGTGCGACCAGAAATCGGTTCAGCCGCTCTACACGGTGCAGTGGACCAAGTCGAAGGAATTCGCCCCAGGCTATTGGAAGATCTTGAAGAAGTACGCCAAGCCCGAGGACGCGCTGCTGCCCTGCTCGGTCAATGCGAACTACGACAAGATGAAATACTGATTCTCCAGCCGCCGGCAGCCCCGCGTATTTCGGCGAGGGCTGCCGAGTAGTTCTCCGGGGCGGCGGGCCTGCCGCGTGTCCCAGCCCAGTGGAATCACAATGCAAGCAACGCAACACGCCATCCTGCAAGCGCGCGGCGTCACGCGCCAGTTTGGCGGCCTGACTGCCGTCAACAAGGTCAATCTCGCGCTCACGGCCGGAGAGATTCGCGCGCTGATCGGCCCCAATGGCGCCGGCAAGACCAGCCTGTTCAATTTGATCACCGGCGTCTTGCCCTGCTCCTCGGGGCAAATCGAGTTCAAGGGCGCTCGCATCGAGCATCTGCCGCCGTTTCGCCGCTTCAAGCTGGGCATGGCGCGCTCGTTTCAGATCGTGAATCTGTTCGCCGATCTGAGCGTGGAAGAGAACATACGCGTTGCGGTGCAAGCGGCGTTGAAACGCTGGACGCACCCGTTCGAATGGGTGAGCCCGCAGGCGGTGGAACGCAGAATGCAGGAAATCCTCGATCGCTTTCGCTGGATCAAGGACCCGCTGCAGAAAGCAGGGTCGCTCAATTACGCCGAACAGAAAAAGCTCGAAACGCTGATGGCGTTGACCTCGGATCCCGAGCTGCTGCTTTTGGACGAACCCACCGCCGGAATCGACGAAGACGACATCGCGCTGATGATCGACATGATCATGTCCTCGGCACAGAACCGGACCATTCTTCTCACCGATCACGATATCCGCTTCGTGATGAAAATCGCCCACCGGATCACGGTGCTCGATCAAGGCTCGATCATCGCCGAAGGAACTCCCGAGGAGATCGCCGCCAATCCCGTCGTCGATGAAGTCTATTTCGGCGGAGCCAGTTGAGTGGCGCTTCTAGAACTCGACGGTCTGCACACCTATTACGGCCTTGCCTACATTCTGCAGGGCGTGTCGCTCAACTGCGCAGAGGGCGAGGCGGTCGCGCTGCTCGGTCGCAACGGCCAGGGCAAGACGACGACCATCAAGAGCGTGATGTCGATCGTGGTCCCCAAGCGCGGCCGGATCAGTTTCCAGGGCACCGATGTCACCGCATGGCCCTCGCACGCGATCGCGCGCAAGGGCATGTCGCTGGTGCCCGAAGGACGGCATATATTTCCGGCCTTGAACGTGCTCGACCATCTGCGCGTGCCGGTGAGCGCAAAGGATGTGGACCGCAGCGAGCGCCTGAAATTCGTCCTCGAGGTGTTTCCCGAACTCAAGGAAAAGTTGGACGACCCGGCGCGCGGTTTGAGCGGCGGCCAGCAGCAAATGCTCGTCATCGCCAGGGCGCTCATGTCCCGTCCGAAAATGCTGCTGCTCGATGAACCGATGGAGGGCCTCGCGCCCAAGGCAGTCAAGCGCGTCATCGAGGCTCTGAAGATCATTCAGGAGACAGGGGTCACGCTGTTTTTCGCCTCGACGAGCTGCGAGCGCGCTTTCGCTGTCGCCAATCGTGCCTACGTCATCGAGAAAGGCCGCATCGTGTATCAGGCCGACCGTGAGGAAATGATGGGGAACCTTGAAGTGCAGCGCCACTATCTGGGTGTGAGGGGATGACAAACGTCATAGTCACGCAGTGCCTGAACGGGATCACCTTCGGCCTCATCTTCGCCCTGGTGGCGCTGGGACTGACCATCGTTCTCGGCCTGATGGGCGTGCTCAATTTCGCCCATGGGTCTTTCTACATGCTGGGGGGCTACATCACCTATTCGGTGTTCGCGAGCATCGGAAATTTCTGGCTCGGGCTGATAGCGGGAACGCTTGCCAGCGCCGTGGTCGGCGCGGCTCTCTATTTTTCCATCGTGCGGCCGCTCACCAAGCGCTCGCCTCTGGAAGCGCTGCTCGCCCTGGTGGGCGTATCGATGATCTTCCAGCAGGCTGCGCGCACCATCTGGGGCCCCGACCCGAAGCTCTTGCCGATTCCGTTCGGAAAAGTTCACTTTCAAGCGTTCGGTCTGGATATCCTCTATCCGGTCTATTTTCTCGTCGCAGTGGGGTTCGCTATCGTGGTGCTGGTCGCCATGTCGCTATTGTTCAGGCGCACCGACCTCGGCATCAGGTGCCTCGCTGCCATACAGGACCATGAAATCGCTTCCTGTATGGGGGTCAACGTCGACCGCGTCAGCGCGCTCATGTTCACCATCGGTATGGCCGTCGCCGGGCTGGCCGGCGGCTTGGCCGGCCCGATGTTCTCGGTCTATCCCAACATGGGCATCGAGCTGATCGGCATGATGTTCGTGATCGCGATCGTCGGCGGCATGGGCAGTATCGGCGGAACGGTCATCGCGGCGACCATCATCGCCATGACCAAGTCGCTCTCCAGCATTTACATCTCCGGCAACATCGCCGACATACTGGCCTTCACCGTGTTGCTGGTCATCCTGCTCATCCGCCCGCGCGGCATCATGGGCATTGCATCGGTGCACGACTGATGAATAAGCTTCTTGGCCCCGCAGTTCTCGTGCCGCTTGCCGTTCTGGCGCTGCTTCTGGCGGTGCCGATGTTCGGCGGCCCGTACATCGTCTATTTGGTTACGTTCGCTCTCATCTTCAGCATTTTCGCGCTCGGCTACGACCTGCTCTTCGGCCATACCGGCATAGTCTCCTTTGGCCATAGCGTGTTCTACGGCATGCCGGCCTATGCGATCGGCATGCTCTCCCAGACGGTGTTCGACATCAAGGATCCGTTCGTGCTCATCGGCGCCGCCATTCTCACCGGCATACTCTTTGGCGCGGCGATCGGCTGGATCTGCAGCTTCTCTCGCGGAATCTATCTGGCCATCGTGACCTTTGCCTTCGCGCACATTGCCGAGCTGTTCGTGTTCAGCGATCCGCGCGGAATTACCCGCGGTGAAAACAGCATCAACGCGATCCGGCCGGCGCCGCTTGCTTTCGGCGATTTTTCGCTCAACCTCTTTTCCGGCGTCGGGCTCTATTACCTGACTCTCGCATTTCTGCTGCTTGTCCTCGCGGGTCTGTGGCTGCTGATGCGCTCGCAGTGGGGCCGGGTATTTCATGCCATCCGCGAGAACGAAGAGCGGCTGCTGAGTCTGGGCTACAACACGCGGCCCTACAAGATACTGGCATTCGCTTTGTCAGGTGCGGTATCAGCAATCGCCGGTGCAATGATCGCGTTCTTGAACAACATCGTGTCTCCGGCGATGGTCGACTGGCAGGTCGGCGCCGAGATCCTTCTCATCACCGTGTTGGGCGGCGCAGGGACCATGGCCGGCCCGATTCTCGGGGCGTTCGTGGTGGTGTTTACGCAAAGTTACGCTTCATCCCTGGTCGGCGAAGGCAACTGGGTCTATGTCCTCGGCGCGCTCTATATCCTGGTGGCCATATTTCTTCCCGGGGGCATCCTTGCGCTGTTCCCGAAACTGTTGCCGTCGTATCGCCGCTTGGCAAGGCTGAAGGAAAGCAGCGGCTGAAAAAATGGGGTCAGAGTAACATTTCTGGAGCCTATCAAAGCAATTCGGTCTCGTTCTGACGAAATGTTACTCTGACCCCATTTTTTCCTCGTTTACCTCCTGCGGCCGGTATTTCATGTTGTAGAGGCAAAACGGCATTAACTTGCCCTCTGAAGTGAGCTTATGCACGCAGCACCGCCGCGCGCGCTCGAGATCGAAGCTATAGGCATCCATCATGCCGTGAAAACCGATCGAAAAGCATTCCGCTCCTTCGAGAAGATCGGCCAATTTCGCCCTGGGGTCGGCATCCGAGCTATTGCAGCTGCAGCCCGAGGCGCTGCAGCCGATCTGGCCGAGCAGCGTCTCCCAGTCGCTGAAGTCGGCCACATGCCGGCGCAGAGCATCTTCGCCCAGCAGCCGATTGATCGGCACCAGTTCCCCATCGCGTTTTACCACCACATAGGCGAACAACCCGCAGCGCGGATCGGGGCAGGACATCGGCATCAGATCGCCCGCGCGCAGGCGCCCCTCGCTTTGCCGCTCGATTGCGCGCATGAAGTGTCCGGCTGTAAATCGTTCCCCGCTTTTGGCTAACGCTGGCGGGTAGCGCCCGGACAAGACGACGGACTGAAAATTCACGCCGGTGAGGCGCCGCGCCGCCGCGAAGCGGATCATGTCCCACAGACGATCGTCGTTCACCCCCGGCACCACGGTCACCGAGAGCACGACCTGCAGGCCTGCGCTCTTGCAGTGGTCGATCGCACGCAGCTTGTGCGAAAGCAGATCGCGCCCGCGGATGTAGGTTGACGCCCCCGGATCCACTGTGTCCATCTGCAGATACACGCCGGTCAGGCCGGCCTGGCGAAGGTCGTTCGCCAGACTCGGCCGCGAGGCGAGAAGCAGCCCGTTGGAATCGATCTCCAGCTTGCGATAACCCAGGCGGCTTGCCGCGCGCACGATTTCGAGGAGATCGGAGTGCAAGGTGGGCTCGCCGCCTGCGAACTGAAGAGGCGTCGCCGCACCTTCGGCCCGGCGCAGTTTCTCCAGGGCGGAGACCACCTGCGCGACCGTCAAATCCCTGCCTTGGGTGGTCGAATCTGCCAGGCACACCGGGCAAGGGAGGTTGCAGCGCGAAGTGATTTCGACGATCGCCAGACAGGTGTGCTGATCATGCGCCGGACAAAGGCCGCAGTCGTCGGGGCAGCCTTTGGCCTCGGGCACCGCGGGCTGTGCGGGCGATTGCACGATGCGGGGCGAACGGCGCATGCGCTCGTAGGCTGCCAGATCGCTGGAGACCGCGCACTCGAAGTCGCCGTGCTGCGGGCATGCCTTTCGCATCACGACCCCGCCGCGGGTCGCCACTACTTCGCCCGGGATGCTTTGCAGGCATTCCGGGCACATGCTTGAAACCGCGTGACGATATTGCCCGGGTTTGGCTAGCTGGATTTCCTGTGTCACACGGAGCGCCGCGTTTAGTCGTTCATCAGGCGAATCTTCACGCTATCGGCGAGAATTGGCTTTTCATTACGTCTCATCATTTTGCAGCGCAATTGCTCTGCAATTGCGCTGCAAAATGATGAGATTGAATAAAGGCAGGATCAACTTCGCTGATTCCGCCTTATCCACACCGCGCCCTCACGCCGTCTCGATCATGATGCTCGCGTAGACGAGCTTGCGCTTGAATGCGGCGAGATCGGAGAGGGTGACGGTAACGCTGCGCGAGGGCCAGTCCGGATCGCCAAGCCGATCCTGCTCGCCGAGACTGGCGGCGATGTCCTCCTCGAGTACTTCCTTGAACTGAGCTTCGTCGTCGAGCGGGGATAAGAACGTGAGCCGATATTCGTCGGCTCCGAGCGCGTCGATCTTGACCTTCTTCCAAGGCTTGGACGGCAACGACAGCATGGACAATCCCCCCCGAAACAAGCACCCCCGCCGCCATCGGCGCCGGGCACCGCACCGGATGCTGTCCCCACAGCATCCGGCTGGATTCAGCGCTCGAAGTCAAAAGCGAGCGCTGTCGAATCTCGGCCCGCTAGGCGGCTCGTGCAGACGCTCTAGCCTCAGGTCCTTATTTCGCTTTCACCACTTCTCCCGCCGCTTGCTCTTCGGGTCGCCTGGGCCACTGCGGCTCTTCGGCGTAGACGCGAACGGGGATGCCGCGCAACTGCACGGAACCGGTGCCCGGGTCGTAGGGCGGATCGGCGTCGGTCAGCACGTTGATGTTGTACTTGCGCCAGTCGTACTCGTTGTCCTCCGCCTCGGTATCCCACCAGCCGAAAGCGGCCAGCACGACCCTGGGGTGCACGTAATCGGCAACCTTCAGGCGCTGCTGGATGCGGCCCTTGCGCGACTCGATGTAGATCATTTCGCCGTCCTTGAGACCGTACTTGGCGGCGGTGTCCGGATGCATCTCGCAGATGGCCTCGGCTTTGTACTTCTTCATGGCCTGGATGTGCCGGTAGCCCGAGGCAAAATAGGCGCCCTCCTTGCCATTGGTCATGTAGAGCGGATAACGCTCGAATGCCTCCTTGCCAAAGCGCAGCGCCGCCACTTCCTTGAATGTGGGCAAGGGGCTCAAGCCCAGTTGCGCCATCTGCTGGGAATAGAACTCCACCTTGGCCGAAGGCGTCCTGAAGTAGGCCTGCGGATTCTCTTCGAGGTAATGCTTGGTGGGATCCAAGGCGCGCTTGACGCAGAACTCCTTGAAGGTCATGCCCGCTTCGGCCATGAAGATGTCGAGCGACTCTTCCCAGTCCTCGAAGAAGTGCTCGCGCATGCCCATCTTCTTGGCGAGTTCATTGATCATCTTGGCGTCCGGCCACGCCTCTCCGGGCGGATCCACCCTCTTGGGCTGGGCTTTGACGTGGCCCAACCAGGCGGGCCAATAGGCGATCGAATTGTGCTCAAGCGGCAAGGCCGCTGGCAGAACGATGTCGGCGATCGCCGTAAACGACGTCGGGAAAATCTCCGCCACCACGAGGAAAGGCAGCTTCATGAAGGCTTCGTAGGTGGAGACCGAATCGGGGTAGGTCAGGAGGGGATTGGTGACGTGGCACATCGCCATCTTGACCGGGTACGGGTCCTCGCTGAGGATGGTCTTGATCAGCGATTGCGTCGGCACGTACGCCGCGCCCATGGCGATCGAGAATTCCTTGCCGATCGACTTGGCCGTGGGGCGGGGCAGCTTGCGATCGAAATAGAAGCGGCCCGGACGGCTGAATTTCGCCGGCGTCATCAGAACCTCCGCGCCGTGCCCGCCGACGTTACCGGTCAGCCCGCGCAGCATGTTGATCGCGCGACAGATCTGCAGGGCGGCCGCAGAGTTCTCCAGGGCATTGCCCCACAGTATCTGCGCCGGTTTGCTGGTCGCGTAGACGCGCGCCACTTCCTGGATGACCTTTGTTTCTATCCAGGTTTCGTTCTTGACATCCTCGAGGCTGAAGTTCGCGACTTCCTTCTTCAGCTCCTCGAAACCGACAGTGTATTTGGCGACGTAGTCCTTGTCGTACAGGTCCTCGTCGATAATCACCTTGGCCATGCCCATGGCCAAGGCGCCGTCGGAACCGGGCTTCAGGCGCAGCCAGTAATCGGCCTTGTCGCAATAGCGATTCTTGCCCGGCTCCATCATGATCAGCTTGGCGCCCTTCTTGAGCGAGGCGGTCATGTTCTCCCGCGACAGGCCGCGGAAGCAGTTTCCGGTATTGAGCGGATTCGCGCCCCAGATCACGACGCAGCCCACATTGTCGACTTCGTCCGAGATCACGTTCATCGTGCCGAAGGTGAAATGATCGGCGTGACCGGTCTGCACACCGCAATAGTTGCCCGGCGTGATGACGTTGGGGGTGCCGAGGTAAGTGGCAAACCGCTGCGCGAAGGCGTAGTCCAGGCTCTTGGGCTCGCCCAAAACCATGGCGATGCTCTCGGGGCCGAAGCTGTCGCGATAGAACTTCATCTTCTCGGCGATGGTGTCGAGTGCCTCGTCCCAGGTGATCCGCTCCCACAGGTTGAGGCCCCGCTCGGCGGCCCGTTTCAACGGGAACTGCAGACGCCTGCCGTGGCTATGCACTTCCGGAATGGTGTTCGGCCCCTTGGCCGATTCGCAGATGTTGCAATGCAGGCCGCTCTTTGTGTCGGCGATGACCTTGACGATCTTGTCGTTTTCGAAGGTCGCAGTCAGTGCGCAGTGACTGGGGCAAACGAAGCAGAAAATGCCTTCTTTTGTCTTCATGATCAGTGTTCCGTTGAACAGTGGAAATAGATTGGCCGATGATTCATTTGATAGGGACTCCGGATCTTGCCATCAATTCAATTCTATTCAAGTCCATTGCAAATGGAAATCGGCAATTCCCTGATTTCGATACTGCGAAATGCCCTTACTCACGATCGTGGTAATCGCGCGTGAGTTCGCACGATGCGAGCAGCGCATGAATGAAAGCAGCGGCATCCCGCGCCTTCACTCCTTGAATCCGTATTCTTTCCAGCGACGATTCACCGTTTCCCAGTCTTCGGGATGGGGGTGCACCGTCGGCGGATAGCGCTTGCCGCCATACTGTTCCTCGGGCTCGAAGTCCATGTTCACCGTTGCGTCGATCAGGACGCGCGCCCATTTGCCAGTGCCGAACTTCAATGTGTCGCGATCCTTGAGCCGGGTGCTCGGATCGATTGCATTGCCGAAGGTACCCGGTACGACGAGTATGTCGCCCTCGGCGGCGTTGACGCGGTAGGCATAGGCCCAATCGAGCGACGCATAATCGTGTATGTCGATGTCCTCGTCCACCACCCAGATGTGTTTGTAGCGCTGGTGCGATGCGTTCGTGCCCCAGATCGCCATCGCTGCCTGCTTGGCCTGGCCGCGGTAGCGCTGGCGTATCTGGATCATCAGCGTAGTGCCGTTGTTCACCGCCGGGCAGTGCACGTCGGTGACGCCGGGAACGCCGGAGCGATCGAGGATATTCCACGCGAGCGCCGAGCGCTGCACGGAACTCATGATGCTGTTTTCGTTCAGCATCTTGGGCAGCGTGCCTTCGAGCGTGCCGAAGAAAATCGGATTGTTTCGGTGCGTGATGGCGGTTACCCGGATCTTGTGCCTGAGGGCGGTCTCGCCCCCGAAATAGCCGGTGAATTCGCCGAATGCCCCCTCAAGCTCAAAGGTCTTGGGGTCATTGGAGATATAACCCTCGATCACCATCTCCGCGCTCGCCGGTACCATGAGCGGTACGGTTTCGCACTTCACCAATTCGACCGGCGCCCCGCGTATCGCTCCCATGACCTCGTACTCCGAGACATCCGGTGGAAACGGCGTGGCGGCGCAAAAGGGCAGACTCGGCTCCCAGCCGTACACACAGGCGACCGGCATTTCCTCTCCCCGGTCGGCGTATTTCTGAAAATCTCCGCCCCAGTTCTGCGCCGGCCAGATAAGCGTCGGAATGGTGTTCTTCTTTCCGATCATGCCGCGATAGATGCCCACATTGAGCCGGCCCGTGTCCAGGTCGTTTGTGATGATGCCTGCCAGCGTATTGATATAGCGGCCGCCATCCTCGCGATGCCATTTCGGGATCGGAAAATCGTAGAGATTGATGTCGTCGCCCTTGAGTATGTTCTCGCGCACCGGTCCGTCCTTCACGAGCACCGGCTTGACGCGCCCGTTGTAGGCCTTGCGCGTGGCTAGGACGAGTTCGGTGAGTGAGGCGTTCTTCGGCAAACCCAGCATCATCGCCACCCGCGCGTACTTCGACAGCCCACCGGTGAACAAGCGCGTGCAGCGGCCTTTCTGATAATCGGTGATGTTGTTGAAAAGAAGCGCGGGGCCATCGCCCTCGCCGAACGCCTTGCGCGCAACCGTACCGAGTTCGCAATCCCAGTGCACCTCGGCGTTGACTTCGTGCAGTTCGCCTTCTTTTCGCAGATGTTCGATCCAGCCGCGCAGATCACCGAATACCATACGATTACTCCCTCGCAATGTTTATTAACCCGTTTGCCGGCCAGTCTCGAAGGCTTGAATCGAAGCCCGTCGCGAACGACAAAGCGCTATCTCAAACCTGCCGAACTAGGGGAATTCAATTTGGCCGCCAAACGCAGCGTATTGTGCGCCGACCGGCTCGGGCGCGTGAACTCCTGAACTTCCGCAATGATCGCGCGCCTTGGGCCGTTACGCAAGCCGCTTAAGCAATGAACCGCGCAGCCGCTGCCTGCGAGCGGAAGGTCCAAAATGGGACGCTCCACAAGCGGCGCCCCGCGACAAATACCCCGGTCTATGGCAAGCTCTCGGCCAGGGCGCGGGCGTCAATCACGGTGAACCATGCAGGAGAAATAATGCTGAAAATCTGGGGGCGGATCAATTCGATCAACGTGCAGAAAGTCATGTGGACGGCAGCGGAGCTTGAGATCGGGCATGAGCGCGTCGACGCGGGCCGGCAATTCGGCGTGGTGAAGGAGCCCTGGTACCTGAAGATGAACCCCAACGGTCTGGTGCCCACCATCGAGGACGACGGCTTCGTGCTGTGGGAGTCGAACGCCATCGTGCGCTACCTGTTCGCAAAATACGGCAAGCCGCAGACCCAGGAGCTGCGTGCCGATGCCGACCGATGGATGGAGTGGTACTCCACCACCTACGCCGCCAAGGTCGCCACCGTTTTCCTGGGGCTTATCCGCACGCCCGCGCAAGAGCGCGACATGGGCGCGATCGAGGCCGCGCGCAAGGGCACGATCGAAAATCTGAAGATCCTCGAAGGACACCTTTCGGGACGCGCTTACCTCTGCGGCAGCGAATTCACCATGGGGGACATCCCGCTCGGAGCCGGGGTATTCCGCTGGTACAACCTGCCGATCGAGCGGCCGTCCTACCCGAACATCGAGGCCTGGTACAAGCGCCTGTGCAAGCGTCCCGCGTACCAGAAGCACGTGATGCTCCCGCTCAGTTGAGCGGTTAATCGGCCCGACTCGCGCGCCCGGTCGAGCCTGCCCGGGAACCGGAACGCCGCTGCCCGGATCGCGGGCGAACCGGGGGCAGGTCAACTGGCGGCACGCATGATCGTTGAATATCCGAGATACGCGATGATCGCCGACCATGCCTTCCACCCTGCCCGCCCAGGCGCCCGGCCACCCGCTGCACGTGATCCAGCGCGGGTACTGCCGACTGGCGTGCTTTTTCGGCGACGCAGACCGCATCGCCTATCTGGGGCATATGCGCGAATGCGCCGAGCACTCGGGCTGCGCCGTGCACGCCTATGTGCTCATGGGCAACCACGTGCACCTGCTGGTGACGCCCTCGCGAGCGGAAGGCGCCTCCCACCTGATGCGCCTGCTCCGAGAACATTACTGCCGATACTTCGGCGAGACACACGGACGGCTTGATCCGGTTCTGGATGAGCGCTTCCAGGCGCTGCCACTGCGATCGAGACAGCACCTGTTGTCCTGTATGCAGTACATCGAGCTCAATCCGGTGCGCGCGCAGCTGGTGCGCTCAGCCAGCGACTACCGCTGGTCGAGTTACCGGGCCAACGCCCTGGGGCAGGAAGACCCGCTGGTCACGCCCCACACCTGCTACTACGCGCTAGGCCGCACGGTGATTTCGCGCCAGCAAGCGTACCGGGCGCTTTTCGAAGCTCGATCCTCCGGGCGAGCACGCGGACGCGTCAGCGCGCGCCTGTAGCTTGCGCGGCTCCTAAGCGGTTTTTGAGCTCGATCAAAGCCGGAAGCAACGCCGGCTCAGACATGCCGTCAATGATGCATTTCAACGTCAACCTATTCTGTGCGCTCCGCACGCCGACCTGCCTGCAAACGCGAACACCCGTAAAATGCGCAGAGCAGGTCCAGGATCGCGAGCCGCGATTCGTGTCGCAAGAAAGGGAGATCACATGAAGCCTATCATTCGCTGTTTTGTCGCCCTACTCGCGCTCGGCGCGATCGCTCCGGCGCTCGCGCAGCGCGCCTATCCGGAAAAGCCTATCAAGCTGGTGGTCGGGTTTCCCCCGGGAAGCGCGGCAGACGTCATCGCGCGCATCGTCGCACCGAAACTCGGCGACGGACTCGGGCAGCCGGTCCTGGTGGAGAACAAGCCCGGCGCGGGCAGCAACATCGCCGCCGAGGCCGTGGTCCGCGCACCGGCGGACGGCTACACGCTGCTCCTGGGCTCTTCTGCCAACACCATCAATGCGAGCCTGTTCAAGATGGGATTCGACTTCTCCACCGATCTGGCGCCGATCGCACTCATCGCGGAGGCCCCGGGAATCGTGGTCGCACATCCGTCTGCGCCCGGAACAGTCCGCGAACTGATAGCCGCGGCTAAAGCGCGGCCCGGCGAGATCTTCTATGCCTCCTCGGGCAGCGGCACCATTGCCCATCTCTGGGGCGAACTGTTCAACCTCATGACCGGCATAAAACTCGCGCATATTCCCTACAAGGGCAGCGCGCCGGCGGCGGTGGATCTGCTCGCGGGCCGCGTGTCGCTGCAGTTCACGCCGGCCTCGACAGTGGTCCCCCACGTCAAGTCGGGGAAACTGAAAGCACTCGCATCGATCGGGCAGCGGCGGCTCGCCGCCCTGCCGGAGCTTTCGACCCTTGCCGAATCCGGGATCCGCGGATTCGAAGCATCGCTGTGGTTCGGCCTGAATGCCCCTGCCGCAACGCCGCGGACAATAATCGAGCGGTTGAACCGAGCGACGGTTCGCCTGCTCGCCCTCCCCGAGGTCAAGACCCAGTTTGCCGCCCAAAGCATCGAAGCCCTGCCCGGCACCAGCGAGCAGTTCGGCGCCTTGATCAAGCAGGACTCCGACAAGTGGGCGAACGTCATCAAGACGGCGAAAGTGAAAATCGACTAACGGTCCGGAACCTCAATGAGCAAACCAGAGGCGCCCCTCGCGCGCAACGTCAAACGCCTGTCGCATGTGGATCTGCCGGGTGCGGGTCAAGTGTACGTGATCGGCAACCATGCCTATATCGGGCACGTGCCGAATGCGCAGAAGATCGGCACCTCGATCCTGGATGTGTCCGACCCGGGCAAGCCACGGATCACCTCGCAGATCCTCATCGACGATCCCGAATCGCACAGCCATAAGGTGCGCGTGATCGGGGACATCATGATCGTCAATCACGAGCGCAACATGAGTGCAATCGGCCGCAGGGCGGACGAACTGCCCCGTGTCCGCGCCAGCCTGCGTCAAGCGCTCGGTCGGGACCCAAGGGCTTCCGAGCTCGCGCAAGAGCTCGGCGTCAAGGAGTCCGACATGTCTTTGGTCGAAGCAGCCGAGCGAACGGTCTATGCCAACGGCGGCTTCAAGATCTACGACATCGCGGACAAGGCCGAGCCGAGACTGATCACCTACCAGAAGACCGGCGGCATCGGCGTGCACCGCTTCGACATGGATGCGAATTACGCCTATATCTCCACCGAGATGGCGGGCTACGTCGGCAATATCCTCGTGATCTACGACCTGCGTAACCCCGTCAAGCCGCAGGAAGTCGCCCGCTGGTGGATGCCGGGGCAGCATGTCGCAGGCGGAGAAATAGCCAACCCCGAAGGCCGGCGCCATCGGCTGCATCACGCCTTGCGTTTCGGCAACGAGCTATGGGCAAGCTGCTGGCTTGCGGGCGTACGCGTGATCGATGTATCGGATATCCGCGCACCCCGCACGCTGGGCCAGTTCAACTACCATCCGCCGTTTCCCGAGCCCACACACACGGTCATGCCGCTGCCTTCCAGGATCGCCGGACGGCGCATCGCCGTGGCGATCGACGAGGAGGAGCAGGCGCAAAGTCCGGAGGATATGGAGCGGCGCCGCGGCCGCCCGCACGGGTGCCTGTGGGTCCTGGACGCGAGCGACGTCGCCGACATGAAGCCGCTCGCGATGTTCGAGGTGAGCGAGCTCGACTCTCCCTGGAGCCGGGCCACCCTGCAGCGTTTCGGCGCGCACCAGTTCCAGGAACACATCGACGATACCTTGGTGTATTGCGCCTGGTTTGCGGGGGGACTTCGCATCATCGACGTCGCCGATCCGTTCGCACCCCAAGAAGTCGGCCACTTCATCCCGGAGCCGGCGACCGGCAAGGCCGCGCCACAGACCAACGACGTCGATACCGACACGCGCGGACTGGTCTATATCGTCGATCGCCACGGGGGCTTCGACATCCTGGAGTTTGCCCGCCGCTAGACATGGACGCTGCCCAAAGAACAGCGTCCTCCCACATCATCTCGGTGCCGGGTGTGTATCCAGCAGCGTCCACTTGCCGTTGCGCGCCTCGATGATGTAGGCGGGCTTCAGCGCATCGTTGTCCGGGCCGAACGAGATCGCGCCCTCGAGTGCCGGGAAATTCTTCATGCGTCCGAGCGCCTGGCGAATAGCGGTGCGTTCTTCCGCCAGCCGTTTCGGCTCTCCCGTGACCTTGGACTCTTTCATCGCCCAAGCGTAGTACTGGACGATGTCGTAGGTTGCCGCGTCGAACTGCGACGCCTGGGTCCGCTCCATCTTGGCCGCCTTGGCGCGCTTCTCGAACTCGGCCGAGAAGCGCTTCGTGCGATCGTTCAGATCGGCGAAAAACGTTGATGTGATCACGGTACCGTCGCCGTCCTTGCCCATGCGCGCCGGCAATTCCGGATCGTTGATCGTCGTACCGCCAACCATGCGCCCTTTGTGGCCCTGGCGGCGCAGTTCCTGCACCAGCTTGACCGCGGCTTCCTGCGGCGCGCCGATCCCGATCAGGTCGGTCGGGTTGGCCTTGAGTTGCGCCACCTGCGCCGATAAATCAAAGGCAGCGAACTTGAAGTCCACCGAAAGCTTCACATCCACGCCCGCCTTCTTCATCAGCGCGGGCAGCACCTTCTCGCCCAGCGTGCGCGAAATGGTGTCGTCGTTGGCGTAGGCAATCGCACCGGTGGCCGAGGCAATCCCCTTGGCTTTCAGCGATTGCATCAGGCGTTCGAACAGGTAGGCCTCGTCCGAGGTGTTGCGCATCGCGTACTTGGAATTCGCCACCAGCTTCGGCGCGCTCGAGGACATCGACATGGTGACGATGCCAATGCGGTCGCCGGCCGCCGATGCGACCGTAACCTGCCCGGAACTCAGCGGCCCGATGACCGCCAGCACCTTGTCGTCCTCGGCGAGCTTGCGCAGTCCGACCACCGTCTGCCCCGGATTGCCGGCGGTGTCGAAGGAGATGTAACGCAGTTTCTTGCCATTCACCCCACCTGCGGAATTGATTTCGTCCAACGCGATGCGCGCCGCGAGCTCGTTGGTGCGCGCCAGGGTGACGAACGGGCCGCTGTCCGAGGTGAGAAAACCGAGCAACAGTTCGCTTTGCGCCAGTGCGCCGCTCGATCCGGCGGCCCACAGGCCGGCGCCAAGCGCGACGGCTCCCCAAAGCTTTGCATATTTCTGTTTCATTTCGCTCCCCCTCCTTTGGTTGAACAAATTCCTTCGGCGCCCGGCATTGCACCGAGCGTCCCGAAAGCCTCCAACATTTCCTCGCTACCGGCGCTGTGTTAGGACCCGCAAGCGCTTTGTATCGTCTTTCGCAATATACTTGCTTGCGGCTTCTGGGTCGAGGTCGCAGGCAGGCTCGGCAAACAACGCGGAGCTTGCATCAGAATCGGGAGCGAGGCAGTCATGGCAAACGCGCCGAAGACTTTCCTGCTCGTGCACGGGGCCTGGCACGGCGGCTGGTGCTGGCGCCGCGTCGCCGACCTGCTCAGCGCACGCGGCCATAAGGTCTTTACGCCGACCCTTGCCGGACTCGGCGCAAGCTCGCATCTCCTGAACGACAGCATCGACCTCGACACGCACGTTGCCGACATCGTGAATTTCATCAGATGGGAGGGCGTCGCCGACGTCGTGTTGTGCGGCCACTCCTATGCCGGCATGGTCATCTCCGGCGTCGCCGAACGCTCGCTGCCCGCGCTCTCCTCCATCGTGTTTCTCGACGCCTTCGTGCCCGAGGACGGCGAGGCGATCCTGGATCTCTCCGCAGCCGCGGCGCGCGAAGCGATCATGGCAGTGCTGCGCCAGGGCGGGAAGACCGTTCCGCCCCGGACCGCCGCCACGTTCAACGTGAACGAGGGGGATCGCGCCTGGGTGGATTCCCTGACAGTACCGCAGCCCATCGGCACGTTCACGCAGAGGATCAGGCTCACCGGCGCGCGCGAGCGCGTTCCCCGGAAGGCTTATATCCGCGCCCGTGATTACACGAACCCGGCTTTCGACCGCGCCTACGCGCGGCTGAAGTCCGACCCGTCGTGGCGTGTGTTCGAGGTACCCTGCGGCCACGACGTCATGGTCGATATGCCCGAGTTGCTTGCCGAGATCCTGCAAACAGCAAGCCAGTAAGGAACCCAAGTCTTCTGTGCAATAATTTCCCGACTTCTCAGGAGGAGGTAAGCGATGAGTAATCAATTGAGGTGGGTCGCAGCGATTGCACTCTGCGCAGTTCAGGGCCTGGCGTGGGCGCAGTCGTGGCCAAGCAAACCGGTCAGGGTCGTTGTGCCGCTTTCCGCTGGAAGCAATGCGGATATCCTGGCGCGCATGGTAGCGGGACGATTGGCAGCGCAACTCGGCCAGACCTTCATCGTCGAAAACCGCACCGGGGGAGCCGGGGTTATCGGCGTAGGCTACGTGGCGAAGTCGGAACCCGACGGGTACACCGTGCTCGTGCATACGTCGTCATTTACCGTCACGCCGGTCACAAATTCCAACCTGCCTTACGATACCGCGCGCGATTTCGCGGGGATCACGCCGCTCGGCGTCGTGCCCCTGGTGATGATCATTGCGCCATCGAAGGGCCTGCGCACAGTGCAGGAGGTCGTGGCCGCAGCAAAAGCAAAACCCGGTTCCATGAACTACGCCTCCGCGGGAAGCGCGGGGCAACTCAGCTCCGAGCGCTTCCGCATCAGCGCCGGTTTCGAGGGCGTCCATATCCCGTTCAAAGGCACGCCCGAGGCAGTCACCGAGGTGCTCACTGGGCGGGTCGACACCTACTTCTGCCCCGTCACTCCGTGTCTTTCCTACATCAAAGAGGGCAAGCTTCTCGCTTTGGCCGCGAGCAGCTCCAAGCGATCTTCCGTATTGCCTGATGTTCCGACAACACTCGAAGCGGGCTTTCCGAACTCCAACTACAACTTTTGGACCGGGATGTTCGTCCCCGCTAAGACACCCCGGAATGTGGTCGACAAGCTGTATCAGGAAACCGTCAAGGCTCTGCAAACCGCCGAGGTGCGGGAACGCTTGACCAAACTTGGGACCGAACCCATGCCGCTCACACCCGAGCAGTTCGACAAATTGATTCGCGAGGAACTCGCAGCCAACGCCGCGCTGGTGAAGGCGGCCGGTATCCAAGGCAACTAGCGGTGAAGTTTTATCGTGTCCATCCCGGCTGGCCTGGCCAGGGCATCGGGGAGAGCCCCCCGATGCCCTGGCGAGGGCGAGGCCGTCGCGCAAACGGATAGGCCAATGCCAACGCGCGAGATCTACGATTACATAATCGTTGGTGCCGGATCGGCGGGATGCATCCTGGCCAACCGGCTTGGCGAAGACGCAGCTACGCGAATTCTGGTCCTCGAAGCCGGCGGGTGGGACTGGGATCCGTTCATTCACATTCCGCTCGGGTTTGGCAGAAACGCCGGCGTCTATCACGACTGGCTCTACCAGAGCGAGCCCGAGCCTGCCATCGGCGGAAGACGGATGGAGCAGGCTCGCGGAAAAGTCGTCGGCGGTTGCTCGTCGGTCAACGCCATGACACACGTGCGCGGCGATCGCTCGGACTACGACCGATGGGCCGCCTCGGGGCTCACACAGTGGTCCTATGCGCACGCCCTGCCTTATTTTCGCCGGCAGGAAACGTGGGAAGGCGGTGAAAACGAATATCGGGGCGGGAACGGCCCGATAACGGTGCAGAAGAATCGCTACAGTGACCCCATTACGGCCGCGTATGCAAAGGCCGGTCAAGCCTTGGGATACCCGCTCAATGACGATTACAACGGACGCACTCAGGAAGGGTTTGCAGTGCACCAGGTGACGATTCGCAACGGCAGGCGCTGCAGCGCAGCGGTCGCTTATCTTCGACCTGCACTGAGGCGTGGCAATGTCACCATGCGGGTCAAGGCCAACGTTTCCCGCGTTCTTCTCGAGGACGAAAGAGCCGTTGGGGTGGAATATCGGATCGGCGGCAAGACCTTGGCGGCATACGCAAGCAGGGAAGTGATTCTTTGCGGCGGCGTGATCAATACCCCGCAAGTGTTGATGTTGTCCGGAATCGGCGATCCGGACGAACTGGGATCCCACGGAATCAAGGTGCAGATTCCGCTGCTGGGCGTGGGCAAGAATCTGCAGGATCAGGTGGTGGCCAGACTCGGTTACAGCCGGCGCGAGCCCGGACCATTCCACAGGATGATGCGACTCGACCGCGCCGTTCTGGAATTCGGTAAAGCGTATTGTTTTGGCAGAGGCATGGCTACTTCGCTGCCTTCGGCCGGAATGGCTTTCCTGAGAAGCAGGTCCGAGGCCAAGGTTCCGGACGTGCAAATCGTTACTACGGCAACCCCGCACGATGCGCGGCCCTACCTGTCTCCCTTCAGGCAGCCTTACAAGGATTTGTTCGTAGCGCGCGTCGTGCTGCTGCGTCCGGAAAGTCGCGGCGCAGTCAAGCTCGCCTCACCGGAACCGGCGGTCAAGGCGCTCATTTATCAGAACATACTGAACAGAGACAAGGATTGGGAAACACTGCGAGCGGGCGTGCGCATTCTTCGCGAGCTTGCGCGCCAGTCCCCCATGCGGTCTTTCATCGGAAGCGAGGCAGGACCCGCACCGCGAGACAATTCCGAGCGCGAGATGGATGCTTATCTTCGGGTAAGCGCCGTGTCGTTTCGACACACCCTCGGTACCTGCAAGATGGGCCTTGCAAGCGATCCCACCGCGGTCGTCGATACCGATCTCCGAGTGTTCGGCGTCAAGTCCTTGCGTGTGGTCGACGCGTCGGTCATGCCTGATCTGGTCGGGGGAAACATCAATGCGGCCGTGATGATGATCGCAGAGAAAGCATCCGACCTGATCCGCGGCAGGGCTGCGCTTTCTCCTGCTACGGTTTAGGGCCCGCCAACACCGCTAAGCGCTGCTCGCGCTCCGCCTTATCCAACCGCGCCAAGCCCTTCACTTCGGCATAGAACGCGCTCAAGTCGCCGCCGCGTTCGGCAAGCAGCGCGCGCAAATGGGGAACCAGTCCCGTATAGGCGATGACCGAGACGAGCAGCGCGTTGTTGGGGCCCTGGGCGAGAAAGCGGTCGTAGCCGGCGAAACCGCCCCACGACACCTTCAGCGCACCATAATCCTCCATCATCCCGGCGAAGAGCCGCGCCTTGCCGCGGCGCTTTTCCTCGTCGGTCGCCGGCTGATCATAGAGCGTCGCGAGCCTTTCGCGGTAGCGCGACACCAGCGCCACAAAATCACGCCGCCGAGCCTGAGACGCCTCGAATGCGCTGCGCTGCTCCTGGGCGCCGTGGCGCGCCAGCCAGCGGCGCACGCCCTCCTCCTCCACCGCGACCGCGAAAGATTCGTTGAACACAGTGTCATCGCGTGCGTAGGCAACCTGGTGCGCGAGCTCGTGAAACAACAGCCGCGCCAGCTCGGCCTCCGGATAGAAGACGAACGTGTTCAGCACCGGATCGTCGAACCAGCCGAGCGTCGAGTAGGCCGGCACTCCGACCACAAAGATATCGTAGCCCTGCCCGCGCAATTCGCGCCCGTTTCTCTGCGCATCCGCCTCGGCGTAGAAGCCGCGATAGGCGATGCAGCCGGCGATCGGAAAACACGACAGTTTTGGCTGCACCGAAAACTCGGGCGCCGCGAACACGTTCCAGAGCACGTACGGCCGTTCAACGTCGGCGTAACGACGGTAGCTGCCGTTGTCGGGAAGCCCCAGCTCGCGGCTGGCGAATTCGCGAATGACGAGCACGCGCTCGAGCTGCGCTCTGAGCCGGGCGTTCGTGCCGCTCGCCTGGAGTCGTTCCTCGATCGGCTGCGCTCGGCGGATGACGTCCAGGTGGCCCGATATCGCCTGCGCGTAGTATTCGATGGTCGCGCATCCAGGCAGCAGCGCGGCCATTGCGAGGACGACGGCGCACGCAAGAAGCTGCATCGCCCGAACCTGCCTCTCGCCGCCTCAGGGATCGACGACGACGTTGAGGATCGCGGTCCTGCCGTCCTTGGTCGCCGCATGCGCCTCACGGAGCGCCGCCACGAGTTCTCCCGGATCCTCGACGCGCCGGCCGTAGCAACCGAAAGGCGTTCCGAGATCCGCGAAGTCCGGACCGGCGATCGGGGCCCCGTAGAAGATGTCGTGCTGCTGGGCGATGCCGTTCGGATAGTAGCTAAGGTGCTCGGTCCTCATCGTGCGGTACTCGTTGTTGTTGAACACGATGATCATAATCGGGAGCTGCTCCCGCTGGGAATAGCCCAGGCTCTGCGTGATGGGGTTGTAGAGGAACGAGCCATCGCCGATCAGCGAGACCACCGGGCGGGCGGGCATGGCCAGCTTGACGCCAAGCGCATGGCCGAGTCCCTGGCCAAGCGCGCCTCGCACCTTGATGAAGCTCAAGGGCCCCTGGTTGCGCAGATGAGTTTCGACCACATCGCGATGCGAGATCGTCTCGTCCACATAAACCGTATCGGGGGGCAGCGCTTCGCCGAGCGCGGCGCAGAGCCAGACCGGATCGATCGGGTGGTTTTTCCTCGCCGCGGCGACCGACGCCAGGCGCGCTTCGTCCAGCAGGCGATGCGCTACCGCATGGCGTGCGCGGCGTTCCTCGATCTTGCCGGAATCGGCATGCGCGGCGCGCACGGCCGCAAGCAGTGTCTCCAGCGTGAATGTCACTTCGCCCTCGAGCACCCTATCGGCGTGCAGATTCTGGTAGACCATGTGCCCGCGGTAGGGATTTTCGTCGATGAGGACGATAGTCGCATTGCGCGGCCGATTCTTGGGCGGGTACCAGGGCACTCGGCTCCTGACGACGAGGACCACATCGGCGCTGTCGAGGAAGGGACGGAAGCTCGGCCCCTGGTGCAGCGGATGCTCCTTGGGGAAATTCGAAAACAGCGAGGACGGCGTCTCGATCACCGGGATCGCGAGCGCTTCGGCGAGCGCTTTCAGCGCGGCATAGGTTTCGGGCCGTCGCCCCGCGCCCTCGGTCGTGATCACGGGGGACTTGGCCTTGAGCAGGAGTTCGGCAACCCTTTCGATCTCGGGTACGGGAGCCTGCGGCGCGACCACCGTCGGCACCTTGCGGAGCCGGGCCGGCCGCGGCCAGCGCTGCATCATCGTCTCTATCGGAACGTTCAGATAGACGGGTCCCATCGGGGTGCGCTGCGCCATCTGCCCGGCGCGGACCACGCTTTCGTAGAGCGTCTCGATGCTGGGTGCCTGGCTCGCCCACTTCACGATCGGCTCGACCAGCCGTTGCGGCCCGCCGACCACGCTCAAGTTCTGGTACCACTGCCGGCCCGGATTGAATCCCTCCTGCTCGCCGTAGGTGAGCGACTCACCCGAGACGATCACCATCGGCACGTTCTGGATCAAGGCGGCATGGATGCCGGCGGAGCCCTGCAGAAGACCTACGCCGGCGTGCAGCATGGCTGCCTGCATCTTGCCGCTGGCGAGGTAGTGGCCGATGGCCATGTCGACGGCGAGCGTCTCATGCCAGCAGCTCAGGTAGGCCGGACCGGGAGTTCCGGTCACCTTTTGGCGGGCGAGCGCCTCCCAGAACGAGCCCCATTCGGACCCCGGCGAGGCCATGATGTAGTCGATGCCCAGACCGCGAAACGCCTGGAGAATCGCCTCGCCTCCGTCGAAATGATTTTCCATCGCTTCGCTATTCCGGCTTGATTTTGGCGCCGCGGATAATCTTGCCCCATTTGGCCACGTCCGCCTTGACCACCTCGGCGAAGGCAGCGGGAGAAGCAGTCGGCATCGATTCCAGGCCTAGCTTGAGCACGCTCTCCTTCACCTCGGGAGTGGAAAGGGCAGCCTGTATCTCCTCGTGGAGCTTCGCCACCACCGCCGGAGGCGTACCCGCCGGCGCCAGCATTCCCATCCAGGACATCACGTCGAAGCCCGCATAACCTTGCTCCGAGATGGTGGGAATCTGGGGCGCCTGCGCGAGACGCGAAGCCGTGGAGGCGCCGATCACCTTCAGCTTGCCCGCCTGAATGTGCGACCCGAAGATAACCCAGCTTCCGAACATCGCCTGAACCCGGCCGCCGATCAGATCCTGCGTCGCCATCGCGCCGCCTTTGTAGAGGATATGTACGAGGTCGATTCCGGCGGTCTGCTTGAGCAGCACCATGGCGAGGTTGTGCGGCATACCGACACCCGGCGAGGCGTAATTGAGCTGGCCGGGCCGCGACTTGGCATAGGCAATGAACTCCTGCACCGTGGTCGCCGGTACCGACGGATGCACGGCGAGCAGCATGGCGAACTTCACCATGCCGGTGACCGGCGCAAACTCCCGCACCGGATCGAAGCCGGGATCCTTGGAGAGCGCAGGCGCGGTGGTAAACCCCGGATGGTTGGCAAGCAACAGCGTGTAGCCGTCGGCCGGCGCCTTGGCGACCAATCGGGCGCCGACATCGCCGCCCGCGCCGGGCTTGTTATCGACAATAATCGGCTGTCCAAGACGTGTGCCGACCTTGTCGCTCACCAGGCGGGCGACCACATCGGTGAGGGCGCCGGGAGTGAACGGTACGACCCAGTGCACGGGTTTTGTCGGCCACGCCTGAGCGGCGGCGTCGTTCGGCGCCAACGCGAGCGCCGCGGTTGCGACGCCGGCGGAAAGAATCGTTACTCCAACGTCCCTTACAAACCTCCTCATGGTCCTTCCTCCTCTGTAGGTTTATCGTTGGCCGGCCTCCGACGCGGCACACTCCCCGGTCGAATCCCCGCGTGAGATTCAGATTAGCCGCATTACGCCTCCAGCGCGATCTTCTCGAGTACCGGTGCAGTGGACACGGCGTTGCCCTCGAGTTTCAGTTCTTTCGCGCTGATCCCGAGGCCCAGACCGAGCAGCTGGGGTAGATGAACGATGGGCAGGGCGATCTTCTTGCCCAGTTTGCTTTCCACGGCTGCCTGGTACGGATCGAGCGACGAGTGGCACAGGGGACAGGTGGTCACCACGCAGTCGGCCTGGCCCTCGCGCGCCTGCGTCAGGCGCCGGCCGGAAATCTTCAGCGCCAGGTCCTCCTTGGTCATCAGGACATGAAATCCGCAGCAGCGCTTCTTGCCGTCATAGTCGACCGGCTCAGCGCCGAGAAGGCGAATGAGGGAATCGAGCGACGTCGGTGAATCGGGATCGTCGAACCCCAGCACGTCCTTCGGGCGAAGAATGTGGCAGCCGTAAAACGGCGCAACGCGCAGGCCGCGCAGAGGCCGCACGATCTTCTTGGCGAGCTGCTCCGCGCCGATGGTGCGCAACAGCACCCAAAGGATATGCGTGACTTCGACGCTCCCGCGGTACTCCAGACCGATTGTCGCCAGGTTGGCATTGATCTTCTTGCGCAGCTCCGCGTTTTCGCGAAGCGTGTTGTTGACCTCGGTAAGATTCAGGAGGCAAGTCGCGCAGACGGTCATTACATCGCGCTCCAGCCGCTCGGCAAGCGCCAGGGTTCGCGCATTGATCGTGAGGAAAAGCTCCTCGTTGGAATCGCGTATTTGCCGGCTGCCCGTACAAGTGGCGACTTCGAGTTCGGCCAGATCGAGATCGAGTTTCTTCGCCACGGCCTTCATGGATTGATCGAGCTCGGGACAAGTCGTCTTGGCCGAGCAACCGGGGTAGTAAGCGAATTTCATTTATCTTTCTCCACGACCTTGAACAGCTTGCGGATCTCGTCGATCCCCTTGACGGTTTGCGGCCGGATCTGAACCTTGCCTTTGCGATACATCGCGAGCGCCATCGACATCTTGCTGACGCTTTGCATCAGACCTTTGCTCTGTCTCATCAATGTCGGCGGGTGCATGCGGCCGAATTTCCTGATGAGATCGGTAAATAGCTGCGCGTGCTTGGCCCCCGGGTTGGATTCGGGCTGGGCGGCGCAGCGGCGCTTCAGTTTCTCGATGGCATCCTCGAGCACGTTGATTCCTACCGGACACACGTTCGAGCACTCGTAACAGGACACGCACGCGTAGATGTCGCCCTTGAGCGCGGCAGCAACCCGGTCGCCCTCGTCTTTGGGGTGCAGCGCGACTTTCGCCAGTTGCACCAGCGACGCGGGGCCGGCGAACTCGCGGTGGTTCGCATCGGTAAATACGGGGCACGCGGCGCTGCAGACATAGCACTCGATGCAGTTCATGAGCTTGAAGGCATCTTCGAAGTCTGTGTGCGTCAACGGCTCCGGGAACGTCTCGTAAGGCGCCTTGCGCTTCAGGCATGGCTCCAATTCGAGCGTCGCCTGTTCCAGAGCGCTCCGGTCGACGACGAGGTCGCGGATGACCGGCATGTTGGGAAGCGGCTCGATGACCATGTTCGGGGTTGCCTTCTCCCAGCAGGCGAGAACCGGTTTGCCGTTGACCGACACGCCGCACTGACCGCAGCGCTTGACCCCGCAGAACCAGCGGTACCCGACGGCCACGCCGCAGTTGTCGACGGCATAGTCCAGCACATCGAGAACCCTCATCTCCCTTTCCAGGGGCACCTCAAACGTTTCGTACCGCGGCGCCTTATCGACGGCCGGGTCGTAGCGGAAAATCTTCGCCGAAACGTGCTGACTTGACGACATTTTCTATAGCTCCTAGTAATCCGCGGAGAGAAACTCCTCTCTCTCGTTCTTCGGGCGTATGTACTTCAGCTCGACGGGCACATGTTCCATGCGGTGGCCGTTTTCGAGACGGGTAACCACGGTGTGCTTGAGCCAATTCTTGTTGTCGATGAAGGGAAAATCCTCGCGGAAAAACGGCCCCCGGCTTTCCTGGCGCTCCTTCGCCGAGTGGATGATCACTTCGCAGATGTCGAGCATGTCCTCCACGTCGAGGGCGTCGACCCAATCGTAGTTCCAGGTCTTGGAGACCGATTCGAGCCCCATGCGCGGCACCAGGTTCTCCCTGACCTCGGCAAGTTCGCCCAGGGCCTCCTGCATCTTGGCCTCGCTTTTCACGTAACCCATCTTCTCCCACATGATTTCCCGAATTCGCTTCTTGACCTGCGCGGGAATCAGACCGGAACTTGGCCGGACTTTCAGCCGGGACTGCACCCGTTTCTCCTCCTTCGCAATCTGCTCGTCGGGCAACTGCGGCAGTTGCATGGATCTTGCCCGGGCGCAGGCGCCGGTAGCGGCAAGCGTTCCGTCGTAACTGACCAGCGTTATCGTGCCCACGCCGTGGCTGCCGACTCCGCCCGGCGCGTACAAGCCCGGCAGCGTGCTCTGCATGGTCTCGACATTGGTCCGGATGCCGCCGAGGGTCATGTGCCAGCTGATGCCGCATTCGATCAGGTCCTTGCTGATATCGATCCCGATATGCTTGAGGAACTGCGTCTGATAGCTGTACTGCTCCATGATGCGCGGGTCGATATGCGTGTAGCCGCCGAAGAATCCCCCGTTCCAGCGCGCCTTGCCCTTCTTCACATTCGGGTACAGGTGCTTGAGCTGAAGAAAATACGGCTGCATCGCCAGCGGATACATACCCTGCTCGAAAAACATTTCGCCGTCGGAGTTGTACAGCCGCACTGTCTCCTTGGTCGCGGGCATGGGATTCGGGTAAATATGCAGCCTCGTCCACGCCTTGGGCCACGCGATGTCCGAGCAATGCCACCATTGCATCTCCAGGTCCTGCATCTGCGCACCGGCCCGATAGGCCATCGCGAACCCGTTCGCGCACTGTTCCCGCGTGCCCGTTGAGCGGGTGGCGAGGTAATTGGAGGGCCCCGTGGCCACGATCACCGCCTTGGCGCGAACGACGATGAACTCGCCGCGCAGGATGTCCAGGACCGTGACGCCGACCACTTGTCCGTCGTTCGTCAGGAGCGACGTGACCATCGTTTCCTGAAGCAGCGGGATTCGCTTGGACAGTATCTCCTTGCGCAGAATCTCCATGATGAATGTACCGGAGAACCCCTGGTGCGGCGCCCAGACATTGCGCGTCTTGGTCTGGCTGGCGATGAAGTTGCCCTCGGCGTCGCGCCGAATATACAGACCCTTGCTTTCCATCGCCGGGTAGAACTCCGACTCCGTGAAGCGATTGGCGCGCTTAACATAGTCCTGGTCGAGGAGGTAGTGGCCCATGTGCTTCGCCCTGACCTCCAGCCAGTTGAGCTCCTGATCCGGCGACACCTTGGTGTTTACCATTTGCAGATTGCCGGCAAAAATCGAGCAGCCGCTGCGACCCAGAAAACCCTTCACGATCAATAGAACCTTGAGTCCCTCGGCATGCGCTTTGAGGGCAGCATGGGCGCCCGCAGCTCCGCCGCCGATCACAACGACATCCGTATCGATTGTCCTTGGCATGATTTTTCTCTAGCAGTTTGTCTAACCAGCAATTCTGTTTCATTCTAAGGGCCGGCTAGGCATTTGCCCATTGTATGGGTAACATATCAGGTATGTGTTCTCGTTATGACAAGTAGATGGATCTGAGATCGCTTGAGACTTTTGTTCGCATCAGTGAATTAGGCAGTCTCACCAAAGCCGCCGCGGTGCTTGGCGTGACGCAGCCATCGCTCAGCCGCGTCATTGGACGATTGGAACGGGAGATCGGAGGAATATTGTTCCATCGCACCGGACGCGGCGTGAGCCTCACAGAACTCGGTGAAGTTGCTCTGCCGCGCGCACGGGCCCTGCTGGTCGAAGCCGAACAACTGTCGACCGACATGCGCGACCTCGGTCGGGCGCCCTCGGGAGGGGTCACTTTGGGCATTCTGCCCTCGATGATGTTGCCTCTGGCTGCCAGGCTATTCGACGACCTACGCAACCGCCTGCCGGGAATCCGGCTTCGGATATTCGAAGGCTTCAGTGAACAGATCGAACAGTGGGTAGCAGAGGGAAAGGTCGATATCGGTTTGCTGAGCCGCTACAGGGCTATTCGCTCCCATAAGGACGACGTACTGCTTACCTCGCGATTGCTGCTGGTCGGTCCCGCCAAACCAAACGCCTTGCCGGCAACGACCGAGTTCAGCCGACTCGCCAAATTGCCCCTGGTGCTGCCCGCAAGCCCCAATGGTCTGCGGGTGCTGCTGGATGACACCGCGCGCAAACACGGCTTCAAGCTCAATGTCGTTCTGGAAGCCGACTCGCTGGACGCGCAGAAAGCCGTGGTCCGGCGTTGCGCCTGCTACGCCTTGCTGAGTTCGCAGGCGATTTTCGAGGAGCGCTCGGCAGAAACGCTATCGGCCAGCCGCATCGTCAAGCCCGAGCTCACGCGCGTCGTTGTCGTGACCACAAACACGCACCGCCCCTTGAGCCGCGCCGGCCGAGAAGTGCTGAGGACCGTCAGGCAAGTCGTGGCCGAGCCGATCGACAGCAAGCTGTAGTGCTCACTCGACCTCGATCGTCCCGTTCACGCTTACCGTGATCTGGCTTGTCCCGCCCTCGAATTGAGGCGGTGGGATGGCCTCTGCTGTCGCGGCAGCGCGGGCGAGAAACGGCCGCGGCGGGGGGAATGCCCCGCCCGTATTGATGCTGATGCGCCGAATCCTGTACTGGCGAGCGCCGAGAGCCGATCTGGCGATGTCGGCCCGGGAACGGAAGGCCTTGATTGCTTCGGCTATCAGTTCGTCCTCGGCGGCCTTGCGCAATTCCGAGGAAGCGGAAAATGAAATCTGCCCAAGCCGCATTCCCGCTTGGAGCTTGCCGATCAATGCCGCGGCCGCCGGAAAATCCCTGCTTTCCAGGCGCAATTCGGCACGGCCGCGCCAACCGGTAAGCCGCTGCTGCCTATCGTAGACTGGATAAGTCTGGTTATTGCCCGAGCGCACCCGCACCGCCTTGAATTCCTTCGCCGCGGCGAGCGCTTCGTTGACCGTCCGGTTGAGCCCCGAGGCCAGCTTCGTCGCGTCGGCTTCGTTCAGCTCGGCGAAGAGCACGGCATTCAGGGTGTCGTTGCCGAGTTCGCGATGCGCCTCGGCCTGCAGTTCGACGGAATCGCGTTCCGGCGCCTGCGCCCAGGCCTGGGAAGCCGCAAGCGCGATCGACAATGCCAGGACCAGCGCTATCCATCGCCTCATGCGTTGCCCCACAGATGGCTCGCCCGGTTAACGATTATTGAGCCTTGCGAACTCGAGCCTGACGGTGACAGGCCGGGCGGCCGGATTGGTAAGCACCATGCAGTACACATCCGCCTCGTTGGGAGCGAAGTGGCCGGAGTCCATCGTAACCTTGTCGCGGCGGACCGGATAGCTGATCTTGTCTCCCAACTTAACCTGAATGTTGAAGTCGAGCGGTCCATCGGCACGGAACCAATAACGCAGGCTCTGGGTCCGGGAGATCGAGAGGCATTCCTTGTGCGCGCCGCTGCTCGGCACGCTGGTGGTTATTACTTTGAGGCTGCGCTCCTGACCGGATGCGGGCAGCGCGCAAAACGCCGCTGCGGCAGCGAGAAATACACCAAATCGATAAGCTGATCGCCTCATGCGGCCTCGCGCGGAATGCGCCGATTCTACAACATCGGCTTGCGCTTGCATCGTGAACTTAGTACCTATTTCATAACTATCCGCGTGCTCATCACGAAACAGTTTCCTATGCAGGCTCGCCGTTCTTTCCCGTACAATGGCGCGCCATGAAATTCGGCATTATCCCCGTTACGCCTTTTCAGCAGAATTGCTCGCTGCTCGTATGCGAGCAGACGGGTGCTGCGGCCGTTGTCGATCCCGGAGGCGACATCGATCGGATCCTCGCCGCAATCGACAAGGTCGGCGCGCGGGCAGAGCGCATTTTCCTCACCCACGGCCATATCGATCATGCCGGCGGCACCGCCGAGCTAGCGCGCCGCCTGCAGGTCCCGGTGGAAGGACCGCAGCGGGAGGATCGATTCTTGCTCGACCAGTTGCCGAATCAGGGCCGAAATTACGGTTTTGGGCCCCTGGAGGCGTTCGTGCCCGAGCGCTGGCTCGAGGATGGCGACCGGGTGCGCTTTGGAAACGTCGAGCTGGCCGTGATTCATTGCCCCGGCCACACGCCGGGACACGTGGTGTTCTTCAGCGCCGCAGACCGGCTCGCCATCGTTGGCGACGTGCTCTTCGCCGGCTCGATCGGGCGCACCGATTTTCCGCGCGGCGACCACGCCACGTTGATTCATTCGATCACCGAAAAGCTCTGGCCGCTTGGCGAGGAAGTCACCTTCGTCCCGGGGCACGGACCCCTGTCCACCTTTGGCGAGGAGCGCGCCTCCAACCCGTTCGTGGGCGACCGCGCGCTCCAGGCTGCACCGTAGCAGCAGCGCCCCGGGCTTGGCGAAGATTGGGCTTCCAAATTCGTCGCCCTGTTTCGCGCAGTTGCAGGCAACTGCGCGAAACAGGGCGATTGATAAACGGCAAATCCAGCTGGTCTCGGCGGCTTAGGGAACGCTCATGACTTCAGTTTCATGAGACGGCGCGCGTTGCCCTCGTAGATCTTGACGCGCTCTTCGGGCGAGATGTCGAGTCGGTCGATGATCTCAATGGTGGTACGGGTGAACATGGTTCCCTTTTCCGGATCGAAGGGCGCATCCGAGGCAAACAGCACCCGATCGGCGCCGAAGAACTTCAGCCCGCATTTGGTCGCCTCCCACGCGCCGAACAACGCCGTGTCCGCATAGAACAGGCGGAAATAGTCGAGCGGGCGCTTCTTGAGTATACGGTCGTAGCCTTCGTCCGAGCGCGTGCCGATCTGGTCCCAGCCCGGTCCGACGCGACCCTCGAAGTAGGGGATCATGGCGCCCATGTGGTGAGTGATGATTTTCAGATCCGGATACTTGTCGAACAGCCCGCTGAAGACGATGTGGGCCATGGCGACACTGGTTTCGTAGGGCCAGCCGAATGTCCACCAGATCTCGTAATGACTCTTCTCTTCGGTCTGGTAATCGGGAAAGCCCGCGCCGCGCGCCGGGTGCAGCCAAATCGGCAGATCGTACTTTGCCATCAGGTCGAACAGCGGCATGGTCTCGGGCGCCGTGAGCGGCTTGCCGAGCACATTGCTAAAGACCTGCACACCGACTGCGCCCAGCTCCTTGATCGCGCGCGTGGCTTCCGTGAGCATGGCCTTCGGATCGCTCATGGGCACCGAAGCGACGAATGCGGGGAAGCGCTCCGGGTACTTCTGCACCAGCTCGGCCATGCCGTCGTTGGCGATCTTGGTCAATTCGACGCAGACCCCCGGAGGACCCATGGTCTCGATCGGCGGGCTGGGCATGCAGATAATCTGTGCATAGTCGTCGAACATGTCCATCGTGCGAAAGCGCGCGTCCAGGTCGACAATGGCCGGAATATCGCGCACGCGCTTGTTCATGCCGGTGGCGTTGGGTATCGCCTTGAGCATGCGCTCGTAGTATTGCTTGGGGAAAATGTGGTTGAAGATGTCGAGCTTCATTCTTGTCTCCGCGGTGTCCCGAGCCTGGATGGCGCAGCCCGGTACTGTTTTCGATCGGAATCGCAGCTTGAGGCCGGGCTGGATTTTGCCAGTCCCCGTGGCCGCGTGTTTTAATCTTACCGCGTAATTAGGCGTGAATCGAGCTGCCGGTCACAGCATTCTAGGATTTAGGATTGGGGGCCGTGCTTCGCGCGGCTAACTGCACTAAATCCTAAGCCGGACGAGCCGGAACCAGTGAAGCTGGTTTTGCCGTTTATCAATCTCCCCTTTTCATGCAGTTGCGTGCAACTGCATGAAAAGGGGAGACGAATTTGGAAACCAAATCTTCGCC
>JACQTO010000155.1 GCA_016210745.1 Betaproteobacteria bacterium
TGATGTACGTGATGGAACAACGCCTCGCGCGCGAGGACCTGCCGGAAGAACTCAACCGCCGTTATCTCGAGTTCATCAAGGGATACCTGGCGCCGCGCTACGCCGAGTTCATCGGCAAGGAAATCCAGACCGCCTACCTCGAATCGTATTCCGAGTATGGCCAGAATATCTTCGACCGCTACGTCACCTACGCCGATTGCTGGATCCAGGACGAGGAATTCCGCGATCCCGACACGGGCGAGATTTTCAGCCGCTCCGCCCTCAACGAGGAGCTGGAGAAGATCGAGAAACCGGCGGGGATCGCCAATCCCAAGGACTTCCGCAACGAAATCGTCAATTTCGTGCTGCGCGCGCGCGCCAATCACGGCGGCAAGAACCCGGCATGGAACAGCTACGAGAAGCTGCGTGAAGTGATCGAGAAGAAGATGTTCTCGAATACCGAGGACCTGCTGCCGGTGATCTCGTTCAACGCCAAGGCCTCGGCCGACGACAAGCAGAAGCACCAGAATTTCGTCGACCGCATGGTCGGAAAGGGCTACACGGAGAAGCAGGTGCGCCTGCTTTCGGAGTGGTATCTGCGCGTGCGCAAATCGTCATGATCTGAATCATTTCGAATTATCAGCGAGGCCAGCCATGCTGAACCTGATCGATCGCCGGTTGAACGGAGGCAACAAGAGTGCGGTCAACCGCGAGCGCTTCCTTCGCCGCTACAAGGAGCACATTCGCCGCGCGGTCAAGGACATGATCGCCGAGCGCTCGATCGCCGACATGGAAAAGGGCGGCGATGTGAATGTGCCGGCCAGGGACATGTCGGAGCCGAATTTCCGCCACGACAAGGGGGGCGACTGGGAAACGGTGCATCCGGGCAATCGCGAATTCGTCAAAGGAGACAAGATCGAGCGTCCCAACGGCGGCGGGGGCGGCGGCGGCTCCGGCGGCGAGCCGGGAACGGGCAGCAGCACCGACGACTTCACCTTCACGCTTTCGCGCGAGGAGTTTTTGGGCATCTTTTTCGACGACCTCGAACTGCCGAGCCTGCTGCGCAATCATATGGGAGCGGTCGAGCAGAGCAAACCGAAATGCGCCGGTTATGTGAAAGAGGGCGCCCCCTGCAATTTGTGCGTGGTGCGCACGCTCAAGACGGCACTGGGAAGGCGCATCGCCCTCGGGGCTCCGGCACGCGAATGTCTGGAACTGGCGCGCGAAAATCTCGATCGGGCGCTGCTCGAGGGCGCCCACCCGGACAGGATCGAGCACCTGGAGCACGAGATACGTGAAATGGAGGAGCGGATCAAGCGCCTGCCGTTTCTCGACGACATCGATCTGCGCTACCGCAACCGGATCAGCGTCCCGCAGCCGGTCGCTCGCGCGGTGATGTTCTGCGTGATGGACGTCTCGGGGTCGATGAACGAGGACAAGAAGGACCTGGCCAAGCGCTTTTTCACGCTGCTCTACCTGTTCCTGACGCGCAAGTACGAGCGGGTCGAGCTGGTGTTCATCCGCCATACGGACGACGCCGAGGAAGTCGACGAGCAGACCTTCTTTCACGATACCAAGAGCGGCGGCACCGTCGTGTGTTCTGCGCTCGAATTGATGCACGAGATTTGCACCGCGCGCTATCCCGCCTCGACTTGGAACATTTACGCCGCCCAGGCCTCGGACGGCGACGCGTTCGGCGCCGACGTCGGCAAGAGCGGCCGCTTCCTGGGCGAGTCCCTGCTGCGCTTGACGCGCTACTTCGCTTATATAGAGATTCCGGACGTCGGCGATGGGCGCAACAGCAGCCTGTGGGCCGAATACGAGCAGGTAGCGCAGCGACACCGCAATTTCGCCATGCGCCGCGTCAGCGCGCGCGACGAAATTTATCCGGTCTTCCGCGAATTGTTCCGGAAAGAGACAACTGCATGAACCCCATTTCGACCGGCTACGACTGGGATTTCGATCTGATCGAGCGCTACGATGCGGCGATCGCCGCGGCCGCGGCCGAGTATGGACTCGATACCTATCCGAACCAGGTCGAGATCATCACCTCCGAACAGATGCTCGATGCGTATGCGTCGAGCGGACTGCCGATCGGCTATCCGCACTGGTCATACGGCAAGGAGTTCATCCGCAACGAGCGCTCCTACCGCGCCGGCATGCAGGGCCTTGCCTACGAGATCGTGATCAACTCCAGTCCGTGCATCGCTTATTTGATGGAGGAGAATTCCATCATGATGCAGGCTCTGGTGGTGGCGCACGCATCCTACGGCCACAATTCGTTTTTCAAAGGCAATTACCTGTTCCGCCAGTGGACCTGCGCCGACAGCATCCTCGATTATCTGGTGTTCGCGCGCCGCTACGTGATGGAATGCGAAGAACGCTACGGCGCGGCGGCGGTGGAAGAGGTGCTCGATTCATGCCATGCCCTGATGCATCACGGCGTCGATCGCTACAAACGCCCGGCGCGCTTGTCATTGCGCGGGGAAGAGGCTCGCGCGGCGCAGCGTGAGGAACATGCGCGCAGGCAATTCAACGATCTGTGGCGCACGGTTCCCGCGGCCGGAGGGTCGGCGAAGGCAACGGAGGCGCCCAAGTTTCCCGCGGAACCTGAAGAAAACGTTCTTTATTTCGTCGAAAAGCATTCGCCCAAGCTCAGCCCCTGGCAGCGCGAGCTGGTGCGCATCGTCAGAAAGCTGGCGCAGTACTTCTATCCGCAGGGGCAAACCAAGGTGATGAACGAAGGTTGGGCGACCTTTTGGCACTACACGCTGATCAACCGCCTCTACGACAAGGGTCTCGTCGATGACGGATTCATGGTGGAATTCCTGCAAAGCCACACCAATGTCGTCGCCCAGAGAGGTTTCGACGAGCGCGGCTACCAGGGCATCAATCCCTACGCGTTAGGCTTCGCCATGATGCGCGACATCAGGCGCATCTGCGAACAGCCGACCGATGAGGACCGCTTGTGGTTCCCCGAACTCGCCGGCACGGACTGGGTAAAGCAGCTCGACTTCGCCATGCGCAATTTCAAGGATGAATCGTTCATCGCGCAATATCTCAGTCCGCGCCTGATCCGCGAATTCCGCCTTTTCGCAGTGGCCGACCATTGGCGCGAAGAGGAACTGGAAATCGACAGCATCCACGATGACGAGGGTTACCGGCGCGTGCGCCGCGTGCTTGCCGAACAGCACAAGCGCGAAACCATAGTGCCCGACATCCAAGTCGCCCGCTACGCGTGCGACAGCGATCGCTCGCTCAGTCTGCAGCACCGGGTATTCCGCGGCCGGCCCTTGGTCGACGGCGAGGCGCGGGAAGCGCTCAAACATCTGGCACGGCTGTGGGGCTTCACCGTCCGCCTGGAAGGAATCCGCGAGGACGGCGGCCTGGAATACTGCCAGGAGTGCAAGGCATAGGGAAGCGCTGATTAAGTGAGATCTTGTCATTCCCGCGAAAGCGGGAATCTAGGAAGTTCAACCAGTTGCTGGATCCCCGCCCCCCGATAGAATCATTCGAGGGCAAGCTCCGCGGGGATGACTTGATTAGTGTTTCTCTTGCTTTTTCGTGCCTCACGTGCGCGCGGATTCGTACCTATACGGCTGATCGGCAAAACGTGTGTTTGCCTCGCCGCCGGTGTTCGCTCTCGCGCGGCAATCGCGCATGCGGGTCTCGCCTGCGGCTGGGCCGATACCGGAGCGGCGACCAATTGCTGCCGGTGCTGGTGCCCATCAACGAACGCATGAGCCAAACGCGCCTCGCCGGCGCCTGAAAGTGCCGTCCTGCCCAATGCACCGAATGCGACGTCTTGCGATAGCCCTTCGCGAGCGTGCGCGTGGTGGAATCCCAGACTTCGATGACGCTGTCGAGCAGGCGTTCGACGCGCTCGGCCGCCTCGAGTTGCGCCGCGTAGCGATCCCGCACCTGTGGCGGCAAGGAAAGCGCCGCCTTTTCCCAGAACGATGTTGTCACGGTTTGCCTCCAGCTTGAGATTGCATTGCTGAATATTGCGTAAATGGGTGACGCGAAGCTTCCTTCTCCCCCGGGAGAAGGAAGCAGAGGATTAGGCGCAGCCTGTCGGCCATCTGCTACGCGTCATCAGACGCCGTGGTGCGCCGAGCGCGGCTTGCCTGAGAGCATCGCGGCCCCGCGCGCGATCAGCGCCTTCAATTTTCGTGCGGCTGTGCGGAACATCTGGGCAATGACTCTTGCCCGCTCGCGCCTTGCCGCCATCTCGATGGCATGAATCTGCTCAGGTGTCGGGAAATTCAGATACTCCATCATGGTTACCTCTTGGTTTTACTCCAGCCGGTTCGATATAAGATATGGCTAACCGGTTCCGCCCCAGACGCGATGAATACTCACGCCACGCATGAGATAAATTCACACGTAATCGCTGCGTGATGCACCGCCTTCCGCCGCTCAACGCATTGCGCATGTTCGAATCCGCCGCGCGTCATCTCTCGTTCAAGGCGGCGGCGGTGGAGCTGCACGTCACGCAGGCGGCTGTGAGCCATCGCATCCGCAGCCTCGAGGAATATCTCGGTGTGGCGCTGTTTGAGCGTGCTGGGCGCGGTGTGCGGCTTACCGAAGCCGGACGCGCCTGCTTGCCGAAACTGCGCGAGGGCTTCGAGCAGTTGGCCGCGGCACTGGAGACCATTCGGCAAAAGAAAGATCACATCGATCTCGTCATTACCTCACCGCCGGTGTTCGCAGCGCGCTGGCTGTTGCCGCGGCTTCCGGATTTCGCGAAGCACCAACCGAAGATAGCGCTGCACGTGTTCGTCAGCGGGAAGATGGTGGACCCGGGAACGCTCGAGTCGGCGGCATCGGTTGGCGATCTCGATCTCGATTTGCAGCGAGAATCATCCGGGGTCGAGATTCACCTTGGGGCGGGAACGTACGCGGGCCGTCGCGTCGACCGCTTGTTCGGCGTCGCCTGCGCGCTGGTCGCGAGCCCGGCGCTGCTCGCCGGCGATCCGCCGCTTGCCCAGCCCCGGGATCTCGCGCGCCATGTGCTGCTGCACGACGATGCGATGGACCGGGCCGTCGGCGGAGATGCTTGGGCGATGTGGCTGGACGCTGCGGGCGTAGCAGAGCAGGTCGATGCGAGCCGGGGTCCGCGCTTTTCCTCCAACATTTTGTCGCTCGAGGCGGCGGCCCAGAAGCTGGGCATCGCGCTCGCGTTGAAGCCCCTGGTCAACGCGGACCTTGCTTCGGGCAAATTGGTTGCTCCGTTTGCGGCCGAGGTGAAGCCCGATGTCGCCTACTACCTCGCATGCCCGGAGTCCCTCGCCGAACGGCCGGCGGTGGTTTCGTTCCGGCAGTGGTTGCTCGCGCAGGCTGCCGCGGAACGATAGTTTGCGACGGCGCTTTGCTATAGTCACGGATCGCGATCGTCATCAACGGCATGAACGAGCTCCACGACCTCTCGCAGCAATCGGCTAGGCGCTCGCGCCCGGCCGGTGCACTTGGCCAAGGGCGGCGACGATGAGCCGCCAAGGCGCTGATTCCCGCGATCGCTACCGGTATTTCGCCGCTATACAGACGCGCTGGATGGACAATGATGTCTACCGGCACGTAAACAACGTCGTCTATTACTCCTATTTCGATACCGTGGTGAACGGGTACCTGCTCAGCCGGGGTGTGCTCGACATCGAGAAGAGTCCGGTCATCGGACTGGTGGTCGAAGCCCAGTGCCGCTATTTCAGTCCGATCGCGTTTCCGGACCTGGTGCAGGCCGGGCTGCGCGTGGCCAAGCTCGGGACCAGCAGCGTGCGCTACGAAATCGGAATTTTTCGCAACGACGATGGCCTGGCGTCCGCGCAGGGATACTTTGTTCACGTCTACGTCGACCGCGCGGTCGGTCGGCCGACTGCCCTGCCGGCGAATCTGCGCGCTGCCCTCGAGCCGCTCCTTGTGGTCCCGCCATGAGCGCGGAACTCACCCAGCGGGTGCTTGCCGGGGAGCGCCGCGCCGTTGCACGCGCGATCTCGGCGGTGGAAAACGAGACCGCCGAGGCCGCACCCATACTCCAGCGGATCAATGCTCATGTGGGCCGAGCGCGCGTGCTCGGCATCACCGGGCCACCCGGCGCCGGCAAGTCGACCCTCACCAGCGCGCTGATCGGCGAATATTTGCGCCGTGGCGAGCGGGTCGCCGTGGTCGCGGTCGATCCTTCGAGCCCGCTCTCGGGCGGGGCGATACTCGGCGACCGAATTCGCATGGGTGCGCACCAGTCAGATGAGCGCGTATTTATCCGCTCGGTCGCCTCGCGCGGCCATCTGGGCGGTCTGTCGCGCACGGCCGCGCGCGTGATCGACGTCCTCGATGCTGCCGGTTTTGGCGTGGTGATCGTGGAAACCGTTGGCGCGGGACAGGCGGAGGTGGAGATCGGGCTGCTTGCCGATACGCGCCTGGTCCTTTGCCCGCCGGGCCTGGGCGATGAGGTGCAGGCGATCAAGGCCGGCTTGTTCGAAATCGCCGATATATATGTGGTCAACAAGTCCGACCTGCCCGCGGCCGATGCGGTCGAGCGCGAATTGCTGGCGGTGATAGGTCTGCGAGCCTATTCGGGCTGGAAGCCGCGCGTCGTGCGCACCGTGGCGACCTCGGGGGAGGGCGTGGCGGCGCTTGCAGAAGCCATTGCGGAGCGTGAGGCCTCGGGCAGCGCGCGTGCCGGTCGGCGCGAACGAATACGCAGGCTTCTTGCGGCCGGTGCGGCCGACTGGCTTCGCGCACGTATCGAGTCGCTGCCCGAACTCGATCAGCTATGCGATGCATTCGGACGCGGCGAAATCGAATCGCAAGAGGCGTGGCTAAGAGCCGCGGCGTTAGTCATAGGGGAGACTAAGAAATAGGGATCTGGGATTTAGGGCGCGCGCTGCGCGCAGCCAACTTCCACTAGATCCTAGATCCTGAATCGTGAGATCATGCGCCCCGCGTTTTCCTCAATCCTGAGCCGGCGAGCCGGAACGAAGGAAGCTGGTTTTGCCGTTTATCAATCTCCCCTTTTCATGCAGTTGCTTGCAACTGCATGAAAAGGGGAGACGAATTCAGAAACCAAATCTTGGCCAAATTTGTCGACATGTAAGAGACCAAATCCTGAATCCTAGATCCTGAAGTCAATGTCCCTCCAATTCCGTCGTGAGCAAAAGCGCGCTCGCATACATGATCCGCGCAAGAATTTCGAGCTCGTCGAAGTCGAAAGCGAGCTCAGGTACGATCCGCTCACCGAAACTACCGGGCGCATCTGCCACTTCGCGCTCAGCCGCCTCGCGGTTCCCGATTTGTCCGGGATCATCGCCGAGAGCCGCGCGCAGTGCCCATTTTGCCCGGGCAAGGTGGAATCGATTACGCCGCGCTTTCCGCAAGACCTGGTGCCGGGGGGGCGGCTGCACAACGGCCAGGCGATCCTTTTTCCCAACCTGTTTCCTTACGACGACATCTCGGCCGTGGCCGCTTTGTGCCCGGAGCATTTTCATCCGATGGCGGCGATGCCGGAACGGCCGATCGGCGACGGGCTAAAGCTTGCGCGCGACTTCTTCGGGCTGACCGCGCACAGGGTCGAGGATGGCCGGGCGTTCGGTTTGGTCACTTGGAACTACATGCCGCCGGCAGGAGCCTCGCAGGTGCACCCGCACCTGCAGATCGTCCTGACCGCCCATCCGGGCAATGCGCTGACACGCGAGCTGGCGGCCGAATCGGGGTACCTTCAACGCCATGGCCGGTGCTACGCGGAGGCGCTGCTGTCGGCGGAGATCGAGGCCCGGGAGCGTTATGTCGGTGCGACCGGCTGCGTGTCTTGGCTGGTGCCGTTCGTGCCCTACGGACTGTTCGGCGACTGCGCTGCGGTTTTTCGTGAGCGCGCGACCATTTCGGAATTATCCGACGCGGATATCGCCGATTTCGCGCGCGGACTGACGCTCGTGCTGCGCGGGTTTGCCGAACGCGGCCTGTGGAGTTTCAACCTCACGTTCTTTCCCGCGCGTTTCGGCTCGGATGGCGGCGCGCACTGGCTGACGGCGCGAGTGCTGCCGCGCTTGTACCTGAATGCGGGGCTGCACGTCACCGATGTTTCCTACCTGCAACTGCTGCTCGAGGAGCGCTTCGCAATGGTCAAACCCGAGGAGACCGCCGCGCTGCTGCGAACGGCGCTCGCTGCCCGATGAACGCCGCGCACGACCGCGTACCGCGCTCGATCCTCGTGTTGCTGGCGGTGTTGGCACTTGCTTGGGGATTCAATTGGACGGTGTCGAAGACGGTGCTGAGCGAGATGCAGCCGTTCTATTTCCGAGCCTGGTGCCTGTCGGTCGGCTCGATCGGCCTGTTTGCCATCGCGCGCATCGGCGGCCACCGGATCCGGGTACCCGCCGGGGATTGGGGCCGCCTGATCGTCATTGGCGCATTCAATGTTCTTCTGTGGAACGTCACCGCGACTTACGGCCTCAAAATGCTCGCTTCCGGGCGTGCCGTCATACTCGCCTACACTTTTCCGATCTGGGGTGTCCTGCTCTCCATGTGGCTGCTGAAGGACCCGCTCACGCGGCGGCGATTGACTGGTCTGGTCCTCGGTATGGCGGGGATGGCGCTGCTGCTGGGCGACGAATTCGCCGCGGTTGGGCGCTCGCCGCTCGGTGCGCTGCTCCTCATCGCCTCGGCGGTGAGCTGGGCGCTGGGGCTCGTCATCATGAAGCGCTGGCCGGTCGATTTGCCGACCACGTCCTTTACGGCCTGGCAGATGGCTATCTCGTTCGGGCCGATCTTGATCCTGGCGCTATTGTTCGAGGATGGTCCAATCTCGCCGCTCGCGCTCACGATATGGCCGCTGTTGGCGCTGGTCTACTGCATGTTCGTGGCCTCTATTTTCTGCTACTGGGCGTGGATGAAGATCGCTACCGTCGCGCCGGTGTCCGTCTCAACGATCGGAATGCTCATGAACCCCGTGGTCGGCGTGTTCAGCGGCGTTGTGGTCCTTGGCGAAGAGCCTCGGTGGAGCGATTTTGCCGCGCTGGTCCTGGTGATCGCGGCAGTGGCGGTGGTGCTGCTGCCCCCACGGCAGGTTGCGGCCAAGGTCAGCATAGGTTCGTAAGGAAGCAGGATCCAGGAATTAGCCGCGCGCAGCGCGGCCCCTCAATCTTGAATCGTAGATCCTACGGCGGACGAGCCGGAACCAAGGAAGCTGGTTTTTGCCGTTTATCAATCTCCCCCTTTTCGCGCAGTTGCGAGCAACTGCACGAAAAGGGGGAGACGGATTTAGAAACCAAATCTTCGCCAAATTTGTCAACAGTAAACTTGCAAGTGACTAAATCCTAGTTTTGCGGTGCTTGGCGAGCGCGCAGCCGCGGCGCTTTTGCGAGATCCCAGTTTTCGTCGATCCATTGCCACAACTCGCGCAAGCTCGCGCGCAAGAGTGCTTGCGGCGGCGACTGGCCGAGAAATGCGAGCGCCGCAATCAGAGTCTCGACGGCGTGCGCGGCGTCGAGCGCCGGAGCGCGCGTCTGCTTGGAGAGCTTTTCACCGCGCGCATTGACTGCGGCCGGCAGATGCGCGTAGCTCGGCGTGGCATAGCCCAAAAGCCGCTGAAGGTAGATCTGGCGCGCGGTTGAACCGAGCAGATCCGCGCCCCGAACCACTTCAGTGATGCGTTGCGCGGCGTCGTCTACGACCACCGCGAGCTGATAGGCGAACAGTCCGTCGGCGCGCCGCACCACGAAGTCACCGACATCTCGCTCGAGATTTTGGGTGATGTTCCCCTGCACCCGATCGCAGAAGGAAATGGTTTCGTCGGCGACCCGCACGCGCGTGACCCGCGCCGCGCGCCCGGGGGGCAGCCCGCCTCTGCAAGTGCCGGGGTAGACCCGTTCGACGGGCTGCCCCTCTCCCCCGGGCCGTTCGCCGTTCCCGGAAAGTGCAGATTCCTGCGGGCCGCCCGCAGCGCGATCGGACGCAAACGTGGCCGCCGAATCCGCAATCTCCTTGCGCGTGCAGGCGCAGTAATACAGCGCGCCGCGCGAGAGCAAGGTTTCGATCGCAAGCCGGTAGGCCGGATCGCGATCGCTCTGGCGCATTACGGTACCCTGCCACTCGAATCCGAATTGTTCGAGCGTGCGCAAAATCGCATCGGCCGCCCCGGGCGCCTCGCGCGGCCGGTCCAGATCCTCCAGGCGCACCAGCCATTCGCCTCGCCGGGCGCGCGCCTCGCAAAAGCTGCCAAGGGCCGCGATCAGAGACCCAAAGTGAAGCGGCCCCGTGGGCGAGGGGGCGAAACGGCCGCGGTAGGGCGTCATCGGTGAATCTTCGGGGCTATTGGTCGCCATATAATGCGGGTCCATGCGCTGCTTGAACAGTAGGCGTCACCGTCATGCGGATCGCAAGCATGCTCCTTGAGATATTGAAAATCGCAGCGGTCGGGGCGATCGGATTATCGCTGTTTCTGTATTTCTATCAGGACCGCATGCTGTTCTATCCCCCCGGCGCACCCGCGAATTTGCCGCGGCCCGCGCGCGGCGCGGTCGAGGAACTGAGCCTGGTCACCGCGGAAGGCACGCGCGTCGTCTCCTGGCTGGTGCGAGGCCGAGCGCGTGCGCCTCTGGTCATCTATTTTGGAGGCAACGCGGAGGATGTGTCCTGGCTGATCGGCATGGACCGGCATTTTGCCGGTTATTCGGTATTGCTCGTAAATTACCGCGGCTACGGACCAAGCGAGGGAAGCCCGGGTGAATCGGCGTTGTTTGCCGATGCGCTGGCATGGTATGACCTCGCAGCCGGGCGGCCAGACATCGATGCTCGATCGATCGTGGCGATGGGACGCAGCCTCGGCAGCGGCGTGGCGGTCCATCTTGCGGCCAGCCGGGAGGTCGCGGGCGTGATCCTTGTCAGCCCCTACGACAGCGTGCGCAGCCTGGCCAAGTCGATCTATCCATTTCTCCCGGTCGGACTCTTGCTCAAGCACCCCTTCGATTCGATGTCGCGCGCTGGAGCCATCGGCGCGCCGCTCCTGTGCCTTGCCGCCGATAACGATCGCGTGGTCCCGCCGACGCATTCGCGGCGTCTTTTCGACGTGTGGGCCGGGACGAACAAAGTCTGGCGCGTCCTGCGGAGCGATCACGACGGCATTTCAAGCGAACCCGAATACTGGCGCGCGATTGCCGAATTTCTGACCGGCCTGCAATCAGGTCGTTCCGGCCCGGGTGAGGATCGGGTCGCCGGCTAATGGGCGTCGTGTATATGCGCCGGATGCCGATTCGCCGGACAAGTTGAGTAATCCGCTCTGCTATAATCTGCCGCCGTTCACCCGGAGCATCGCATGGCAAGCGTCGCCCTGACCCATGACAACTTCGAGCAGGTGGTGACCGGAGACCGCATGGTCATCATCGATTTCTGGGCTTCCTGGTGCGCCCCCTGCAATGTATTCGCCCCGATCTTCGAGGAAGCCTCCGAGCGGCATGCGGACGTGGTCTTTGCCAAGGTGAATACCGAGGAGGAACAGGAACTTGCGGCGATATTCAACATCCGGTCGATTCCAACGCTGATGGTATTCCGTGGAAAAGAGATTCTCTTTGCCGAAGCGGGCGCATTGCCGCCGGCTGCGCTGGAGGAACTTCTCACCAAAGCCAAGGAATTCGATCTGACCGAGGTCCGTCGCGAAACCGCCGAGCAGGGCAGCACGCCTGCGTGATCGGTCGATGAGCAGTTCGGCAGCCAGGGTGGGTCCCGACAAGATGGCGTCTGCCAGGGCGCCCGATCGCACCGAGACCGCCACGGACGCGACGATCGCCGAGGGTGAGGCGCTGCTCGCGATCGCGCTGGTGGGCGTGGCGTTCATGCGCGATCGGGAGATCTTGCGCTGCAATCGGCGTTTCGCGCAAATGTTCGGCTATGCGCCCGAAGAGCTGGCCGGGAAGTCGATGAAGGTCCTTTTCCCCTCGGCCGAGGATTTCGCCGCCACCTGCGTGCGCGCCTATCGCGCCCTGGAAACGCTCGGCTCCTATCGCGAAGAAAGGGCTTTTTTGCGCAAGGACGGCAGCGAATTATGGTGTTCGCTCGCCGGTCAGCTCTTCGCGGGGGAGAAATCGAACGGCGAGATCATCTGGATCGCTGAGGATCTCAGCGAGCGCAGGCGCGCCGAAAGCGAACTGCGGCGCAGCGAGGAGCGGCTTGCGCTCGCGCTGCGGGCAGCCGATTCAGGCATCTGGGACTGGGATATCGAGACCGACAACAAGTTTTATTCGCCTCGTTATCGAGAGCTGCTTGGGTACAGGAATCTGTCCAATGAACGCTTCTGCGCCGCGTTCAAGTTCCACGAAGCGCTCCACCCCGAGGATCGGGAGCGGGTGTGGGAGGCGCGCAAACGCGCCTTCGACGCGCGCTCGGCCTACCGTCAGGTGTTCCGGTTGCGCTGCAAGGATGGCGCTTACCGCTGGTTCGAGGGCCGCGGGCAGGCGCAATACAACAGCAATGGAATGCCGGCGCGTTTTGCCGGTTCGATCACCGACGTCACCGAACAGCGTGAGCGCGAGGAGGCGCTCGCGCAAACTCGCGCCGAGGTCAACGTGGCACAGGAGCGGCTCCGGGATGCGATCGAAAGGATTCCGGACGCCTTTGCGCTGTTCGACGCTGATGACCGTCTGGTGTTGTGCAACCGCAAGTATGTGGACGTGTTTGCCGGCGGAGCCGATCCCGAGAATCTCGCCGGCACGAGTTTTGAAGACCTGGCCCGGCTCTCGATCCTCAATGGCGAAGTGATACCGGCGCAATTCAATGGCGATGCCGAGGCGTGGGTCGCCGAGTGCGTGCGCATGCATCGCAATCCGGAGGCCGGAGAGATTCTGCTGCAGATGGGCAGCGGGCGGTGGTTTCAAATGCGCGAGCGACGCACCCGCGATGGCGGCATTGTCGGGGTGCGCTCCGATGTCACCGAGATCAAGGCAAGCGAGGCGCACGTGCGCCACTTGGCGTATCACGATCCGCTGACGGGTTTGCCCAACCGAAGGTTGCTGCAAGACCGCATGGAACGGTCCTTCACACTGGCCCGACGCAACAAGACGCAAGTCGGGGTGCTGCTGGTGGATCTCGACAATTTCAAGACCATCAACGACCAGCACGGCCACCGCGTCGGCGACGAGGTGCTGCGCGAGATGGCAAGCCGGCTTCGGATCTGCGTGCGCGAGGCCGATACGGTGGTGCGCCACGGGGGCGACGAGTTCGTGGTGCTGCTGCCGGAGCTGCAGCGAGCGCAGGACGCCGCGCGTGTGGCCGATAAGATCATCGAGGAAATCGCCGCGCCGGTGCGCGTAGACGCTTTGGAACTGCACGTGAGCGCCTCGATCGGGATTTCCTTCTATCCGACCGACGGGCATGAGAGCGATACGCTCGTATGGATGGCGGACAAAGCCATGTACCGGATGAAGCAGGCGGGCGGCAGCGGCATGCGATTTGCCGCGGGCGAGGAAGCCGGGTGAAATCGGCTGTCATACTCATCTCCGGGCGCGGCAGCAACATGCGCGCCATTGTCGAAGCAGGGTTGCCGGCGCGAATCGCCGCAGTGGTGAGCAACCGCCCCGATGCCGCGGGGCTCGCTTATGCGGCCGAACGGGGAATCGCAACCGCGGTGCTCGATCACGGCGGGTTTCCTTCGCGCGAAGCGTTCGATGAGGCCTTGGCGCGGCGGATCGACGAGTATGCGCCGGACCTGGTGGTGTTGGCCGGATTCATGCGCATTCTGGGCGATGGGTTCGTGCGGCGCTACGATGGTCGGCTGATCAATATCCATCCCTCGCTGCTTCCGGCGTTTCCCGGCCTGCATACCCACCGCAGGGCGTTGGAACAGGGGGTCAAGATCCATGGCTGCACCGTTCATTTCGTCACCGGGCAACTCGATCACGGGCCGGTCGTCATTCAGGCCGCAGTGCCGGTCCTGCCCGGAGACGACGAGGACAGCCTCGCCGAGCGCGTGCTGCGCCAGGAGCACCGCATATACCCGCTCGCGGTACGCTGGTTCGTCGAAGACCGTCTCGTCATCGAAAACGGCGTAGTGCGCGTTCAGGGAGAGAAGGCTTCCCAGTGGGTGTTTGACGCGCAATGAAATCATTCTCCTCGGGCCCGGTGCTTGCCGCGCTCCTGGTTCTCGCCTTTGCCGCAGCGGCCGAACCGCCGCGGCGGGTGAGTCTCAGTTACGACGTGAGCCATAACGGCACCGTAATGGCCGAAGCGATCGAAACCCTAGAACACGACGGCCGCAGCTACCGCATCCGTTCGGAATGGAAGGGAAAGGGTCTGTTTGCGCTCAGCCGGCGCGGATCGGCGCAACGCTCCAGCGAGGGCGCGGTCGGGGGCGCGGGTTTGCTGCCCGCGGAATATCGCGACCAGCGCGGCGACAGGCCGGTGGCGGTGGCGCGCTTCGACTGGAAGCGCCGCTTGCTTGTGCGCGAACGCGATGGCAAGGTGGAAACCGGGCCGTTGCCGGAGCGGACACAGGACCGGCTCAGCTTTGCCTGGGGATTCGCTTTTGCGCCGCCGGGGCAAACGGAAATCGAGACGGCTGTCGCCGATGCCAAGGGATTGACGCACTACCGCTACAGCGTGGCCGGACCCGAACGCCTGCGTACCGCGGCGGGTGATTTCGAAACCCTGAAGCTGGTCAAGCAACGCGACAACGGCGACTTGCGTGCAACCGAAATCTGGCTTGCGAGCAAGGCAGACTATCTGCCGGTGCGGATTCTCGTAATAGAAAAGGACGGAACGCGGATCGATCAAGTGGTTACCCGGATCGGGCGCTGATGCGATTCACTCGCGAACTGCTCGACGCCTCAGTGGATGCGCTTGCCGAAGTGCTCACGTTTGCGTATCCGGCCGACGCGATGTTGTCGCATTATTTTCGCGAGCACCCCAAGCTCGGACGGCGCGATCGGGCCGTAATCGCCGAAACCGTCTACGCCGTTTTGCGCCGGTTGCGTTTGCTTGCGCATGTTTCGAGGAGCGATTCGCCGCGTATCCTCGCACTGTCCGCCTGGATTTCCCTGTTGGGCGCCAACCTGAGGGAAGTGTCGGCGTTCACCCGCCGCGGCGAGGACGAGCAGCTTGCGCGAATCAAACAAGAGGTGCATCTGCCGCAGCCGTTCGAGGTCGAGTGCGACTTGCCCGACTGGGTGATCGAGGGATTGCGTCGGCGTTTCGACGACGCGGCATTGTTGGATCTCGCGCGGGGCCTGAACCGGAGCGCGCCCTTGGATCTGCGCGTGAATCTCGCGCGCACTACACGCGAAGATGTCATCGCGCGGCTGCACGCAGAGGAGATCGGCGCCAGCGCCACGCCGTACTCGCCGGCCGGCGTGCGGATCGTGGGCAATCCCGCCATCAACCTTCACCCCCTGTTTAGTCAGGGGCTGGTCGAGGTGCAGGATGAAGGCAGCCAGATCCTGTGCTACCTCGTCGCGCCGCGGCGCGGTGAAATGGTGGTCGATTTTTGCGCCGGGGCCGGCGGCAAAACCCTGGCGATGGGTATGCTGATGCGCTCCTCCGGCCGCCTGTATGCGTTCGATGTATCGGACAAGCGTCTTGCCCAGATCAAGCCGAGGCTGGCGCGTTCCGGCCTGTCCAACGTGCATCCGCAGCGAATCCAGAACGAGCGCGACCCGAGGCTATCCCGCCTGGCGGGGAAGATCGATCGCGTGCTGGTCGACGCGCCGTGCACGGGCTTGGGTACGCTGCGGCGCAATCCGGACCTGAAGTGGCGGCGCAAGCCCGAGGATGTGGAAGAATTGCGCGCAAAGCAGGCCGCGATCCTCGCGGGGGCGGCACGACTGGTAAAACCGGGCGGGAGGCTTGTCTATGCCACCTGCAGCCTGCTCGAGGAGGAAAATCGCGAAGTCGTCGACGCTTTTCTTGCCGCCAGCGGCGATTTCGCGCTCAAGCCGGTGCGCGAAGCGCTCGCCGCGGAAAGGATCGCTCTCGATATGGGCGACGTGCTCGAACTTTGGCCGCATCGGCACGCGACCGACGGTTTTTTCGCTGCCGTCCTCGAGCGCTCGCCGAAGACTTCGTGACCGCGCCGCCGGCGTCGCGCTCGTGTTTGCGCGGCCGGTCCTGCTCTCCGTCCTTAGAGCCTGGGAAACCCCTGTTTGGACAAAGGGTTAACGTGCCGGTTATTTTCTCGCCCAGCGGGACTTTCCCGTAAAATCGGCAGTCCAATAAACTGCAATATTCCGAAAGGATTTTATGTTGTTTTCCGGAGCATTCGATCTGCCGTGGTGGGCGCTGGTCGTCGTCGCCCTCGCTCTTACGCATGTGACGATTGCGGCGGTTACCATCTTCCTGCATCGCCATCAGGCGCACCGGGCGCTCGATCTGCACCCCGTCGTGAGCCATTTCTTTCGTCTGTGGCTGTGGCTGACCACCGGAATGGTTACCAAGGAGTGGGCGGCCATTCATCGCAAACATCATGCGAAATGCGAGACGACCGAGGACCCGCACAGTCCGCAGATCTACGGGATCAACCGCGTTCTCTGGCTGGGCGTGCTTCTTTATGTCAGGGAAGCGCACAACACGGACACGCTGGAACGCTACGGTCATGGAACGCCCGACGACTGGATCGAGCGCAACCTCTATGCAAGGCATTCCGTGCTCGGACTGACGCTGATGGGCGCCATCGATATCGCGTTGTTCGGCGTAGTCCCGGGCCTGCTCATCGTGCTCGCGCAGATCGTGTGGATTCCCTTCTGGGCGGCAGGCGTGATCAACGGTCTCGGCCATTTTTTTGGCTATCGCAGCTGGCAGACCGGCGATGCGAGCACCAACATCCTGCCCTGGGGCATCTTGATCGGCGGTGAGGAGCTGCACAACAACCACCACGCCTACGCCACATCGGCCAAGCTCTCGAACAAGTGGTACGAGTTCGACCTAGGCTGGGGCTATATCCGGGCGCTGGAATTGCTGGGGTTCGCAACCGTGAAGAAGATCGCACCCGTTCCGCGCTTCAGGCCGGCACGGTCCGCGGTCGATTTCGAGACCCTGCAGGCGGTCATCGCCAACCGCTACGACGTGCTTGCCAAGTACGCCAAGTCGCTCAAGGCGACCTACAAGGAGGAAGTTTCCCGGCTGCGCAATTTCCAACCGCAGGATGCCGAAGTGCTCAAGCGGTTCAAGCGCCGGCTCACGCGCGACGAAAGATCGCTCGCGGACGCCGAGCGTGCCACGCTGGCCGAAGCTTTGGCCAAGAGCGCTCCGTTGCACACCGCGTACTCGATGAGAGGGGAACTCATCGCCATTTGGGAGCGTTCGACGGCATCGAGAGAGCAGTTGCTGAAACAGTTGCAGGACTGGTGCTCGCGCGCGGAGGCAAGCGGCGTGCGGCCGCTGGTCGAGTTCTCGCAGCGCCTGCGCTGCTACGCCTGAACTTTCAAGCGGAAGAAAGTCTGCAGGTCACGGTGGTCTGCACGCCGCTGCGGGGGCGCCGGGCGGTCGCCCATTCGAACCATGTCCACAAATGAAAAACCCGCCAGCAGGCGGGTTTTTTTCGGGCCGCGGCACTGATTACCTGAGCTTGGTTTCCTTGTAGAGCACGTGCTTGCGGGCTTTCGGATCGAATTTCATGAGCTCGATCTTGTCCGGGGTCGTCCGCTTGTTCTTGTTCGTCGTATAAAAGTGGCCGGTACCGGCTGTCGACTCGAGTTTAATTTTTTCGCGCATGTTCTGATTCCTCTACGGCGTTTACATCGCGCCCTTGGCGTGCAGTTCCGCCAAGACGACCTCGATGCCCTTCTTGTCGATGGTGCGCAGCGCCGCATTGGACACGCGCAGGCGCACCCAGCGTTTTTCACCCTCGAGCCAGAAACGGCGGTACTGCAGGTTCGGGAGGAACCGGCGTTTGGTCTTATTGTTCGCGTGCGAAACGTTATTTCCGACCGTCGTTTTCTTGCCCGTGACTAGGCAGACTCGTGCCATGGTCGCGACTCCAAATGCTGGGAAAGGGGCGCATTATAGGCCGAAACGGCCTGCGCCATCAACTAAAGTAACCCGACACTAAAGTAACCCGCGCTCGGCGAAGCTCATCGCCGTGCTGCCGGTGACGATGAAATGATCCAGCACCTGAATGTCGACCAATGCCAATGCGCTCTTGAGCGTGCGCGTCAGCAGTTCGTCGGCCCCGCTTGGCTCGGCGACGCCCGAGGGGTGGTTATGGGCGAATATGACGGCCGCGGCGTTGCAGGCGAGGGCGGTCTTGACCACTTCGCGGGGATAGACGCTGGTTTGGCTCAGGGTGCCCCGGAACAGCTCTTCGCACGCGATCAAGCGATGTTGGGCGTCGAGCAGGAGCGCGACGAACACCTCGTGGTCGCGGCCGGCGAGCGAAAGGCGCAGGTATTCACGCACGCTGTGCGGGGAGGACAGGGCGCTCGAGCGCACCATTTCCTCTTTCAGCGCCCGGCGCGCAAGCTCGAGTACCGCCTGCAGTTCCGATCGCTTGGCAGGACCCAACCCGGCAACTTGCGACAACTCGGCGCCGGCGGCGGCAAGCAGTGCGCCCACCGACCCGAATTGCAGCAACAGTGTTCGGGCAAGATCGACCGCGCTTGCTCCGCGCTTTCCCGTGCGCAGCAACACCGCAAGCAGTTCCGCGTCTGCCAGGGCCTGTGGGCCGAGAGCAAGCAGTCGCTCGCGCGGACGCTCAGTGGCGGGCCAGTCCCTGATCGCCATAGTTTGTTCTTTTTGCGTAGAATGCCGTCATCGAACTCTAACGCAGCAACGCTCGCCGCGATGACAGACTTCACCGGATCCCGCATCCTGCTTGGCCTTACGGGCGGTGTCGCCGCGTACAAGGCAGCCTCGCTCGCGCGGCTGCTGGTCAAGGCCGGGGCCGACGTGCGCGCCGCGATGACCGCGAGTGCCTGCGGTTTCATCACTCCGGCGACGCTGCAGGCGCTGACCGGACAGCCGGTTTTCACCGACATGTGGGACAGCCGCGTTCCCGATAACATGGGCCACATCGAACTCTCCCGCGATCGGGATCTGATTTTGATCGCCCCGGCGAGCGCCGATTTCCTTGCCAAGCTCGCCAACGGACTTGCGGACGATTTGCTTTCCGCGCTTTGCCTGGCGCGCCGCTGCCCATTGCTGGTGGCGCCGGCGATGAATGTCGAAATGTGGCAGAGCCCCGCGACTCGGCGCAATGTGGCGCAGTTGCGCGCCGACGGCGTCAGCGTTCTCGGGCCGGCCTCCGGCGATCAGGCATGCGGCGAATCGGGCATGGGCCGAATGCTCGAACCGCAGCAACTGTACGACGAACTGGCGGCCCAGCTCGCGCCCAAGCATCTGCGCGGCAAACGCTTGCTGGTGACGGCAGGACCGACCTACGAACCCATCGACACCGTGCGCGGCATTACAAACCGTTCGTCGGGAAAGATGGGCTATGCGGTGGCGCAGGCTGCGGCCGAGGCCGGCGCCGAGGTAACGCTGGTCTCGGGTCCCACGTCGCTCGAGGCGCCTTGCGGCGTCACGCGAATCGACGTCACCACTGCGCGGCAGATGCACGAGCAGGTGATGGCGGCGGTACCGAAGGCCGATGTCTTCATCGCGGTGGCTGCGGTCGGCGATTATCGTGTGGCCGACGCCAAGTCGCACAAGATCAAGCGCGGGAGCGGAAATCTGCACCTGGAACTCGAGCCTAACCCCGACATACTGGGCGAGGTTGCGGGGCTCGCCAAAGGCCCTATGTGCGTGGGTTTTGCGGCCGAAACCGAGAACCTGCGGGAGAATGCCCGGGCAAAGCGGCAGAAGAAGAAGATTCCGCTGCTCGTGGCCAATCTGGGACAGGAGACTTTCGGCCGCGACGACAACGCGCTGATACTGCTCGATGACCATGGCGAGCACGAGCTCGAGCGCGCGCCGAAAATCATCCTGGCCCGGCAACTGATTGCGCACATCGCCAGGATGTTGGCTGAGAAATAGGCGGTCGGATCCTTGCGACAACTCGACGTAGTGATTCTCGACCCGCGGCTGCGCAAGACGCCGCCGCATTACGCCAGCGCCGGCGCCGCGGGTCTCGATTTGCGCGCCTGCATCGATGAGCCGCTCAGGCTCGAACCCGGAGCGAGCGCGCTCGTACCCAGCGGCATGGCGATACACCTCGACGATCCGGCACTCGCCGCGATCGTGCTCCCGCGCTCGGGACTGGGCCACAAGCACGGCATCGTGCTCGGCAATCTGGTGGGGCTGATCGACTCCGATTACCAGGGTCCGCTGATGGTGTCTGTCTGGAACCGCGGCAGCGAGGCGTTCACCATCCAACCGCTGGACCGGATCGCGCAGCTAGTGGTGGTCCCCGTGGTCCAAGTACAACTCAATGTGGTGGACGATTTCGATGCAAGCGCGCGCGGAGACGGGGGTTTCGGCAGCACCGGCACGCGCTGAACTGCGGCAGCGCCCGCTCCGGCTAGATCCTAAAATCCTAGCCAAAAGATATTTGAAATTTTGCTTTCAGTGTTGCGATGTTGCGCGGACGAAAAGCCGTCCGCGCGGATCGCCGATTGTACCCGGATGAAAAGCCATCCGGGCACAATCGACGATCTCATATGAAAATGCCAGTCCAGTCCGTCCGTGCCGTTATCGGTAACCGGGTTTTCAGCACGGATGTTTTTTATCCGTGCTGAAA
>JACQTO010000156.1 GCA_016210745.1 Betaproteobacteria bacterium
CGGTGGCATGGCTTTTCGGCAACGAAGGCAGCGGCTTGTCCGAGGAGGCGGCCCGCATTGCGACACGGCGCACGAGAATCCCGATGCCCGGCGCGACAGAATCCCTTAATGTGGCGGCGTCGGTGGCTGTGTGCCTATTTGAGCAGATACGCCAGCGGCTCCACGTGCCAGGTCCACGAACTTGAGGGCCTGCTCGACACGCCGCGTCACGCTGCCGAAGCACGGCATTCGGAGACGCAGTAAAATTAGCACGATGAGGCGCAGACTCAGCGCTTGGCTCGGAGCAGCCTTTGTTGCTCGCGCTGCCATTCCTTTTTCTTTTCGGTATCCCGCTTGTCGTGCTGTTTCTTGCCGCGTGCAAGGCCGATTGCGAGTTTGATGTGGCCCTTGCTGAAGTGCAAGTCGAGAGGCACCAGCGTATACCCGGCGCGCTCTACTTTGCCGACGAGATATCGGATTTGTTCAGCGCGCAGCAAGACCTTGCGGGTGCGAGTGGGGTCCGCCTTCACATGGGTCGACGCGGCAGCCAGGGGCGAGATGTGCGCACCGATGAGATACACCTCGCTGTTGCGCAAGATGACGTATCCTTCTTTCAATTGGGCGCGGCCGGCGCGGATGGCCTTCACCTCCCATCCCAGGAGCGCGAGACCTGCCTCGTAGCGCTCCTCGATGAAGTAGTCGTACTGCGCCTTGCGGTTTTCGACAATGGACATGTATAGATGCTGGACTGCACTTGCGGTCGCAGCGGGCCTTAGTGGGCGTTAAGCGGGCATTCTAAACGATGGTGGTTATTGATCGCTCTGCGCTTTTAGGACACGGCGCGGCAGAAATATATGCGTTGGTGGATGACGTCGAGTCCTATCCGCGTTTTCTCCCGTGGTGCGACGGAGCTCAAGTCCGCCCGCGCGGGGGGCATCGCACGATGGCGACAATCCATATCAATTTCCACGGCATCCGGCAGCATTTCACCACGGAAAACGTGAGCGAACCCAGCAATGCGATAAGCATGAAGCTGGTATCGGGTCCCTTTCGCCGCCTGCAGGGCCAGTGGCGGTTCACCCCGCTGGGCGACCAAGCGTGCAAGGTCGAGTTCCACCTAGAGTATGAGATCGCCAGCCGAATCCTGGAACACGCGATCGGCCCGGTCTTTCAGCACATTGCGAACACGCTCATGGACGCGTTTTCGGGTCGGGCAGACGAGCTCTATGGGCGGCGATGAACGCAAAGGAAATCGACGTCCAAGTCGTTTGTGCGTTGGCGTCGCGCCAGGAAATGCGCGCGATCAAACTGCCGGAGGGGAGCACCGTTCTCGATGCCGTTCTCGCAAGCGGACTGCTGGCCGCATTCCCGGAGATAGCGCTGGATCGGAGCCGGCTGGGTATCTTCGGCAGGCTGGTCGGCGCGGATGCGCCGCTGCGCGAGGGTGACCGGGTCGAGATCTACCGGCCGCTTGCTGCCGATCCGAACGAGAACAGGCGCCGGCGCGCAGCAAGGGCGAAACGAGGCCGCTGAGCGTTCAGGCTATTTGCACCACTGATCGACCGCCGAGCGGGCGCGTGCTTTTTCCTGCTCGATTTGCGCATCCTCGAGGAAAATGCGCTCGCCTTTCTCGTTGACGCGGGCCTGTCTAACTCCTGACTCGATGGTAACGAGCTGCGTGCGCGCATTGCGGCAGTTGTCCTCTTTGACCTTTGCCTGGGCAAGTTTTTCCGCGTCCTTCTTGCGGACATCATCCTGCTCCTGCCGCCGTTTGCGAAAGTCCTGCTCCAGCTCAGCCGCAGTTTTTGGTCCAGTAGCCTTGCCTGCTGCCTTCGCTGAATCGCTTTGCTTGCCGGTGCTTGTTGCTGCGGGGGCAGGCGCCGGAGCGGCTTTCTTTACGCTTTGCGAACGTGCGTTGGATGGGCAGGGAGTCTGCAGATAGCTCGTCTTGCCGGTAGCAGGATCGACACATTTGTTGACTTGAGCGTACGCGGCGCCAGGCAGCACCGCGGCGATTGCCAGGGTAGACAGCAACGGCAGGAGGTTCATGGCACTTTCTCGAATGTGTCCGGCGGCCAACATAGCGTCTTTCACCTGGTACGTCAACGAAACCGGTCGGGCTCCGTGCCAATTTACCGTGCGCAACGCACCGCGTATAATCCGCCTTTTGCGGATGTCGCCATGCGCATGATTCAGAAGGCTTTAACGTTCGACGACGTCCTTCTCGTTCCCGCTCACTCCACCGTTCTGCCCCGCGAGGTGAGCCTCAAGACGCGCCTCACCCGCAACATCAGCCTGAACCTGCCGCTGGTTTCGGCCGCGATGGACACGGTCACCGAGGCACGTCTGGCGATCGCCATGGCCCAGGAAGGCGGCATCGGCATAGTCCACAAGAACATGTCGCCCAAGCAGCAGGCTGCGGAGGTGCTCAAGGTGAAGCGCTACGAGTCGGGCGTACTGCGCGATCCGATGACGGTGACGCCGGACATCAGCGTGCGCCAATTGCTCGAGCTTACGCAACAGCACAAGGTGTCTGGATTTCCGGTGGTCGAGAAGGGCAAAGTGGTCGGCATAATCACCAACCGCGACTACCGATTCGAGACCAACCTCGATTTGCCCGTTCGCGCCATCATGACCCCGAAGGAGCGACTGATTTTCGTCAAGGAGGGATCGAGTCCCGAAGAAGCCAAGGCGCTGCTGCACCGCCACCGGCTTGAGCGCGTACTCGTCGTCAACGATAACTTCGAGATGCGTGGCCTGATCACGGTCAAGGACATCCTTAAGTCGAGCGAGCATCCGGACGCATGCAAGGACCAGCAAGGCAAGCTTCGCGTAGGCGCCGCCGTCGGTGTCGGCGAGGGTACGGAGGAACGAGTCGCGGCGCTGGCCGAAGTGGGCGTGGATGTTATTGTCGTTGACACAGCCCACGGTCACGCTCAGGGCGTCCTTGATCGCATCAAGTGGGTCAAGCGAGAGTATCCGGCGATCGATGTGATCGGCGGCAATATCGCAACGGCCGGCGGCGCGAGGGCGCTCGTCGACCACGGTGCCGATGGTGTCAAGGTCGGGATAGGGCCGGGATCGATCTGCACTACGCGCATTGTCGCTGGTGTCGGCATCCCTCAGGTTACAGCGATACAGAACGTCGCGGATGCGCTAAGGGACACGGGCGTTCCTCTCGTGGCGGACGGCGGTGTGCGCTACTCCGGTGACATCTCCAAGGCTATCGCCGCCGGCGCGAATGCCGTCATGCTTGGCAGCCTATTTGCCGGCACCGAGGAGTCGCCGGGCGAAATCGAGCTCTACCAGGGCCGCTCGTACAAGTCCTATCGTGGAATGGGATCGCTCGGAGCCATGCAGCAGGGCGCGGCCGATCGCTATTTTCAGGACCAGGTGACTCACCCGGACAAGCTGGTACCCGAAGGCGTGGAGGGGAGAGTTCCGTACAAGGGCTCGGTGTTAGGGGTGATTCAGCAGCTCATGGGCGGGCTTCGCGCCAGCATGGGTTATCTCGGCTGCGATTCCATCGATGCAGTGCGAAACACCGCTCAGTTCGTCGAAATCACTACAGCCGGCGTGCGCGAGTCGCATGTGCACGACGTACAAATCGTGAAAGAGTCGCCTAATTATCGCGTCGAGTGAAAACAGCGGGGGCAGAAATTGCAGGGGCCCCTGCGCCTGATTTTTCCGTTCCCGGCCCGCGTCGCACGCTATGCACGACAAAATTCTGATTCTCGATTTCGGCGCCCAATATTCGCAGCTGATCGCGCGGCGCGTGCGGGAAGCGCACGTGTATTGCGAATTGCAGCCGTTCGACGTCAGTGAGACATGGATCCGAGATTTTTCGCCGCGTGGAGTGATACTTTCGGGCGGTCCGGCATCGGTTACCGAAGACGCGACACCGCGTGCGCCGCAGTTGGTGTTCGAGCTGGGCGTGCCGGTGCTCGGGATATGCTACGGCATGCAGACCATGGCGGCGCAGCTCGGCGGCGCGGTCGAAGGTTCGCGGGTGCGCGAGTTCGGATACGCAGAGGTTCGGGCACGAGGGAACACCGCGCTGCTCAAAGGCATCCAGGACCGCACCAACGGCGAAGGGCATGGGTTGCTCGACGTCTGGATGAGCCACGGCGACAAGGTTACTGCAATGCCCGAGGGGTTCACGCTCATGGCGAGCAATGAAAGCACCCCCATAGCGGCCATGGCGGACGAATCACGCCGCTTTTACGGCGTTCAGTTCCATCCGGAAGTCACGCATACACGCCAGGGCAAGGCGATACTTAAGCGTTTCGTGAACGACATATGCGGTTGCGGCAGCGACTGGAACATGCCCGAGTATTCCAACGAAGCGGTCGAGCGGATTCGAAGCTTGGTCGGAAAAGATGAAGTCCTGCTCGGCTTGTCCGGGGGCGTGGATTCGTCGGTGGCGGCGGCGCTGATTCATCGCGCGATCGGTGATCAACTCAACTGCGTTTTTGTCGATACCGGGCTGCTGCGGCTCAACGAGGCGGCCCAGGTCATGGAGACTTTCGCGCGGCATCTCGGCGTGAAGGTCAGCATGGTGGACGCCGGCGAGCGTTTCATGCGCGAGCTCGCCGGGGTTTCCGATCCGGAGCAAAAACGCAAGATCATCGGCCGCGAATTCGTCCATGTGTTCCAGGAGGAAGCGAAGAAATTCTCCAATGTGAAATGGCTGGCGCAGGGCACGATTTACCCTGATGTGATCGAATCGGCCAGTGCGAAGACGAAAAAGGCACACACGATCAAGTCGCACCACAATGTCGGCGGACTTCCCGAGACGCTGCATCTGCAACTGCTCGAGCCATTGCGCGAGCTGTTCAAGGATGAAGTGCGCGAGCTCGGCGCTGCTCTGGGCCTGCCGCGGGAAATGGTGAACCGCCATCCGTTTCCAGGGCCAGGGCTCGGCGTTCGTATCCTCGGGGAAGTTAAGCGCGAGTACGCTGATCTGCTGCGCCGCGCCGATGCAATATTCATCGACGAGCTGCGCGCAAGCAAAGAGGAAGGCGTCGCGGGGGACGTCAGCTGGTACGACCTCACCGCCCAGGCATTCGCTGTGTTCTTGCCGGTGCGCTCTGTCGGCGTCATGGGCGATGGTCGCACCTATGAGCATGTCGTCGCGCTGCGTGCGGTGCAGACCACCGACTTCATGACCGCGCACTGGGCCGAGCTGCCGCACGATTTGCTCGCCAGGGTATCGAATCGGATTATCAACGAAGTGCGCGGCATCAACAGAGTCGTTTACGACATTTCGGGCAAGCCCCCCTCGACCATCGAGTGGGAGTAGGGGGCTTTCTCTGCTTGGTGCACGCCAACAGTTGGCGGCGATGACCAGCGTCGCCGGCGGGGGCGAGGACAACGTGGTGCTGCGCTAAGGCACGGCGGCCGCCACGACTGCTGCCAACGATCAAGCCGCTTCTGTAGTACCGTTTCGTCATCGGCGCCGTGGGCGAGCGGAGCGCTTGAAAGAGCGTGTCATCGCTGGCTCTGCGGACAATTCGCCGCGCTCGCAAATCGGCGCGCGCCGCTTCATTGTCAGCAATCCACCTTTGATCGGAGTAGGATCGCTCGCAAGAAGGCAGCGCATGTATCCGCTGGCCTCGTGCTTACGGCAGCGGGGCAGCGTTTTCGCAGCTAGAAGAAGCCACCGTCGAAGGAGTCTCCACATGAGCGTCAAGCGGTTTCTGTTTCTCGCATTCGATGTCTTTGCCTTTTCTGCACTGGCGCTCGCGCCGCTGGAGGCCGCGGCGCAGGCGAAGTACCCCGAGCGGCCGATCAGGCTTGTGGTTCCCTTTGCGCCCGGCGGGGTGGTGGATGTCATCGGCCGTCACTGGGCAGCCCGGATGAGGCCGCTGCTCGGCACGGTCGTGGTGGAAAACCAGGGCGGGGCCGGCGGCACGATCGGTGCCGCCGATGTTGCTCGCGCTCAGCCCGACGGCTACCCGCTGCTGCTCGGCAACACCAGCACGCAGATCATCAATCCCATGGTGATGAGCGGCATTCGCTATGACCCGGTGAAGGCGTTCGTCCCGGTGTCGGTCGTTGCCACTTCGGCCTATCTGATCGTGGTCAGTGCGGCGGTGCCGGCGAAGACGCTGAAGGAATTCATCGACTACGCGCGCGCCAATCGCGGCAAGATCTCCTACGGTTCAGCGGGGGCGGGAACGCTCTCCCAGCTCACCGGTGAAATGTTCAAGCAGGCCACCGGCTTGAACGACGTCGTGCATATCCCCTATAAGGGCGCCGGTCCCGGGCTCGCCGATCTGGTGAGCGGCCACATCCCGATGATGACCCCGGGCGTGACCGGTCCGGTGCTGGAACTGCACCGCGCGGGAAAGGTTCGCATCCTCGCGGTTGCTTCCGGCGCGCGCCTGAAGGGAGCGCCCGACATTCCGACCGCAGTCGAATCGGGCATGCGGGACTTCCTGGTGGAACTGTTCACGGCGCTGCTCGCTCCAGCAGGGACAGCGCGCGAGATCGTCGAGAGAATCGCCCAGGCGACGCAAAAGGCCCTGGCCGACAAGGAATTTCAGCAGACGCTGGTCAAGTCCGGCTTCGAGGTCTCGCCGCACACCAGCCCGGAGCGGGCGTTGAAATTCCTCGACGAGGAGCAAAGACGCCTGAAACCGGTCATCAAGGCACTCGGCTTCAAGCCGGAGTGACGCGGCGAGTCGCTGTCAGCACCGCCATCACCAATCCGACAACCGCAACCTTCTGGGGGAATTCACCGTGGACAAAGCAGACAACTCAGGCGCTCGCCTGATCGACATGCATCATCACGTCGTGCTGCCGGAATACGAGCAGGCGCTCGCGCGCTCCGGCGCCGGTGACCCGTCGCGGCCGTTGCGCAAGAACGACCCGGCCGAGGTTCTCCTGGAGCGGATGGGCGAGACCGGAATCGATGCGGCGATCCTCAATCCGCTGTCGGTCGCGGGCGTGCATCATGGAAACGATGCCAATGCGCGCTATCTGACCGAATCGGTCAATGAGGCGATGGCTCGCTACGTGTCGCAGGCCCCCGACCGGCTCGGTTTCCTTGCCACGCTGCCGCTGCCCGACCTCGACGGCGCACTGGAGCAGATGGGACATGCACTGGATACCCTGCATGCGGACGGCGTCATATTCATGTCCAATCAGAACGGATTCTATATCGGCGACCCCGCCTTCGAGCCGCTCTACGCCGAGATGAACCGGCGCGCCGTCAACGCTTTCATCCATCCGGGCATGCCGCCCTATGTCGCGAACCTGAAGCTGCGCCTGTGGCCGGCTTTCATCGAATATGCATTCGACACCACGCGCGTGGCAGCCAACCTGATCTACCACGAATTTATGGGGCGTTATCCGAACATCCGCTGGATTCTCGCGCATGCGGGCGGAACGTTCCCCTACCTGTCGATGCGCATGCGGCTGATGGAGGAAATGGAAGTCGGCCGCAAGCCGCCGTTCCCGTTTGTCGGCGCCGGATGCCCCTTCATCGAACGTGTCCCCGAGGGCGTGACGCCGTATCTGGGCCGCTTTTATTTCGAAACCGCGTTTTCCGGCGGGCAGGGACCGATGGCCGCGCTCGCGCATATGGTCGGTCCGGATCACATTCTCTACGGAAGCGACCTGCCGTTCGTGGCGCGGCCGTTTGTCATGGAGCAGATCGACAATCTCCGGGGGATGCCCGAATTCGCCGGCGAGCGCTTCAACGACATGGCGCGAAACAATGCCAGAGCGCTCTTTCCCCGCTTCTCAGGCCACTGATCCGCAGCTCGTGCGCCCGCTGGCGTCGGGCAGCGGCGAAGCGCTATCAATCGGGCCGAAAGCCGGAAGCGCGAATGACCGGCGTCCACAGGGCAATTTCGTCCTGAATGAATCGCGTCGTCTTTTCGGGAGTGAAATCGAGCGCCACATCGGCGCCCGCGGTTTCCAGATCTTTCCTCAAACCGCCTCCGGCCATGGCCTTCGCGCTCGCCTGGTACAGCGCATCGATCGTGCGCGGGGCAGTGCCGGCCGGGGCGAAGATGGCGCTGAAAAGCCGTGCGTGAATGTCGAGCATCCCAGATTCGATCGCCGTCGGGATGTCGGGTGCCGTACGGGCGCGGCGATCGTGAAACACGCCGACGAGGCGCAGCCGGCCGGTGCGATGGTGCGCGTGCGGCGGCGTTCCACGGTTCATCGCGCCAGGCCAGCATGGCCTTTCAGGTCGTCGCGCGAAGGCAGTCGTTAGTCGCGCGCGTACGAGTTGTCGGGATGGACAACTCGAGCAGCCGACTGGGGGCATGAAGCGTTCCATTGGCCGCGTGAACTGCTGCATACGCTGTTGGATGCATGTGTCATAATATATTGGGTCAGTGGGAGCTTGCGTTGAACTTAGTTGATATATTCTTCTGAGGAAAATAATATGGCTGAATCAACGAAGTCCGGTCGAACCGCCCAGCCTGCGGAAGCGGCGGGCACAAAGATACAGTGGGATGACAGCAACATGAAAAGCAGCTACGCCAACGTGTGCAACGTTACCAGCACGCGTGAAGAGGTCGTGATGCTGTTTGGGATTAATCAGGCGTGGAACCGCGGGCAGAAGGATATTACGATCCAGTTGACGGACCGCATTATCATCAGCCCTTATGCGGCCAAGAGGCTGGCAACGCTGCTCGAGGGCGTGGTCACAGAGTACGAAAAGCGCTTCGGTACCTTGACCGTCGAAGGACCGAGCGAGAAATAATCTCGTTGGGCGCGCTGCCTGCCCGCGGTGGCGCGCCCATAGCAGTCTGAGCCTCTTGAATACGATTCCAGAATCAGTGGACTCGCGTGTGCAGCTTACCGAGGCGCAACGCAATGCGCTCGATCAGGCCTGGCACCGGTTCGGCATCGCGGACAGCCCGGAGGAGTTTTGCCACAATTGGCTGGTGCTCCAGTGTCGCGCCATTGGCGATGTCAACGATGCGGTAGTGGTGCTGCAGAAGCCAGGAACTGAAACCTTCTCGCCACTCGCGTTCTGGCCCGAGACCAGCGGCGACCACTCGCATCTCGCCGAAATCACCGAGCGGGCGTTGCGGGAGGGGCGCGGCATTGTGCAGGCGCGCGAGGCAACTGCCGGTGCAGCTCAATTGCCTGATCGCACCGATTACCAGCTCGCTTATCCGATACGGCTGGACGGGAAGATAAGGGGCGTGGTCGGTCTGGATGTCGCGTGGCGCGACGAGTTGCAGCTGCAGGCGGCTATGCGCCAGTTGCAATGGGGGGCTGGCTGGCTGGAAGTGCTGCTGCGGCGCCACGCCGATCCCATGGAGGCGGCCCGCTTGCGGATGAAGCTTATCCTGCAATTGGTGGCGATACTTCTGGAGCGCGGCAATCTCAAGGATGCCTGCAGCGCGCTGGTGACCGAAATAGCGACCCAGCTGGGGTGTGACCGCGTCGTGCTCGGCCTGATGCACGATCGGGTAATCCAGATTGAGGCCGTGTCACACACCGTGCAGTTTGACCGGTATGCCAATCTGCTCAACGCGACGACCGCCGCGATGATGGAATCGCTGGATCAGCAGGAATCCATCGTCTATCCGCCTGACCCGGGTGGGCGATTGGTAGTGACGTTCGCGCATGCGGAACTGGCGCAGATGTCGGGCGCGGGCGGTCTGGCGACTTCTCCGCTGATTCACCAGGGACGAGCTATAGGGGCGCTTACGCTGGAGCGTGCGGCGGGACTGCACTTTGATGCGCCATCGATTGAACTGCTGGACGGCCTGTCGGCGATGCTCGGGCCGCTGATTGCATTGCAACAATCGCAGCAGCGCAGCCTGCCCGCACACCTGGCAGGTTCCGTGCGCGGTTTTTGGGAACGCTTGGTGGGGCCGCGCGAAGCCGGTTTCAAGTTCACTGTGATTGTGGTCTCGTTGTTGTTGTTGTTCCTCATATTCGCGAAAGGCGAATACCGGGTGTCGGCTGACGCACGCATCGAGGGCGAAATCCAGCGCGCGCTGACGGCACCGTTTCAGGGTTACGTACGCGAGGCTTACCGGCGCGCGGGCGATACGGTGCAGAAGGGCGATGTGATTGCGCGGCTTGACGACCGCGACTTGCGTCTGGAACGCGTGCGCTTGGCTGCGCAGCGCGATCAGGCATCGCAGCAATTTCGCGAGGCGATGGCCAAGCGTGAGCGCTCGCAGGCGCGCATAGCCTCGGCGCAGATTGCGCAGGCTGAAGCGCAGATTGCGCTAATCGACGAGCAACTGAGCCGTTCCGAGCTGGTGGCGCCTTTTGCCGGCATACTGGTCAGCGGCGATCTGTCGCAGGCGCTGGGCGCGCCAGTCGAACGTGGACAAATCCTTTTCGAGTTGGCGCCGCTCGACGCCTATCGGGTCGTGCTGCAGGTCGATGAGCAACAGGTGATCGACGTGCGCTCCGGCCAGCACGGCGAACTGGTGCTGTCGTCGATGCCCGGCGTGCGTTATCCGCTGACAGTGAAGACCGTGACACCCGTCAATGTGGCCAAGGAAGGCCGCAACCTGTTCCGCGTGGAGGCCCCGCTTGATGCGAAGCCGGATGATTCGCGCCTGCGGCCCGGCATGGAGGGCGTGGGAAAGGTGTCCGTGGATGAGCGGCGCCTGATCTGGATCTGGACGCGCGAATTCACGTATTGGCTCAAACGTAAGCTGTGGGCCTGGATGCCCTAGCGGCGCCGTTGTGGCCGAACAACTGCTGAGCCCAGCCTGGTATCGCGTGGCCAATCTTCGGCCACGCATTCGATCGCACGTGCGCATTCTCCGGCATGAATACCGCGGTGAACGCTGGTATGTGCTCGAGGATCGCATTTCGCGCCGCACTCACCGCTTTAACCCGGCGGCCTATTTTATCGTGGGTCTGATGGATGGCCGGCGCACCATGCAGGAAATCTGGGACGGGGCTGCAGAGCGCCTGGGTGACGACTCTCCGACACAGGAGGAAGTGGTGCAGATCCTTGGGCAGTTGCACTTTGCCGATGTGATGCAATGCGAAGTGCCCTCGGACGTCGAGGAGTTGCTGCGCCGTTCCCAACGCGTCAGTCGTCGCAGCGCGCTGGCGCGATGGTTGGCGCCCCTCGCCATCAAATTTCCGTTGTTTGATCCGGACCGCATTCTCGAACGTGCGCTGCCATGGTATCGCAAACTTTTCGGTCCGGCTGGCGCGCTACTGTGGTTGCTGGTGGTGGGCTGGGGTGCGGTATCCGCGCTTCAGCACTGGGACCTGCTGACGAAAGACCTGTCGAGCCGCGTATTGGCCGCCGACAATCTGCTGATTATTGCCCTGGTGTTTCCGCTGGTCAAAGCCGCGCATGAGTTCGGCCATGCGTGCGCGGTCAAGGCCTGGGGCGGCGAAACGCATGAGATGGGCATCATGCTGCTGGTGCTGATGCCGATTCCGTACGTCGATGCGTCTGCGGCCAATGCTTTTGCGCAGCGCTGGCGGCGCATTGTGGTGGGGGCGGCAGGCATGATCGTTGAATTGTTTATCGCGTCCATCGCCTTGTTTTTCTGGCTTGAAATGCAGCCGGGCGTGGCGCGCGCAATGCTCTTCAATGTGATGCTGATCGCGGGCGTATCGACCGTGCTGTTCAATGCCAATCCATTGCTTCGGTTCGACGGCTATTACATACTCTCCGACTGGCTTGATATCCCCAATCTGCGCCAGCGCGCGCAACAGTATCTGACCACGGCGTTCCAGCGGCGCGTGTTCGGCCTGCCGCTCCCTCCGGTGGATGCGCCGGTGCGGGAGCGGCTGTGGCTGGTGTTCTACGCTATCGCCTCATACATTTACCGCTGGTTTATCACGTTCGCCATCGCGATCTTCGTGGCGTCGGAATATCTTATTTTTGGCGTGTTGCTGGCGATCTGGGCCGCAATTGCCGCGGTGGTAATGCCCTTAGTGGCTTTGATTGCCTATGTGGGCTGGAGTCCGCGTTTGCGCCGCCGTCGACTGCGCGCGATCATGGCCACGGGGCTGATCATGGTGCTGCTGGGTGTGCTTGTCTTCGTGGTGCCTGTTCCATCGTGGACTTCGGCGCAGGGCGTGGTGTCGGTGCCCGAGGAGATGCATGTGCGTGGCCGCGCGGACGGATTTGTTACCCGGGTGCTGGTGCAGCCGGGGAGTTTGGTGCGCCTCGGAGACGTGCTCGTCGAAACGGACGATCCGGTCTTGCGCGCGCGCGCGGCGATGCTGGAGGCGCAGCGCGAGGAACTGGAATCACGATATCAGAAGGAGCGTCAGGACAATATTGCGCGCAGCCAGTCTTTGCTGGAACAACTCAAGGCGGCCGAAGCGGAGCTCGCGCGCGTGCGTGAACGCCAGCGCGATCTCGTTCTGCGCAGCCCGGCAGACGGCCGCTTTACGGTGCCGATGGCGCAGGATCTGCCGGGGCGTTTCGTCAAACAGGGTGAGACCGTGGGTTACGTGATACCCGGTACCATGATGACCACGCGCGTAGTGGTGCCGCAGCAGAGCGTGGATATGGTGCGTTATCGCACCGACCGGGTCACGGTGCGTTTGACGGAGAGCTTCTCGGAGGTGTTGCCAGCGCGCATCCTGCGGGAGGTGCCGCGAGCAAGCGACAGGTTGCCGAATATGGCGCTCGCACAGGCTGGCGGAGGAGATGTTGCGCTGGATCCGGCGCAGTCTAACGCCCCCCAGGCCTTGCAGACGCATTTCGAGTTTGAAATCGCGATTTCGGCGGCACGTGCATCGGCAATGGGCGCGCGCGCCTATGTGCGCTTTGATCATCCGGACGAAACCCTTGCGGTGCAAATGGGGCGCGCCCTGCGGCAACTGTTCCTAAATCGCTTCAACGTGTGATGAATACCGCCGATGCTGCTGCCGCTGCCGCGCTGCGCGGCTACCCTGAGCGGGATGATGTGCGCCGCGCATTGGCTGACCGAGTGGTGGAGCGTGTTTCCGCGCGGCTGCATCGAATGCTCGGACGCGGCCTCGGCGATGCCGACGCGTACGTCCGGCAAATCGAACGCATGGCGGATTCCCTGCGTGCCGCACCGCCTCAAGAGCGCCTGCCGCAGATGCGCTACCGGCTGCGCCGGGACGGGTATACCGATTCACTGATTCTGGAGTGTCTGGCATTGTGCTCCATTGGACTGGAGCAGAAGGGCATCGCCCAGCCTGCCGCCGTTTCGTATGTCGCGGCGGCTGCGCTGTTGCGTCGCAGCATCGTTGCCGTGGCCGATGACGACAGTCGTTTCGCGGCGCTGGCCCTGGCGGTCACCGCGGGCGCCCTGCGCGGCGAGCCCGTGCATGTGTTGACACGCGGCGATGCCCGTGCCGTTGAGATCGCGCGGCTGCTGGGCACATATTGTGACCCCATGGGAGTTCGCGTTGCGGCGGTCGCGCCGGGAATGCAGTTTCGCGCCAAACGCGAGGCCTACGCCGCAACCGTGGTCTGTTCGTCTACACGCGAAACCGGCCTTGATTACCTGCGTGACCGGCTTCAGCTCGGCGCCCGGCAGGGCGAGTTGGCGAATGTGGCGGCCCGACTTTCCGGCGATGCACCCGTCGAGGAGCGGCTGTTGCTGCGCGGACTGTATTGCGCCTTCGTCGAGGACGCTGAACTGGTGATGATTGATGATGCGCGTTTGCCCCTGGTGATTTCGGCTGAGGCGGATCGGTCACGCGAGCGGCTGCTGTATGAACAGGCTCTGGAACTCGCCCGCGCACTGGATCAAGAGCGCGACTTCACTATGGAGAATGGCGAGCCCGCGCTTACCGACGACGGCCGGCAGCGCCTCGCGCAACTGGTGTCCCCGCTCGGCGGGATTTGGGCTGCGCGAAACCGGTGCGAGGAGTTGATCGTGATCGCGTTGCGTGCCCTGCGCGAATTCGTACGCGACCGCGACTATCAGGTGGTGCAGGGGCGCGTCGTGTTTCCGGCGCCTGCCGGCAAGGAGGGCGAGGACCGCAGCGAAGGCGATGAAATGCTGCAGAAGCTCACTGAAGTGAAGGAGGGCTGCGCGTTGAGTGGCCGGCGCGACGTGCTTGCGCGCATGTCCGTCCCGCGCTTTCTCAATCGATATCTGCGGCTGGCGGGTGTTTGTTCCGATGCGCGTCCGGTCGAGCACGAGTTCTGGTCGCTCTACGGTTTGCGCGTGACGGGGGAAGACCTGCCGCGTAAGACCTTGCCATGCAAGGCGCGCGTTTTTGTTTCGGCGCAGGCCCGGCTGGACGCGATAGTGCGGCGTGCCGTCGAATCGCCGGCGGGGGGCTACGCGGTCATGATCGCCATGCGTTCGCAGCAGGAAGCGCAAACGGTGTTGGAGGTGTTGGCGGCAGCCGGCATACGGGCGGGCGTAGTGCTCGGTCGCGGCGACGACGCTGACCGGCAGACGCTGGCTGGTCTGGCGCAGGCCGGGGCGGTTGTAATGACTTGTTATCCCGCCGAACGCAGCGTTACGCGCGATCCCACCGATGTGCCCCTGCATCTGCTGGTCGCCGAGCTGCACGACGCGCGCAGGCACGTGGACATGCTCTGCAGCGTATATTCCGCAATCCGTTGCGAAATGCTGTTGTCGCTCGATAATGAGATCGTCAAGGCCCTCGCACCGGCGGCTGTGGCTACATGGATGCGCCGACGCGCAGGGCATGACGGCGAAGCCCCGTCGCGCTTGTCGCACTGGCTGACACGCCGTCTACAAACTGCGATGGAACGCGAGCAGCGCCTGCTGCGCGAAGAGCTGCTGTCGCGCGACGTTTATCTTAATGATTTGCTGGCATTCAGCGGCAGGCACGACTAACGCCGCAGCGGGAACCGCGCCGCACACCATTAGGAGAAGGCCGCTTTGCAGCGTACGCCCGCGGGGATTGCGCCCTTCGAATTGGGCAATATCATGCGCACGCCGAATGTGCCGCTGGCAGCGTCTAGCACCCGGTCGATGACGCTGACGGTGGTTTTCAGCTTGCCGCCGATCGGCGCCTCCGGCATGACGATGGCTTGCTGGCCGGGCTTGATCTTGCCGTAAAGGCTCACGGGCAATACCACTTCCACATGCAGCGGGTCTATTTCGGCCAGCTTCATGATCGGATCGCGGATGCTGGTCGCCCCGAATTCGCCGGGTCTCAGCAGTACCTCCACCACCACGCCGCTAAATGGGCTGCGTATGGTGCGCATCGCGAGCAATTCTCCGGCGCGCTTGGCTTCGTGCACAGACAATTGCCGATTGTCTCTCGCCCGGCGCAATTCCTCGGTAGCCACCCTCAGTTCGGCCTCGGCCTCGTCGCGTGCGTTGGCCGAAACGAAATTGCGCTTGAGGAGGTCGTCGGCCCGGCTGAATTTTTTCTGCGCGATATCGACGCGTGCCTCGGCGGCCTTGATCTCGCCCTGCATCGTGGCGCGTGATTGCGCCAATTCGTAGGCAGCCCGTTCCGGTCCGGATTCGAGCGTGACCAGAACCTGGCCGCGAGCCACGCGATCGCCGCGGCTCACCTTGACCGATTCGATAATGGCTTCCACCGGGCTGCGGATTTCGATGCTCTGCCGCGCTTCGATCATGCAGTCGTAGTCGGCGCCAGAGGCCGTTGCCGCCCAAAGCATCAGCGCAGCAAGAGTGTATTGGATCGGTGATCGCGCGAAGGATCGCATGTGCATTCGGGATCGCAATCGATGAACGGGTAAAGATTCTAACGGATCACGGCGCGCCCAGGCATATTTCCGGGGCATCGCGATGGGCACAAGGCTTCGCCGGGCACTCGGCATCTCGCCCTCGAGGAATGAGGATCGTTCGCATCGGCGCGTTTGACTGCGGCCCGGCGGTTCGGAGTTTACTGTGAACTAGTTCACGATTTTTTCGCATCGAGTCTTGCGTCCCGTTCTTGGAAGGCGCCAACTAGTCATGCAGTCGTCATACGCGGTTGTCATACGCTGTCGTCATAAACAGGAACAAAGGAAGACCGGAAAGAAGCCAAAAAAGCGCGTAAGAAACAGTGCAATAGGCGTGGGGAGCGGTTTATGCGGCCGGGCGCAAGGGCGAACGGAGTATTTCGATTATCACGAGTATGCGCGTGCCGTAACGCTCGTATCTACAGACTGAGCCTGCCGGCGCTACCGAGCCTTCGTGACCGGCTCGATCCTTTGATCAATAACGCCCGCCGAGGCCTTCGGCCTTCGGCCGACGTATCGCAGCGATCGGGTCCGGCGCACGTGCAGCGCTGTGGCGCAGCCCCATTACACGTAGCGGCACTGCCTCACCTTTTCGGCCCCGCGGTTTGCGCGCGGGCGGCTAATGTCCATCCAGCAGCTGCACAGACCAGCGCCTGAAGGAGCTCGTCATGTCCATCCATAGCCAAAGCACCGAGAGAACACCAATCTCGATACCCAGTCTCGCCGAACTCTTTTCGGGACGGCTCGGCCAGCATTTTCGAGCGATGGCCGATTGGCGAAAACGGGGGCTGCTTGGCAAAGCGGCGCAACACAAGCGCCGGCGTTCCCGCATGCGTATGGAAGCCTTTGAGCCGCGGATACTGCTCAGCGCCGACTTTCTGCCCGTAGCCGCGGACGGCATCGCGGACGGCCTCAACCAACTCGGCAATGAAACGGCGTTCTTCCTGAATGCCGAAGACCAGTGGCTGAGCGACCGCGTGCCGATATTGTTGGAAGCCAGCGAGGACGCAAACGGTGACCCGGTCTATGAGTCGCCCACGGTGCGCGACCTGCTCAGCGTACCGGTCAATGCGAACGGCGACCTCGACACGAACGGCGACCCAAACATCGACGACCCCTTTTGGGACACCGACAACGACGAGGCCGTGCTTGACGGTCTGGATGTCAACAACGACGGCGTCGTCGACCCTGGCGAGTTCGTGCAGGCCTGGTTCTTCAATCCGATCGAGGTCTACCTGCACAGCGTGACGTCCGGCGACACGACCGAAGATTTCACCGACTTCCTTAAGGGCTCGTTGCTCGCCGACCTCGATCACACGCTGACCGAGTTCTCGACTCCCGGCCACCCTTCGGACATTTCCAAGGTCGAGTTCGAGATCGTCGACGCCAAAGTCTTCGACACGACCGAGGACCCCGACGCCGAGTTCACCTTCAGCGTGGGCTTTGCGCTGACGATCACGCAGGCGATGCCGATCGACCTCGGCCTGCAGGCCGACGCGCTGAAGATTCTGCCCTTCACTGGCACGGCCGATAATTCCGCGACGCCGAAGGTGCCGGTCAACTCGTCTCTGAGCTTCGCCTTTGACTTCGGCATTCACACCGGCGGGCAGGACTCGGCGAATATCAACGGCTTCGACTTCTTCGTACGCAAGGCCGAGCCGATCCTAGCCAGCGTCGTCGCCGGGGACACTGGCCTCAACTTCAACCTCAATGTGGGCTTCCTCGGCGCGAGCGTGGTGAACGGCAGCCTCGATCTGCAGGCCGACGTCGAAACCCAACTGCTCGACCCCGATGACCCCGTGGTCCTCGGCTTCACCGACGCCCAGCTCGGCGTCGAGCAGACCGGTGGCAGCGTGACCGCCGCCAACCCGCTCGTCACGGCCAATCTGGCGCACGAAGCGGGGTTCTTTTTGCGCATCGGCAACCTCGGCATTTCGACGCCGCTAGCGGTGGCCGACAACAACAGCGACGGCGATCCGCTTTCTGCGGTGACCGCCGACATCGACGCAGCCTTGGTCGCGGCCGGCCTCGGTGACCTCGTCGACGTGAGCCTCGATGCGGCCAACAAGGTGAGGTTCGATCTCGTTGCGACCACCGCCACGCCGCTCGGCTTCCCGGACGAGTCGCTGGCCGAGTTCGGCACGCTGCTCGCCACTCCTGACGGCGACGGGCCGAACATCTACGAGTTCAACGCGAGTCAGACGTTCCTGCTCTCATTGGACGGCGCGCTGCCCAAGCTGGTGACGGTGCGCTTCCCCGATCCGTCGCGTACCGACATCGGCTTCGCCAACGACCAGACCGCTGCCGCAAGCGCGTTGGTCGCCCCCAGCGCAGCCTCGGTGTTCGACGTCAGCGGCGACGCGAATTTCACCGTGACGGTCAGAAAGAGTGACGGTACCGAGGAATCGGTTGCCTTCACGCTGACCGCCACGGAAACCGACGGCAACGCCAGCGCCGCAGCCCTTGCCCAAGACATAGACGACCAGATGCTGGGATCCGCTGTCTGGCCGCTGGTCCTGGTGAGCGCCGACGGCGATGGCCACATTCGTTTCAATCCCCTCGACGGGACCAGCGCAATACGCGTGCAAGCTTCGGGCACGGCGACCTCCGAGATCGGCTTTGCCGCCGATGCGAGCGCCACGCTGGGTCTGCTCGCGGCCGACACCGCAGTCGCCAATCTCTCGGACGCGGCGCGATTCAAGCTCACGCTGACCTCCGACACCGGCGGCGGCACCTCGACCGCCACCTCCTTGGTCGTCGTCCCCGACAACAACCGGGCCAGCCTGAACGATCTCGCGACCGACATCAACGCTGCGATCGACAGTGCGCTAGGCGCCAACCGGATCGACGTTTTCGTCAGCGGCGGCAAGATTCTGCTCAAGGCGCTCGACGCCAATGTGCTGGCCTTCAGCGTCACGACCATCAACGAGAACCTCGGCGACCTGGTGGGCGACGTCAACCAGGCGCTGACTAAAGCCGGCTTTGCAGGCCAGGTCACGGCCTCGAACATCGGCGGCCAGCTCGCGCTGACCGCGGCGGGGTCGAAGTCGCTCGAAATCAGCCGCACGCTCACTTTCGATGCGGGGGTCACCTACGCCGAGCTCTTGTTCGAGCCTACCGCTGACCTGTTCGACGCCAGCGAGGGCGCCGACTCCAAGGTCCACATGAAGCTGCCGGTGAAAGTGTTGCCTGGGCTCTACGACGAGATCGGTGCCGCGGCCAACTGGAATCCGGCCAACGTGGCGATCGTCGCCAACTTCGACCCGTTTCTCTCCAATGTGGCCGAGTTCGACAAAGACATCACCAATCGCTTCGAGCTGGATTTCAGCTATACGCCGGAGCCAGGCGTGCCGGATCAGGATTCGCCGGCTGTTCCGGTGCCGACCGTCGCCTCGCTCACAGACGAGGTGCGGCTGGTCAATTTCGGCGAATTGTTGAACTTCAACATTGTCGGCGCCGAAAGCATGATCGGGCTGCTGGGCGGGCTGGGCACGGCGCTGCAGCAGTTGTCCGACAGCATCGACTTCACCACCTTCGAGATTCCTTTCGCCGATGCCACGCTGTCCGACCTGCTCAATATCGCCGATACCGACAAGAAGCGCTATTCCGGCCTGATCGATCTGCTGATGTTCGACACCGGCGGCGACGGCGTCGACGGCACCAATGCCGATGCCAACAAGCTGCTCAAGAAGATCACGGTGGACAGCACCTCGTACCTCGTGCCTTCGTTCTCCACGGCACAGACGCTGGCTGCGCGGCTCGATGCGCTGATCGATGGCCCGCTCAGCGGCTTCGGCGGCATCAATGCGACCTACGACAAGACCAGCAACGAGCTGACTTACCAGATCGACCTGCAGGCGAGCGACCGCACGGCGGTCCCCACGACGGTGACTTTCGAGCACGACGTGGAACTCGATCCATTCACCAAGTTGACGATCGACTACGCGGTCCCGCCGGCCGAGACCAGCGTCGACCTGCGCGGCCGCTCGGGGCTGGGCATGACCTTCGGCGTAGACCTCACGCCGCCAGGGGCGGTGATCTTCGAGTCGACGGAGCTGGCCGACCTGCACGGGGACACCGGAGTCGACATCAGGGCCGAGGCGGCCGTGACGGGCGAGACCGGCGTGCGCTCGGTTTTCGGCATCACCAGGGATTCCACATTCAAGATCTCCCTCGACGGCGGACCGGCCTACGACGTCGACCTCTCGGCGGCCTCGACGGACACCAATACGAGCATCCAGCAGCTCGCCAACGATATTAAAGCTGCCATCAACACCGCGCTGAACGGAACGCCGTACGCAGGTCTGGTCCTGGTCGGTTGGGACGCCGGCAACCCGGAACGCCTAGGCATCCAGCATGCCAACCCAGGAGGCACGATCCAGATCGACGTCGCTTCGAGCGACCCGTTCGTGACCGAGCTCGGCTTTCCGAACAGGCTCACCAGCGGCGAGCCGACGCCTTTCCACACACTTATTGCGCAAAAGGACGCGCCGCTACTGGTTGGACGTCTGTCGGGCTTCGGCCCGGCGACGTTCCAGATCGACATCCTGAAGGACCACGACGGCAATGCCGTGGTGGCCGACCCCGTGACGGTCACGGTTACGGTCGATGCGACTTCGGGCAACGTCACGATCCAGGACCTGGTCGCCGACGTCGACAACGCACTCATCGCCGCAGGCCTGGGCGGCAAGATCAAGGCCGGATTCGACAATTCGTCGAGTCATGGCTCGCGCCTGGTGCTGATCGCCGGTGACGGCGACCCGCTCACCAATGACACGCAGATCGAGTTCACGGTGCGTGCCACGAATACGAAGGCGCACGACGAACTGGGCCTGCCGAACGTAGCCACGGCGGCGAACCGCCAGGACTTCGTCATCTTCGACCGGGCCGGTATCGCGCACCCGATCACGCTGGACCCCGCCGGGCTGGACCGCACCGATCTGAGCTACGACCCCAAGACGGGGTTGCCGAATGATCCGACGGTCGGCGACGTCATCAAGGTCATCAACGCCTGGTTCCCCGACCCGGATGGTGCAGGTTTGGAAAAACCGCTGGTGGAGGCCAGTTTCAACGGAACCCATACCGGCCTGCGCCTGGTCACCAGTGGCGCGGGTCCGGAGCAGTTCAGGGTCGAGACGATCAACGCCTCGGGTTCGCTGATTGGACTGGGCCTGTTCCTGACCGGCGACGACGACCTGCCCGATACCTTCGGCCACGGCGACCCGAACCTGATCGAAGGCGGCGGCATCGGCCTGACGCGGCTTGACCAGCGGTTCTTCGTGCGCGATGCGCAACTGCGCATCGACGGCGTACAGGTCAAGACGCCCGATGCGGGGGTGCCGGGTGAAGGGCTGTACGGCATCGTCGGTGTCGATGCTACGGTCACCGGCAGTTTGCTGGCCAACGTGACGGCGCAACTGACCGATCCCGCGAATTCATTGTCGTGGAAGAACCAGATCACGCTCACCGAACTGCTCGACAAAGAGACCGGAGGCACATTGGCGCATCCGGTGGTGAGCAAGGTCACCGAACTCGCCTACGACGATACCATCACCGGTGGATTCAATGTCGGCGGCCGGGTCGAGGGCGCAACGTCCCACGCCACCGCGGTGATCGTCGGCATCGTCGGCGACGACGGCGCATCGGACCCGGACGGCAAGCTGCAACTGGCCAATGTCAAGGGCTTCTTCCAGAATGACGAAATACTGGTGGGTACCAAGGGCGGGGTGCTTAGCGGAGGGGCGTATGCCAACGGGACCGCATCCGCGGCGGCTGACTTCGGATCGTTCGATCTCGATATCACCGTCCAGCCCGGATTCGGCGATTTGGCTTTCGACCCGGCCGATTTCGGCGCACTCGACGGCGCGTCGTACACGGTGCCGTTCAAGCTGACCGGCTTCGGTGAACCCTTCGGCCCCACCGCGCCGGCGACCAGCGCGCTCGATCTGAGCCTGCTGGGCGATCTGGAGGCGCTGGACAAGCTGAGCTATGACCATTTCGCCGCCGCGCTGGGTGGCCTGCTCGACGTGCTGAACGACGTGCAGGCCGGCTTCACGCAGTTGACGACTCCGCTGCCGGCGATCAACCGCAGCGTGTCCGACCTGCTGAGCCTGGTCGCGGGCTTCGAGCGCGGTGTTGCAAATGCCGATGCACGCTTCGACGCCGCCAACGAGGCCATCGGCCCCGACGGCCTGGGGCTGCCCGCGCTGCGCCTGCAGGACATGGGGCGCGCGCTGCGCGGTGCTTTCGGACTGGCCGACGGCGCCAATCCCTTGTCCTCCGGCGCCGTGGACTGGGTGCTGCTGGACTATGCCCCGACCAATGGTGAAGTCCTGCTGAGCATGCAATTGCACGAGGACGTGAGCACCAAGCTCGGGCTCGACATTGTGACCGGCCCGGGCCTGCCGCACCTGACGAGCGCCGGCGTGCTGGAGGTGTCGGGTCACCTCGACACACGGCTCCACGTCGCAATCGACTTGGCCGACCCGACCCAGATCGACCTGCTCAATGTCAGCCGCATCGACGGCGCGCTGCACGTGCAGGGCGAGGGCCAGGAATACGTCACCGGCGACGATGGCCTCGGGATGGTCTTCCGCTCGTCGATCGGCCCGTTGGCGGTCTTCATCCAGGATGGCGACGCGCTGATCGATTTCGAATTCTCGCTGCCGGGGCTGGATTTCGGCGGCTCGACGCGCAAGGCGCTGGCGAGCGTGGAGTTCGCCGACTTCAAGCCGCCCTTCATCAGCAAGAGCACGATCGACATCGTGCTGCCGATGTTCTACGGCGGCGAGGGGCCGGACAACTTCATCGGCGAATACAAGGCCATCGGTACGGTGGGATCGGTCGCTGTCACGCAGCCCGACTTTTCGAAGATTGTGGAGGCAATCACCGCGGGGACCCAGCCTTACGACCCGTTCGAGAACATCCTGCTCGCGATCGACACGCTGGATTTGTACCTCGAATCGATGAGCGACCAGCTGTCCAGCGACGTGCTCGGCATCGAGTTGCCGTTCATCGGCGACCAGATGGCCGACGTCCTGTTCATCGAGGACTTCCGCAGCACACTGATCCGCGAGCTGAAGAACGGCGTCGAGAATGCGGTCAACCCGACTGCGCAGACGGTCACGGACATTCTCAGCGGCCTGTTCGGCACCGGTGGCGCGCTGGACGACTATGTCACCGGTGCAGTGTTGGTCTCCTCGCAGCTGCTCGGCCCGGCGGCCTCGCGCTACCGCCAGTGGAATTTCACGATCGCGCACACCGGCACGAATGCCGACACGATCGTCGTTGACGACTTCGACATCGGCCCTGACCACATGGGCTTCGATATCAAGGCCCCGGTTACCGTCAAGGTCGACTGGAGCGTTGAGATCGGATTCGGCGTGGACTTTGGCAACGGCGCCTATATCGAGGTGTCCGACGCCGACGAGGTCGACGTCGGCCTGACGATCACGATGCCCACCAATATGGCGAGCGTCGCCTACCAGGGCGAACTCGGTTACCTGGGCCTGAACGTCACCGACCCCGGCCCGGCCAGCGGCGCCAAGGTGAATTTCGTCGTCAACGTGGACGGCGACTCCAGCGCCGGGCGGCTGGGCTTCGCCGATCTCGGCAGCCTCAACCCGCTGGCCAAGATCAGCGGCGACGCACTGAACGGCATCGATTCGGCGGCGACGTTCCATCTCGTCACCCGCAACAGCGCCGGCATGCCCGATCTGCAAGCCGACCTGGTCTTCGACTGGCATCTAGACGAGCAAGGCGTGGCAGGACTGAACGGTGACGCCGTCACCCAGGGCATCACGCTGATCGCGCTGAACTCGATGAAGCTGGACGCGCTCTCCGGCTTGCGCAACCTGGTCGGCGATGCCTTCGAAGAGGTCGCCAAGTACATCGAGCCGTTCATGCCGGTGGTTGATATACTGTCGGCGCCGATCCCGATCCTGTCGGATCTCGCCGGCGAGCCCTTCACGCTGCTCGACCTGGCTGCCATCTTCGGCGACGTTGACCCGCGCTTCATAGAAGCGGTGGCCGACATCCTGGACGTCATCACCGAGATCGACGACTTAGTCAACAGTCCGCATTTGCTCGACCTCGGCAGCCTGGTGCTCTTTGACCCGAACGCAGGCATCACGAACTTCGACCCGGGCATCGTCAGCTCGCGTCTGGACAGCATCAACGTCGCCAACCTGTCGACGTTGTCCGGTATGACCTACAACGATCCCCTGTTCCAGCAGCAGGTCAACAACATGCCCTTGATCGACCTGCTCCGCAGTGTTGAGGCCCTGGACATTCCGATCGTGACCGATGCGCGCCAGGGCATCAAGATGCTGCTCGGCGAGTCTGCCGATCTGATCACCTACGAGCTGCCGCCCTTGGGCGTTTCGTTTGATTACCTGCAGGTGTTCCCGGTCTGGGGCCCGCTCGCAGTATCGATCGAGATCAGCTTCGGCTTCACGGTCGACCTGCACGGTGTGGGCTTCGACACCACCGGCTACATGCGCTATGCCGAGGGCGGCTTCCGCAACCCCGGACTGATCTTCGACGGCTTCTTCCTCAGCGACGGCGACCTGGTCACGAAGGCCGACCTGCCCGATGTGACCTTCGAATTCGGTCTCGTCGGCGCGGCGGAGCTCAATATCGGCATCGCGCGCGCCGGCGTGGGCGGCGGAATCGACGCCACGATCATCTTCGACTGGCACGATTCGATCCCCGACGGCAACGTGCACATCAGCGAACTGGCCGGCAACGTCATCGCAGCGGACGGCAACCCGCTCGCGGTGTTCGACGTGAGCGGCGCGCTGACCTTCCAGATGTTCGCCTTCCTCGAGATCTCGCTGCTCGGCATCGACGAGGAATTCCCGATCACGCCCGAGACCGAGCTGTTCAGCTTCAACGAGTCCTTCGACCGCGACCCGATCCTCGCGACCCAGAGCGGCGATACGCTGTACCTCAATATGGGCCCGAACGCCGAGGATCGCCTGAACGGCGATACGTCGGACGGTAACGAGGCGTTGTCGCTGAAATACAGCGGCGGTAAGGTCTACGTCTGGTCCAGCCAGCTCGGCGTCGCCGAGGGCGACGCGCAGGAGTTCAGCGGCGTCAAGCATATCGTCGGTCTGGGCGGTGAAGGCAACGACACGATCACACTGAGGGACTTCGACGGTTCCAAGATCACCGGCGATTTCGACGGCGGAGTCGGCGACGACAGCATCCAGTACACCAGCACGTCAGCGTCCAATTCGTGGGTGGGCGCGCGCATCGTCGGCGGCCTGGGCAACGACACCCTGTCTGGCGGTGACGCCAACGACGTCATCATCGGCGGCGAGGGCAACGACACGATCTATGGCAACGGCGGCTACGACATCCTGTTCGGCGATCAGGGCCGCGTGGCGGATACCGTCACGGTGCCCTTCATCAGCAGCCGCATCACCGATTCCGACGGTGAAGACAAGATCGACGGTGGCTCCGGCGACGACGTGGTCATCGGCGCGGGCGGCAGCGACACGCTGGGTGGCGGCGAAGGGACCGACCTGATCATCGGCGACGGCGGCCGTTTCGAATATTCGACCACCGGCGGTCACGTGAACGTGGCCGCATTGCGGCCGGCGGGGTACACGCTCGAGGACCCGGGAACGTACAAGGACCCGACCCTGATCAGCAACCAGATCGACGCCATCCAGGACGCCGTGCTCGACAAGATCCATGCGACCGAACTCGGACTCGGCGGCAACGACGTTATCAAGGGCGGCGGCGGCAACGACCTGGTGCTGGGCGGTACCGGCGACGACGACATCGAGGGCAACGGCGGCGACGACATCCTGCTCGGCGGCAAGGGCTTCGACTACCTGCGCGGCGGGACCGAGAACGACACGATGTTCGGCGGCGACCAGGCCGACGTGATGGACGGCAACGCAGGCAACGACGTGATGTCGGGCGATGCCGGCAACGATTTCATGCACGGCAACGACGGTAACGACGTCATGAAGGGCGGGACCGGCGGCGACGTGATGTTCGGCGATGCCGGCGACGACCAGGTCTTCGGCCAGACCGAGCCCGATCTGCTGTTCGGCGGCGCTGACGACGACCTCGTGGTCGGCGGAACGAGCAACGACGTCATGTTCGGCGACGACGGCCTGGTGGTCAAGATCGACCCGAATCCGGCCGCTCCCGACAACGGCAAGTACATCGGCATGGGCAGCCACAGCCTGGCCGCCGGTGCCTTTGCAGACGGCGACATCCGCACCGTCGACTTGATCGTCACCGACGTTCGCGCGAACGACGGCGACGACATGATGTCGGGCGACGCCGGCGACGACCTGATGTTCGGCGGCGGCGGCGACGACCTGATGGGCGGCGACGTCGATGCGCGCCTGCCGAATGCCGGCACCAACACCTCCATCAGCGAGGACGTGCTGATCGGCGACGGCGGCAAGGTCGTCTTCAATCAGCGGCGGTTCAAGACGATCGAGAGCGTGATCGGCGCTGACACGACCGGCACGCCGTTCGACGACGTGATCTACGGCGACAACGGCAACGACTACATCATCGGCGGGCGCGGCAGCGACCTGCTGTTCGGCGGCCATGGGAAGGTGGTGACCGACGTGGCGGCGCAGACGCTCGGCGCTTTCCGCGGCGCGACCGACGCCAATGCGAGCGACAACGACATCATCGTCGGCGACAACGGCAGGCTCGAATTCGCCGGCTCGGCGATCGCGGCCAACTTTGGCGTGCTCGAGCGCGTCCTCACGACCGATACCGCGAACGACACGGGCGGCCACGAATACGCCGAAGGGCAACTCGGCGACGACGTCATCTTCGGCGGCGTGAACGGCAGCGTCGATGTCCTGTTCGGCAACGTCGGCAACGACGTCATCCTGGGCGACAACGGCGAACTGGACTTCGCGTTTGGCCAGGACACCTTATCGCCGTTGGACGATGATGCCAATCTCAACACCCTCGACCTGATTCGCTCCTATCGCGACGGGCTGGGCGGCATCGACATCATATCGGGCAATGCTGGATACGACGTGTTGATCGGTGGAACCGCCGGCGACGAGATGTACGGCGATGACGCAACCGCGTCCAGCGGCGCGGCCGACGGTGAGGACATCATGCTCGGCGACAACGCCGACATCTTCCTCATCGGCACGGCGGGCCGGCTCAAGGTACGGGTGGCGGAAATGACCACCGGCACGGCGGTCGATCTCATCACGACCACCGACACCGCCGCAAATGAAGACACCGGGGGCCCCGACACAATGTCCGGTAATGCGATGGCGGACATTATGCTCGGCGGCGTGAACAACGATGACGGAATCGGCGACCCAGAGGTCGACACGATGTACGGCGACCGCGCAGTGCCGACCGTGACGACGATTGCCAACGATGGCGACGACATCCTGCTGGGCGATGACGGGCTGCTCGACTTCACGTTCCCACCCGATACCACAAACCGAGACATCCTCGACCTGATCCGCTCGTTTGAGGACGGGCTGGGGGGCAAGGACGTCATCTCCGGCAACAAGGGGCTGGACGTGGCGATCGGCGGCACGGGCGGCGACGTGATTTACGGCGACGACTGGGCGGCAAGCGCGGGGGCCAGTGACCTGGGTGACCTGCTGTTGGGCGACAACGCCGACATCTTCCTGGTGAATCCGAACGGCGCATCAGGCGGCGATATCAAGCTGGTGCTCAACGCGGCGGTCAAGACGATCAAGACCACGGATGAGGAAAATCCGGGGTACGGCGGCTCGGACACCATCTCCGGCAATGCCAAGGGCGACATCATCGCCGGCGGTGTGAAGGGTGATACGCTTTATGGCGACCGCGCGTCACCAAATGTGACGACCATTGCCGACGAAGGCAATGACTCGATTCTCGGCGACAACGGCTCGTTCGAGTGGCTCTCCAACGGCCGGTTCTCCGAGATCACCGGTATCGACATTCTCGCGAACAATGCCGATTTGTATGCGAAGTATGGCAGCAACGCTTTTGATACGGACCTCACCACGCTGGATCTCATCACTACCGAGCAACCCACCAGCGGCGGGCGCGATCTGATTTACGGCGATCAGGGCAAGGATGTGGTGTTCGGCGGCACCGACGCCGACACGATCTACGGCGATGATGGCGACGAAACCGGGGACTCCGCGAATAACGACGTGCTATTCGGCGATCACGGGCGTATTTACCCGCAGTTTCCGAGATTCCAGTTGCCGAATAGCACCACGCTGATATCGGCAAACTTCCCGTCACGCAACTTCTTTGCCATCAATGTCGGCAACACTGCCGGCGGCGAGGGCGACCGGATGTGGGGCGAGGAGGGCGCCGACGTCATGCTCGGTCAGCAGGGCGACGACCGCATGTGGGGCGGATCCGGCGACGACGACATGACCGGCGGCCACAACGCCGCCGGCGGCTACGACGAACTTACTGCGCCGGCGATTGTTGCGACTCTCAATCCGCAGGTCAATGACCTGATGGATGGTGGCAGCGGCGACGATGCCATGGCCGGTGATAACGCCATCATCTGGCGGCGCGGTGACGATGTCAGTCCGCGTTTCCGGCTGCTGACGGCGACAAGCCTGTACACCACCGATTTCGATTCCATCACCACCAACGTCGACACGCTGGACCAAAGCGATCCGGATGATGCAGTGGGCCGCGACATCCAGTTGCTCGACCACTCCGATGCCGTGCAAGCCACCCCGCTGGGCCGTTTTGGAAACGATGTAATGGCCGGCGGCGCAGACAGCGACGTGATGTTCGGCGAGCTCGGCAACGACCTGATGCAGGGCGACGGCCTGATCGGTGGCTTGGCGGTCCTGCCTCCATACGTCACCCGCCAAATCGACGTAGTCGATACGGGAAGCAACCCGGACACCGACGAGACCCTGTACTTCAACATCCCCGAGCTGGCGACCGATGCCGACGACTACATGGAAGGCAATGGCGGCAACGACGTGATGTACGGCGGCTTGGGTCAGGACGACTTGATCGGCGGCAGCTCGGAGTTGTTCGGCCTGGACGGTGCCAACGCCGCGTTGCTTGGGTTCATTGGCGAACAGTTGCGTCCCGACGGCTCGGATGTCATCTACGGTGGCGCCGGAAATCCGGTCCGTTTGGCGCGCAACGACTTTGTCGGCGCAACCGATACCGACGTGGGCACTTCGGTGACGGTTGGAGGACTCCCGACCGCGGACGACCCGATGGTTTCGCTCGCCGGCCGCCATGCGCGTGACGCCGATTTCATCATGGGCGATAACTCCGACGTGTTCCGTCCGGTGAAAGCCCCGGACGATTTCTATGCGTTCAACTACGACAATTACGGCACGCTCAAGATAGTCCCGCGCGCGATGCAGCAGCTCGACTACACGCTGGGCGGCGCCGACTTTGCCGGCGGGACCTATTCCAACGGCGTTGCGAATGGCGACAACGGACTTGCCGACCTGATCCACGGCGAGTCGGGCGATGACTACATCTTCGGCATGACCGGAAGCGACGTCATTTTCGGCAACAGCGACGACGACGACATCGTCGGCGGCTACGGTCACGACTGGATATCGGGCGGCACCGGACAGGACGGCGTGTTGGGCGACGACGGCCTGATTCGCACCAGCCGCAACTCGACGCTGGGTGAACCGCTCTACGCCGTTGCGCCGTTGCTTCCGAGTAATCAGGATAATCCGAAATTCAGCCAGGGCGACGTGCTCGACGAGCTTATCGCCACGCCGGGCAACATCCAGATGGCGACCATCAATATCAGCGGTGAACTCAAGAAGACCGCTGATATCACGCCGTTCAGCTTCGACCCGAATTGGCTGGCGCTGGACGACGAGTTCCCCGACAATATCGACGGCACACCGTTCGCCGACGACATTATCTTCGGTGGCTTGGGCAGCGACTTCCTGCACGGCGGTTCGGGCGATGACGCGATTTCCGGCGCGGAAGCGCTGGAGCACGCTTATGTGCCGACTTACGACGTCAACGGTGCGCCCAAGGGCGCGATCGATCTGGGCTATCTTGCGGTCGGGCTTCCGAGCGAGACCAATCCGGGCGATGTGCTCGCCTTCAATTCGCAGGACGTCGATGGCCAGCATTTGAACAATCGCTTCCGCGCCGGTGAATTCTCCTTATATGATGAGTTCGACCCGCGGCGGAAAATACAGATCGTTCTCACGTCCTCGAATCCCCTCGCGCCTGTCGGCGCCGCATACAAGGGTCAAACCGGCGTCACCGAGGTGGGCGAGTATCTGCTTAACTTCGACAAGACAGAAGGCGTGTTCCGCGCCGGCGGCACGGTGCCGAAGGCCACCGGCCAACAGACCGAGACTTATTCTGCGGTCAATGACGACGGCCGCGATCTGATCTTTGGCGATCTGGGCAACGACTGGCTGGTGGGAGGTACCGGGCGCGACGATCTGTTCGGCGGCTGGGGTAACGACTACCTGAACGCCGACGACAATCTCGAGACCGAAACCACCGGCGTGGCAGCACAGTTCGACAACGAATCGCCCGATACGCACCCGTACTACGAGGATCGCGCGTACGGCGGCGCCGGTCGAGACGTACTGGTCGGCAATACCGGCGGCGACCGTTTGATCGATTGGGTGGGCGAGTACAACAGTTACCTCGTGCCGTATGCGCCGTTTGGACAGGCCTCGGTCAGTCGCACGCTGATGCCGCATCTGCACGAGTTCCTGTATGCCTTGTCGGCCGGGGACGGCGCGGATCCGACGCGCAATGCGGATACCGGTGCCGATGCGGCACGCAACGGCGAGCCCGATGCGGAAATGGGCTTGGTGCTGCAAAAAGATGTCGCGTGGCAGGATCAAACCGGCGCGCCGGCCGATCCACAGGCGGGCAACATACCGGGCGGCGCGCGCGACGTGCTGCGCAGCGCGGGATTCAACGACGGAACGCTGTCCGGGTTGGCGGTGGACAGCGGTTCGTTCACCGTAAGTGGCGGGGCATTGAAAGTTTCCGCCGAGTCGCTGGGCAAGGACGCGGCGGCGGTGTTCTATGTCGATGAACAGTTGCCGAGTTACTACGAGTTCCTGGCTTCCGTCAAGGTCGAGAAACCTACCGCGGGCTGGAAGGCGAACTCGTTTCTGATCTTTGACTACTTCGACTCGACCGACTTCAAGTTCGCGGGCGTAGACATTTCCACGAACAAGCTGGTGATTGGTTATCGCGATGCTTCCGGCTGGCAAGTGGTCAAGGACGCGCCGTCACTGCTGAAGGCGGGCATCACCTACAACATGGCCGTTTACGTGAACGGCACCAACGTCACGTTGATCGTCGATAACAAGACCATCATGAGCTATACGTTCGGCCAGCGCATGATCGATGGAGAAGGTTACGGCCTCAACATGGGCATGCTGGGCTTGGGTTCCGACAACTCGCGCGGTTCGTTCGACAACGTAGTCGTGCAGCGCGTGCCGCCGGCGTATACCTTGCAGCAGACCGAGGAGTTCACCGACGGCACCGGCACTTTGTTCGATGGCGAGACGTTCGGCAACTGGCAAGTTGTTAACGGCCGCTACGAAGGTACGGTAGTGGGTGGTCAGACGGCCTACAGCCTGGTTGATCTCGGCATCGACCGCGGCCTTGAAACCAACGCGATCCTCGAGCTTTCCGGCAAGCTTAACGTCACGGGCGCGGGCGGCTTCATCTTCGACCGTTATGCCGACAACGATTACAAGTTCGTGAACATGGATGCAGCGGCCGACAAGGTCACCATTGGCCACGTCAGCCCGCAAGGCGGCCTCAAGATCGATGCGAGCTTCAGCAAGGTGATCGATCCGGGCATCGAGTACACGCTCACGCTGTCGCTCAAAGGAACCAGTGTCAGTGTAAGTTTGGCCGCCGGGACGGGGGCCGCGTCTGTGGTTGGTGGGTTTGTCTTTAACGGCGTCACGCTGGACGGCGGCTTTGGTCTATTGTCGACGGTTGGCAAGACCTCGTTCGATTCCGTCAGCGTGAAGACCAACGACAGCGCATTCACGCCACCCACGGGCGGCGCGATGCTCGCCGCGGAAGCGCCTGCGGTGATAACCGGCTTTGAAACGGGGCTGACGCAGGCGCAGCTCGATGCGGTGCTTGCCGCTTCCAGCGCGCAGTGGACCAAGCTGCTTGGTGCCGGTGATCCGCGCCTCGCCTTGCTGGCGAATGTGCGTATCTCAGTCTCCGATCTGAACGGTTTGGTGTTGGGTAGCAACGATGGCACCAATATCTTAGTGGACACTGATGCGGCAGGTTACGGCTGGTTCGTCGATACCTCACCCGCCGACAGCGACGAGTTCCGCATCCGCGTGGACCGCAATGTGCTTGGCGCGGCCCCTTCGAGCGAGGCATATGGCCGCATGGACCTGCTCACCGTCGTAACGCACGAGCTGGGACACGTAATGGGCATCGATCACGACGCGGGCGGGCTGGCGGTTATGGACGATGATCTCGAGGCAGGTGCGCGTTATCTGCTCGAAGGCGTGCCGGCGGCGGATCCGCAACCGTCCGATACGGCCAGGGTTCGTGTCGCAGAGACACCTGCGGCGAGCAAGGTGCCGTTCGCGTTTGACGACGCGTTCAATACCGGTGTGCCGGCGCGGAACGGGGTCATCGACTGGGGCGATGGCAGCGGCCTGAACAAACCGTTGTTCTCTCCCTATGCGTCGACCAAGGCTTGGACGAATGTGAACTTCTCCGATTTCCTGGTCAGGTTCTCCAACAAAGGAAGCAGTGCAAGCCGTTCGATCTGACCTAGAAGTCGCACCGGGACCGCTATTAACGGGTATCCGAGGTTGGGCGCGTGCCACATGCAGCGCAGGGGGTGGCCCTTTTCGGCATCAATCACGCGTGGGATCGCGGACAGCAGGACATTCGCGATCCAGCGCCGAGGGGCAACCAAAATGTTGTCAAGTCCGACAGACATTCTCGGTAAATCAAGGGGCTGGGATCCGTTTGCAATTTGAAGCACGAAGAGCAATAACAATCACTAATTTCAAATGGTTACTGTGAAATTACTGCGAACTGTATAGTTTATTTATTCAGATACTGTAGTAGGGTTAACCATAAGAATAAATGACTGTGGGCTTGAGGAGGGTGCCGCCCTGAGGGAGTCGCGCGGGCATTTTTTACGAGAGAGAGCGACTCTCGAGTCGTCCTGAACACGCAACGGTTTAGGGTCAAGAATCAAGAATCAAGAATCAATAAATTATCTCTCCTGGGGAGTCCGTCATGAGTGACGCAAATTCGACCACCACCCTTGCCCAACAGACTTACAAGTTTCGCTTGCCGAGCTTGTTCGAGCTGTTCTTCGGACGCCTAGCGCGGTGGGTGCGGCAATTGCGCGAATGGCGAAAGCGCGGCCTGCTCAAGAAGGCGTTGGCACACAAGCGCCGGCGGACTTTGGTCCCGCGCATCGAGGCGCTGGAGCCGAGGGTGCTGCTGTCGGCGGATGCGTCATATGCGTATGGCGTTGCTGATATAACGCATTTCAATGACGGTGATCTGCTCAACAACGACTACATTCTCGATGTCTACGATGACGCCGGGGTGGACAAGCTCCGCTTGCGTGCCGAAGACGGCAGCAATCTCGCTTCAGGCGTACTTGCTGATGATGGCGTCAACAGAATCACCATCACGGGCGATAACGTGCTTGGCGATCAACTGTCGATCGATTTGAGCAACATTGCCGGGCAGGCCGGCGCCGATCCTCGCTACGACATCGAAGTGATTTTTGACGGAAATAGCATCGTTTCAGGCGGCGCTATCTTCGGTCTAGACGACTGCGCGACAATCATCGGTGACGGCGGCTACGAGCTGCAATCCTTCAAGCTCACGGGCACCGACGACATCACCATCGTCGGCAGCATCCAGGCGCTGGGCGACATTACGATCGAATCCAAGGCCACCAGCAACGGCGGTCTGCTCGGAACCGACATCCTCGCCGATGCGTTCTCGGCGATTGTGATGAACAGCGGCACGTTGACCGGTTTGAATATTTCGTTGACCGCGGATTCTACGGTCAATGTCGATGGCGACAACGTCTCGCTCATCGGCAGTATCGCGGTTGGCGGCGTGGTATCCAATTCCGATGCCGGTGTCACGATCAACGGCGGGGTAATTGACGCTGACGGCAATCTTGCCATTTCAGCCACCTCCACGGTGACGACGGTCGTATCGCGCGCGCCCGATACCAAAGCCGCGGACGGCAGTGCAAGTAGCACTTCTGCCGACGCCGTCATCGCAATATCCGTAGTGTCGAGTGATGCGACAGCCAGCGTTGTTGGCGGCAAGCTTACGGCCGGCGGTACCGCGGATATTGATGCCACGAACGATGTCACCGTGACCACTACCGCGGATGGCAGTGCCGGGGCAAACGCCGGCACCGCGGCGGGAGCGGTGCTGGGCTTTTCGCTGGTGACCGGGGATACCCAGGCTAAGGTAACCGGGGGCTCGATCAGCGCGGACGACGTCAATTTGTCTTCGGTGGCGACGCATATCATCAATACCTCTGCCATTTCCACGCAGGATGGCGCGGCCAGCAGCGCGGGCGGTACCAACCAGTCCGAGACCAAGCTCGCAGACCCGCGCGGCGACGGCACCGGCGCCGGCAAGGATGCCGACAAGGCGGCAACAACTGACGGCGACGTGAGTTTCGCCGCGGCAGTCGCGGTCTCAGTGCATACCGGCAAGGTTGAAGCTTCGGTGGCCAACGCTACGGTCACTGCGGACGATGGTGCGGGTACGCCGGACGACATCAAACTGAAAGCGTCTGCCACCAAAACGGTCACCGCCAAGGCGGATGGCAGCCAGACGACGGAAGATGCCACGGGCGTGGGCATTGGTGTCGCGATCGGGATCGTCGATACCGATACGCATGCAACGCTAGGCGGTGCCACGACCTCCCTGACCGCTACCGACGTGACGCTGTCGGCCCTCATGCCGCAAAGCGATTTTATCGTTGAAGCAAAATCGGGGGCGTCCAGCTCGGGCACCGCGATCGCCGGTTCCCTCGCGATGAACTTTGTGTTTATTGACACCGGTGCCAAAGTGCTTGCGGGCTCCAGCGTCAATCTCAACGGCGCCAATCTTGTCTTGGACTCTCAGGCCACCACGCACGGCGACGCCAAGGGCGTTGCGGCCGCGGGCTTGGGTTCGAAATCCGGGGATACGGGTGTCGGCATCTCGGTGGCGCTCAGCGTGTACGAGACAGATACGGTTGCGGTGATCGAAGACAATGCGACGCTCACGAGCGGCCATGACGTCACCCTCAAGGCCACGGGCAGCCACGCGGTGAACACCACGGCCGAAGGCGGCGGCGCGGCGAAGGACGGCACGGGCGCAGGCGGGGCGTTGGCGATTACCGTGGCGAATAACACTACCGAGGCAAGAATCGGTACCGCGGGTAGCGCATTGGATGTGACCGGCGCCGTCAACGCTACGGCCGATCATCATGGCTCGAGCACGACCACTGCTAATGCGGATGCGAACGGCACGTCGACAGCGGTGGGTGCGGCAATAGCGCTGGGGTTTGTAAACGATACCGCGCGGGCCAGCACAGCACGCAACCTCACCGCCGATGGCGCGGTTAGCTTTACGGCGCGCGCGGATGCTTCGAGCAAGTCCGAGGCCAAGGCAAGTGCGGCGGGTGCGGACAAGGCTAAGGAAAGCGCCAAGAGCAATAGCAGCGCGGACGACCAGACCGGCAAGGCCACAGGGCTGGCTAAAGACAGATCCGGCGATAGCAGCTTAAGTGTTGGCAAGAAGGCCTCGACCGACGATGGCAATGGAGGTGGTGGGTCGGTGAGTGTGGGTGCGGCGCTGGCGCTGAACATTGCCTCGAGCGTGGCGGACGCCTCGCTCAGTGGGGTGAGCATCATTGCGGGAGATGGGGTTGGCACGGGTGCGCTGAATCTCAAATCCGAGAACAACATGGACGCCTCGGCGATAGCGGACGCCTCGGCGGCCGAAGGCAAGACCGGCACCAGCGTGGGCATCGGGATTGCGCTGAACATAGCGGACATGCAGAACCACGCCAACGTGGGCGCGGGCACGGCGGTGACGGCTGACGGCGTGAGTGTGCAGGCGTTGATGAAGGACGTGGGTGGGGACAAGACGCACAAGTTTGCGGCGAAGGCGACCTCGGGCGCGAGCGGTGGTGACACCGGTGTGGCGGGTTCGTTTGCGCTGAACTACTCCAAGGCGCAGGCCGATGCGGGGTTGAAGACGGTGTTGACGGTGGATGCGGGCGCGGGGGATGTGGTGATCAGCGCGGCGAACACCACCGATGCGCAAGTCGAAGCGAAGGCCAAAGCGGGTAAGGCGGGGGAAACCGGGGTAGGCGTCTCGGTGGGCATCAACGTGGCGGTGGACAACGACACGCGGGCGCTGATTGCGGACGGGACGACGCTGAGCGGTGGCAAGGACGTGACGCTGACGGCGACGGGCAGTCACGTGGTGAACACCACGGCCGAAGGCGGCGGCGCGGCGAAGGACGGCACGGGTGTAGGCGGTGCGCTGGCGCTGACGGTGGCGGACAACGAGACCGAAGCGCGGATCGGCACGGGCACGGGGCTGGACGTGACGGGCAAGGTGGACGTGACGGCGAGCCAGCATGGGGCGAGCGTGACCACGGCCAAGGGAGACGGGACGGGCTCCTCGACGGCGGTGGGTGTGGCCTTGGCGCTGGGGTTTGTGGACGACAGTGCGATCGCGACCACGGGGCGCAACATCACGGCCGATGGGGCGGTGAGTTTTACGGCCAGTGCGGATGGTTCGAGCAAGTCGGAGGCCAAGGCAAGCGCGGAGGGTGCGGACTCGAAGAAGGAATCGGACAAAGGCAACACCAAGGCCGACGACCAAAGCAAGAGCGCAGCCGGCCTGGCGAGCAAGCAGTCGGGCGAGACCAAGAAAGCCGATGGCAAGAAAGCCTCGACCGACGATGGCAATGGAGGTGGTAGCTCGGTGAGTGTGGGTGCGGCGCTGGCGCTGAACATTGCCTCGAGCGTGGCGGACGCCTCGCTCAGTGGGGTGAGCATCATTGCGGGAGATGGGGTTGGCACGGGTGCGCTGAGCCTCAAATCCGAGAACAACATGGACGCCTCGGCGATAGCGGACGCCTCGGCGGCGTTGGGTGGAGCAGGCAAGGCGCTCGAGTTTAACGGGGCAAGCGGGGTGGATGATGGTGCGGCGGAGACCATCACGCTGAGCGCGGGTCACGGCCTGGTGACGGGCGACAAGGTGGTCTACAACAAGGGCGACAACGCGAATACGGCTGTGGGTGGGTTGACCGGAGGGGGCAACTATTTTGTTCACGTATCCGGCAACGACATCAAGCTGTATGACACCAAGGCGAATGCTCAGGCTGGCGGGGCCACGGGACTCGTGGATCTCACGGATGGCAGTGGTGCGGGACACAATCTCAAGAAACTATCCACTTCGTCGGGCACTGCTGTAGGTATAGGCATAGCGCTGAACATAGCGGACATGCAGAACCATGCCAATGTGGGCGCGGGCACGGCGGTGACGGCTGACGGCGTGAGTGTGCAGGCGTTGATGAAGGACGTTGGTGGGGACAAGACGCACAAATTTGCGGCCAAGGCGACCTCGGGCGCGAGCGGTGGTGACACCGGTGTGGCGGGTTCGTTTGCGCTGAACTACTCCAAGGCGCAGGCCGATGCGGGATTGAAGACGGTGTTGACGGTGGATGCGGGCGCGGGGGATGTGGTGATCAGCGCGGCGAACACCACGGATGCGCAAGTGGAAGCGAAGGCGAAAGCCGGTAAAGCGGGTGACACCGGGGTCGGCGTCTCGGTGGGCATCAACGTGGCGGTGGACAACGACACGCGGGCGCTGATTGCGGACGGGACGACGCTGAGCGGTGGCAAGGACGTGACGCTGACGGCGACGGGCAGCCACGTGGTGAACACCACGGCCGAGGGCGGTGGTATGTCCACCGGTGCCACGGGTGTGGGCGGTGCGCTGGCGCTGACGGTGGCGGACAACGAGACCGAAGCGCGGATCGGCACGGGCACGGGGTTGGACGTGACGGGCAAGGTGGACGTGACGGCGAGCCAGCATGGGGCGAGCCTGACCACGGCCAAGGGAGACGGGACGGGTTCCTCGACGGCGGTGGGTGTGGCCTTGGCGCTGGGGTTTGTGGACGACAGTGCGATCGCGACCACGGGGCGCAACATCACGGCCGATGGGGCGGTGAGTTTTACGGCCAGTGCCGATGGTTCGAGCAAGTCCGATGCGATTGCCTCGGCAAAAGGCACAACGGCGAAGGCTGAGTCGGACAAAGGCAGCACCAAGGCCGACGACCAAAGCAAGAGCGCTGCGGGTCTGGCCAGCAAGCAATCCGGCGAGACGAAATCCGTTGATCAGCAGAAAGGCAGCGCCAGTACCGAGAGCGGCAGCGTGAGCGTGGCGGCGTCGCTGGCACTGAATATCGCAAACAACAATGCTATCGCCACCATCGGCGACGGCTTGACTGTCGTGGCCGGGGATGGCCCGGGCATCGGAAGCTTGACTGCGCGATCCGCAAATCTGATGTCGGCCGAGGCGATTGCACAAGGTGTTGCGAGCACGAAGGCCGATGGCGACGCCATCGGTATTGGTGTGGCGATCAACATTGCGCAGGAGAACAACGAAGCATCGGTAGGTGCGGGAGCCAATGTCACGGCGGATGGCGCCATCATCGAAGCGACGATGGTCGAGCGCGATATAGCCTTGACCGCTCAAAGCGTCAATGTGATCGATGCCGGAAGCGGCGGTTCAGCCGATCCCGACCACGAAACCATTTTTCTCGGTGCGGGCCACCACCTTTCCACCGGCGAAAAGGTGAAATACCAGAAAGGGGATTCCGGCAACACAGCCATCGGCGGCTTGACCGACAACACGGACTACTACGTCAGGGTAGCGGATGGCGGATTTGTAAGACTGTACGACACCGAAGCGCACGCCAAAGCCGGTGGAAGTGACGGACTCAAAGACTTGACATCGGCGGGTACCGGCACGGGGCATAAATTCGAACATGGCGGGATTTTGGGCCTGGGCGCCTCGGACGTCGTGTTCAACCCCAGCTCGCAGCATCGCGTGATCGACCTCGGTACAGGGCACAGCCTGAGAACCGGTGACGCGATCGTCTATGAGGACGGGGGTGGCGCGCTCTTGGGCGGACTGGAAGACGGCAAGAGCTATTACGTGATCGTTCTCAAGGACAACCGGGTCGAGTTGGCCGCGTCGCTGGAAGACGCGATCGCAGGCAAGGCGATTGCGCTGACCAGCGACGGCACCGGCAGCCAGAAGCTGATCGATCACACCAGCACATTCCGCGCGGAAGCGGTTTCCGGCGCGAGCGGCGGCGAGATCGGCGTGGCGGGTTCCGTGGCGGTCAACTATGCGAAAACCAATACCCAGGCTGTCATTGGTTTGGACCATGATGCAAAGGACAACCCGAATGGAGCGGCTACGCTCGCGCTCGGCGGAGAAGATGTCAATATTCGCGCGCAGAACCTGACGGAGACCACCGTCAGCGCGCGGCCGGACGGCATCGCCAAGGGTTCGGATACCGGTGTGGGCGCATCGGTTGCTGTAAACATCTCGCTCAACAACACGTTTGCGGGGATCGAGAACGGCGAACTCGTCAGCGGCAGCGCCAAGAATTTCTTGGTGTCGGCGGATTCCGCCAATAACGCCTATACGCTGGCAGCGGCGGGCGCACAGGGCAAAACGGCCGTAGGCGGCGCGATCGCGATTGCTTATATCGAGAACGACACCGTGGCGCTCATCGGCAGCGGCGCCGGCGGGACCATTACGCTGAATGGAGACTTGGGCGCGACCGCAAGGCACAGCGATACCGTCATCACGACGGCAACCGGCGAGGCGGCGGGTAAAGGCACGGGCGTCGGTATCGCGCTAGCCTTGAACATCATTCAGGATGACACCAAGGCCGAATTGGCGCGCAGCTTTACCGGCGCGCAAGACGTGGACGTGGGATCCACATCGGTAGTCTTGACGGTTGCCGAATCCAAAGCCAGCGTCAGTGGCGCGTCGTCCGAATCAAATGACGACAAGGATAAGGATGGCAAGAAAGACGCAGCGCGAAATTCAGACGAAGAAACCAAAGGGCAGTCGGACTTCGTGAACGGCCGGACTGGATCAGACACCAAGGCCGCGCCTACCCAGAATTCAGACAGCAGCCTGAAGAAGTCCAACGAGAACACCGAAAAGCAGTCCGGTAACAGTTCCGATTCCGGCGGCGGCACCAGCGTTGCGGCCTCGGTTGCGGTGAATTATCTGGATTCGGACAACACGGCGACGATTGTCGACGGGGTTAGCATCAATGCGACGGGCGATCTGAAGGTTGTGGCCACTGCGGAGGTTGATGCCAAGGCTCAAGCGTTGTCTACGGCGACCAATACCGAAGCCGATACCGGTGTGGCGGCTGCCGTGGGCCTCAATATCGTACTGGCAAGCAATAAGGGAGAGATCGGAAATTCCGCGAACCTGACTGCCAACAGCTTGGCCGTTGAAGCGGTGATGCCGGAAAGCGCGACAAACACCTTCCAGTCGCGCGCACTGTCTGGTGCGGCGGCCAGCGATACCGCGGTGGGCGGCTCGATTTCGGTCAACTACCTTGACCTCGATAGCAATGCCACGGTTGGCAACAACGCTAAGTTGACTGCAACGGGCGGTGACATCAGCGTTGAGGCCGATAGCTATAACGAGATCCAGAACATTGCGGGCGGTGCTGCTCTCAGCACCGAAGGCGGTACCGGGATCGGTGTGGCGATTGCGGTCAATATCGTCAACGGTCTCGACACCAACGCCAGCATCGGTCACGACACGACGGCGAAGGCAACCGGTTCCATCAATGTGACGGCGGATGCAAATCTGCTGCCGAAGACCGAGAATTTGCCGATGATTGGCGAGGTTGCGGTAACAAGTTTTGCGGCGGGTGTGGCAGGCAGTGCCGGCGGTACGACGGTGGGTGGATCGTCCAGCGTAAACGTGTTCTTCATCGACACCCATGCGTCGATTGATGACAACGCGACGATTATTGCCGGCCAGGACGTCAAGATCGAAGCGACGGACAAACTGACGCTGTTTAGCGCGGCCGGCGGATTGGCAGCGAGCACGGGCAACGCGGGGGTCGGCATCGGTCTTGATGTGGGCGTGATCGATCGCAGCACCACCGCGTGGGTGGGCGAAGGAACCGATGTAAGCGCAACCGGTGGAGATATCGCCGTCAATGCGGATTCCGAAGACGACATCACCTCGATAGCCGCCACATTCGGGCTGAGCACCAGCGGCACGGGTGTTGCGGCGTCGATTGCGGTGCAGGTGCTGCTGACCGAGACAAAGGCGTACACGGAAGATACGCCAAGCAACCCGGGAGGTACACTGAACGCGGGCGGCAACGTGTCGGTTACCTCCAACGGTGACCTCGAAGCCCTCATGATCGCCGGTGCCATTGGTGCCGGCAGCAGTGCGGGTGTCGGCGTTGCCAGCGCGGTCCTGGTGCATATCGACACTGTCGAGGCACAGGTCGGCGAGCGTGGCGTGGTGACTTCTGCCGGCACCACGGGTGTCGAGGTGAGCGCGAAATCGACGGACGACATCATATCCATAACCGCTGCGGGTGGCGCCGCGAGTTCTGCAGGCATAGCGGTTGCCCCCACGATCAATGTGTTGGACGAGACCACCAGCGCGTCGATTGGGCGCAGCGCAACGGTTAATGCTCAAAGTGGATCCGGCACGCCGGATCTTTCGGTCATTGCATCCGACGACACCACGATCGTTTCGGTTGCCGGCTCCATTGGTGTAGGCGGTTCGGCCGGGGTGGGCGTGGGCGCGGATGTGCTGTCTCTGATCAAGGATACGTCTGCATACATCGACTCCGGCGTGATATCCAATGTTGACGGCGATATCGAAGTTTCAGCGACTTCGCTTGAAGACATTACATCGGTCGCGGCCGGGCTTGCGGTGGGCGGTACCGCGGGGGTTGGTGTCAACGCCGGCGTGCACGTGCTTAATCTGACGACGCGAGCCTTCATCGGCGACGATCCGGCCGAGGCGACGGTTTCCGCTGGCGCGGGTGACGTGCACGCGGGCGGCACAGTGCGTATTGCGGCCGACGATGTGGCCGAGCTGGACAAAGTCGTGGCCACAGTCGCGGTTGGCGGCACCGCAGGGGTTGGTGCGGCGGCTACGGTGACTGTGATCAACAAGACGACCGAAGCATTTATTGGTGCTGGGGCGAAGGTCACGGGTGACGGCAATACCTCAGGGTTGTCGGCTGCGACAGGTGCTTTTGGTGTGACATTCGCCGGACCGAGCGGGCCAGCGACACGGGCAGACACGGTTTTCGACGCAGGCGCTGGCAATGTGAACACCGGCACCGAGACGATTACCGTTGACGGGTCGAGCGACTTGTCCACCGGTGACTACGTGACTTACCACAAGGGTGTCGATTCCGGCAATGCCGCGATCGGTGGCTTGGAGGACGGGAAGAATTACTTCGTTCGCCGCACCGGCAATTCGGTCGAGCTTTATGACACCAAGGCGCATGCCGAAGATACTGGCCATACAGCGGGTCGCTTTGATCTCACTGACGCGGGCAGTGGCCCGGGACATGTTTTTGACCCCGCGGTGGAGATCATCGAGGCCAAGACGGCGAACAATTCAGACGTTGGCACTCTGAAGAATTCCGGAGAGGTGACTTCGCCGAATGTCGAGGGCGCTGACACGAACAACGACGGCACAGCGGATACCGATCCCTCACAAATTGGCGATCGCGTTCTCGCGCCGGAACAGGTCACGGTGCACGGGGTCGCCATTTCCGCGACCAGCCGCGACGATATCGAAACCTATTCCGCCGCAATTGGCGGCGGTACGGTGGGTGTTGCGGTTGCCGCGGCGGTCAACGTGGTCACCACGCATACGGACGCTTACATTGGCGACGGTGCTTCGGTGAATGCCGATCAGACTGCGGCAAACAGTGCCCAATCGGTGGTGGTTGGTGCGGGCAACGATTTCCACCATGTTGCGTTGGCGGCTGGCGCGGGTTTTGGCGCCGTTGGTGTTGCGCCGGGCGTTGGTATAACGGTACTTAACGGTACTACGACAGCGGCGATAGACCCGAACGCTGTGGTCAATGCCAAGGACGACGTGCGCGTGGAGGCGCACGCGTCTGAAGACCTGCTCATGATCGGCATGGGGATTGCGGCCGGAACAGTCGGCGTGGGCGGCGGCGTGAGCGTGCTCAGCATCAGCAACGACACCTATGCATCGATCGGCGGGACTGTCTCGGCGGGCGGCGACGTGCTGGTCAACGCTTCCGATGACACGGATATCAAGATCATCAGTGGCGCGCTGGGTGCGGGCGTCGTGGGGGTAGGTGCGTCCGTGGGTGTCATGGTGGTCGATAAGGACACGCAGGCGTTCATCGCCGATGATGCGGTCGTGGACGCCAAAGGCACCGGTACAGGGGTGACCGGCGTATTGGCAGGCACGCTGACGGGCGGAGACGCCGCCGACGACTTCGATACGGCAACGCGTCATGGCGTCGTTGTTCAGGCCGAATCGAGCGAAGATATTCTCCAGATTGGCGTGGCTGCCGGGGCGGGGTTCGTCGGTGTTTCGGGGGCGGTTACAGTCGCAGTCGTCGATTCCGATACCAAGGCATGGATCGGCGATGCCGATATCAATCAGACCGACGCTAACTCGGGTGCGTCGTCTGGACAGGGTGTTTACGTCGGTGCAAGCAACGAGGCCCGCGCAGTCAGTTTCGCCGGTGCGGTTGCCGGGGGCTTTGTCGGCGTGGGTGGTGCGGTAAACGTCGGTGTGCTGAAAAACGATGTCAGCGCCGAGATTCGCACGGGAGCGATTCTCACTGCAAGGAACGATGTCGAGGTTAACGCACTTGCGATTAAAGATATCGACGGACTTGTGATCAGCGGCGCAGGCGGATTTGTGGGCGTGGCGGCTGCAGTATCGGCGTGGTCGATCGGGACCGCGCTCACCTCGGACTATTCGGACAATAACGAAGATGGTTCAACCAAGGACACGCAGAATTCACTGGAGCGCGATGTGGGGTTCGGACTTGATCCCACAGCGGGCAACGTGGACACGACGCATGAGCGGATTGACTTCGGGTATGACACGGGATTGGAAACCGGCGACAAGGTGACGTATGACAAAGGAGCCGATGGCAATACCGAAATCGGAGGCCTGTCCGACGGTGGGCAATATTATGTGCGTGTGGTGGAGGATACCCTTGACGGCAACAAGAAGAAGATCGAGTTCTATGACACCAAGACGCATGCAGAGGATACAGCTAACACGACGGGCCGCGTAAACCTCAGTGGCGCGGGCGGTGGTACTCAGCACAGCTTTGCTACAGAGTTGACGAAAACAGCGGATCAGGACGCGGCCGAGCAGGGCGAACATGCGTCCGACAAGGTCAGCGGTGATCTGTTGGCGATCGACGCAAAGGTCACCACCGACAAGACCGATGATTCCCAAACCAGCGACGAGCGCCTCGCGGGCATTAGCAAGCAGGGTGGGGATGATCTCGCTGCCAAGCGGCCTTCGGCGGCTTCAGTCACGGGCATGCTGGCGGCTGCGCCGGCAACGCCCCCCGGCACGTTCGCCTCGATTGCCAACGGAAGTCAGGTTACAACGACCACAGTCAATGGCGATATCAAAGTCAACGCGGTTGAAGACATCGAGATCGATTTGCTTACCGGCGGGGCTGCCGGGGGCGCAGTCGGTGCCGGTGCAGGCGTCAGCGTGGTTACGCTCGCGTCCAATGTGTCGGCTTCCGCCGGAGGCACGCTCAGCGCCGGGGGAACCCTTGGGATCAGTGCCACACTGGATGAAGATATCGATGTTAAGTCGTTCGCCGGCGGCGTCGGGTTTGTGGGCCTGGGGGCAGCCGTTGCGGTACTCAACGACTCGAGCACGGTGAGCGCGGGAATTGCCAATGGTGCGGTCGTCAACGCCGCGGCGGCAATCGATATCGACGCTGTGACGAGACAGACCATCAATGTCTTTGCGCCACAGGTCACGTCAGGCGCCGGCGCAATCGGTGCGTCCTTTGTCAAGATCAGTGTCAATAATTCCGGTGCCGATGAGACCAGGGCCTATATCGGCGACGACGCGCAGATCGGTCAAGGTGCCGGTACGGTTGGCGGGCTTGACATGAACGCCGAGTCCACAATCGATGCCACCGGCGAGGCATTTGGCGTCAGTGTCGGTGCGATCGCAGGCAGCATGAACTTTGCGTTCGTCGATGTCACGCCGACCGTCAAGGCCGAGATTGGAAACAGCGCCGATGTCAAGACCACGGGCGACATAACGGTTAAAGCCGGCTCCCACATGGAAGCCGAAGCAAACGTCTTTGGTGTGGCGATTGGCGGTGGTGCGCTCGTTGCGTCCGTGGCGCATAGCACCCTGACGCCATCGATCATCGCAGGTTTTGGTACGAACGCCGTCATCAATAGCACCGGCGGCGCGGTGAGCTTGCGCAGCCGTCACAACTTTGGTGAATCCAAGGGCGCGACGGCCAATGCGATCTCTGGTAGCGGCGGCGTGGTTGCCGGATCGGGCGCGTTCGCCGTTGCCACGGATTCTGCAAGTGTTTCAACGACGGCAGGCGTCGGTTCCAAGGTATCAGCGGGATCGGCCATCGAGTTGTCGGCCAAGTCGACAGAAATCGCCACCTCGACCGCCGCGGGCCTGGCGGTGGGCGGGCTAGGCATTGGTATCAGCTATGCGGAAAGCAACGCCAACGGATCGGTGCATAGCCGCTTTGACGGGTCGGTGCCGAACGCCGCGTCGTTCAAGGTTGAAAGTGTCGGCCAGAGCACAGCCAATGCAGAGGCAACCGCGGGCGCGGGTGGTCTGTTGGTTGGTGCGCAGGGCTCGGTTGCTATCGCGAATGCGTCGCCGACCGTTGACGCCATCGTCGGGGCTGGAACTATCAATGTCAGCGGTAATGTAGTCGTTTCCGCCCACTCGGAAGGTGCGGCCCAGGCTGATGCTTTCGGTATCGCCGTCGCTGGGGGAGTGGGGTTCGGCGTGTCCCTCTCCACCGCGACGGTCAGCCCGACCGTACGCGCTGCGGTTGAAGGCGGATCGATTACCTCGACGGGCGGCAGCGTAGCGATACGCGCGACCCACAACTACGCTGAGGATGGCGCGAGCACGCTAAACAAGAAGGCGCGGGCCGAATCCACCGCAGGCTCTGGCGGCATATTGGCGGGCCTAGCGGGTGCGGACGCGACAGCGACGGCGGCTGCGGATGTGCGGACAGAGGTGAGCGGCGCCATTCACGCCAAGACCTCTGCAGGGATAACGGCTGACGCGCACAACAAGGCCGATGCGCTTTCGCATGGAATAGGGATAGGCGGCTTGGCAGGAGTTGGCCTGAGCCTCAGCATGGCGGAAACCGGCGGTGTCGTCGATGCGCACTCCGACGGCACGGTGACGGGGCAATCACTTACCCTGCGTGGACGTGCTACCAATGACGCGCATGCCGATGCGTTTGCGCTTTCGGGCGGTTTGTTGGCGGTGGGCGTCAACTACGCAAAGGCTGACATGGATGGCGTCGTCAAGGCGCGCCTGGGGGCGAACGCGAATGTCGATGTTTCCGGCACCGCGCAAATTCTTGCCGATGCCACGAATAAGGGTAATGCGGTAGGCCATGGCGTAACAGTCGGCCTCTTGGCGGTCGGCGGCATGGTCGTAGAGACGAAACTTGGCAAGGGCACGGGCACGGATGAGGTGATTGCCGAGGTGGGTAACAATGCCGCCCTTGATGCCGGCATTGTCACCATTACCGCGCACAGCAACGATGAGCTCTTTGCGTTCGGGGAATCCGCCGGTGGCGGGTTGATCTCCGTTACTGGCGCGGATGTCTCAACATATACCGACCAGTCAGCCATGGTGCGCGTTGGCAAGAATGCCGACATTCTGGCGCCAGCGGTAACGCTAACGGCCAATCATACGCAGGACGTAGACGGGAAGGGCGATAGCGTGGCGTTTGGCCTCGCGGCAGGTGGCGGCGCCGTAGTGAGTAACACGATCCTCAGTAAAGCCACGATTGGTATCGACGAAAACGCCGAAATCGTTGCGCATAACCTGGTGGTGTCGGCGAAGAACGAGCTCGACAAGGAGCACTTCAGCGTCAACCTGCAATCCGCGTCGGCTTCGGCCGTTGGCGTGAGCGCGCTTTTCAGTGAGATCGAGGTCGGGAACTCAAGCGACAAGTTCGAGGCCTCGATCAACGTCGGCAGCGGCGCCCGCTTGGTATCCGTGGGTGACAACGCTAATCCGGGAATCCTGCGCATCGAGGCTTTGAACGACATTCGCGCGCTCGACGCAGTCGAGGTCGAGGGATTCTCGCTGGTCGGCGCAGTCACGATCGGCGAGTCGGAAATAACCACCAACACGCTTGCACTGATTGACATCAATGGCGCAACGATCGAGAACAAGGCGGGCGACGTCGATCTCACGACCAAGACCAAGATCGAGGCGCGCACCGACGTCGATCTGACGGTCGCCTCCGGTCTGACCGGCGTGGTCGACGCGATCGCCACGGTGGACATCGTGGCGACCGACACGGTCACGTTGAACAACGCCACGGTCAAGGGGCAGGACATCAACCTGTTCGCCGGCCAGGACGCCTACGGCCAGGTGAACCTGATTGACGGCTTCGCCAACACCGACATCATGGCGTTCTCTCTGCTGCCGAATATCGCGGTGCCGGATCCGGATGTCGCAATTCACGAATTCAACAATATCAACGTTCTGGGCACCTCGAAAGTGCAGGCGCTCGAAGACGTCGTCCTGCGCGCGCTCGAGGGCTTGGGCGGCAACGAGCGCGGCACCACTGATGGCGCGGTGCTATCGCTGTCGTTGATCCCCTACGGCGTTTCGGTGCCGGACGGCGCGTCCGCCGAAAGCTTCAATACCGTCAAGATTGCCACCACGGCGAGGGTCGAAGCAGGCGTTAACAACCAGGCGCTGGTGCATCTCAAGCCGATTACGCTCGGCGGCACCTTGCAGCAAGTGCCGGGTGGCGGCGATTTCGTCATAAACCGGCTCGAAACACTGCTGACGGCGGCAGAGAAAGCGGAACTCGGCCTCGCGCCGGAAATCGCCTACGAATATTCGCGTCTCAACCTCGATGAAATCCCGTTCAGCCTTTCCACAGGCACGATCATTCAGCGCGTCGCGGGCGCGGGGGTCGGTGGCTCCGTGGGGCATTACTACAAGTTCCTGCCGGTTTCCGAATCCACGGTGACGGTGGTACTGGAGCAGGAAAACTTCTCTAACACGTCGCGTTGGCAGGACCTCGGTGCGAGCGCGCCGTCTGCCGATGAAAACACGACTGTCTACACGAGCGACGTAACGGGCGCGCTGCGCACGGCGTTGACGGACAAGTTCTACGTCATCAAGCCGGTCGAGCTGGATGCGCCCACTTTCGTCTATAAGAATCTCGGGAACTTGCTGCTCGAGCAGCGCGCGAAAGTGCTCGACTGGATCCAGAGCCACGGCTCGGATCTGGAATCGGTGGCGCGCTACCAGGTCCAGCTCGACTTGATCAACGACGCACTTGACGAGCTCGGCTTGGTCGAAACCGTCGATGGCGTCACTCTCATCAAGCGCGAGCTCGACATCCTGTTCGTCGAGCTGCCGAACGTCTACGCCACGCCGGGATCGGTGTTTATCGACGGCAACTCGGTGCGCGACGGCACTGGCGCGGCAGCCACGGTCGATGCGCTCATAGCCGCAGGCGCCATCGTGCCGCACGCGGGGGCCGAGATCGAGATCCTGAACCAGACGCCGTTCACGATGGAGGTGAACGATGCGGTGATCAAGGATACCAAGCGCGTCACCGTGGTGAACGGCCAGTACACTGTGCTGCAGCCGGGCAATGTTTACTTGAACAGCGCGGCGGTGACGAACAACAGCAACAGCGCCGAGAAGAACATTTTCATCACCCAGGATTCGTTCCCGCAAAGCCAGTACGATATCGACACGTCGGCATTGCCGGGCTTCTCCAGCGCGCCCGACCAGGACCTGTACCTCGTCGGCGACGTTATCAACGAGGTCGGCGACGTCCACGTCACGAACAACGAAGGCAGCATCATCGTCTCGGGAGAAATCCGGGCCGCGCAAGTGTTCATCACGGCGGCGCGCGACTTCTCGCTCAACACGGACGACTGGTTCCATACCAACCGCGACCCGCGGCAGTACCTCGACTTCGACGACCTGCGCGCGCTGGTGTTCCATGCGGACGGCAGCCCTGATACGGATACCTACGCGACGGCAGCCGGTGTGGCGGCATCCGTCAGCGGGACGAACAGCACGCCGACCACGCTGCAGGCCCAGATCAACGTCAACGAGTCGAGGATCCTGGCACAGGGTCAGATTGCGATCACCGCCCGGTTCCTTAACATCGACGGGCTGATCCAGAGCGGGGTGCAGACGATTACGCTCCATATCGATTCAAGCTTCGTGCCGAATTCGAGCGGGGCACTGCTCGACGACGACGGCAATGCAGTGGCTGGCGTGAGCTTCGGTACGGACAACGTTCCGGTGGACGCCTATTTCGACTTCGCGCAGAACGCGATCGTGCTCGACGATCTCGTTCCCGAGGGTGGCCGCATCATCCTTGCGGGCCAGATCCTGAGCACGGGCAACGGGCAGATCAAGGCGGCCTATGGTCATGCCAACGTGGATATCGTGAACGCGAGCGGCTACGACCTGATCGTCAACCGCATTGACGCCACGCGCGACCGCACGGGCAAGATCACCATCATCGATACCGCGCGCATCGTCGACGGCGCGGCAAACGACCAGGCCAAGCGCGAATACACGGTGAACACCAGCGGCATTACCGAGAAGGTGTTCGACGCCGACCTCGTGGCAGAGGTCGGCGGCGAGGACGGCAGCTTCAGCCGCATCCAGTACACGCAAGTCGGCGGCGACATCCACTATGCCCTCGGCACGACCGTGGAGTACCTGCCGCGCGCGGGACTGCATTATCTCTGGACGGAAGGGCAGGAGAAGGTCGAGACTCAGGTCACGAAGTACGAGAAGAACACCTTCAACCTGTTCGGCGGCAGTACCGGCTTCGAGGACTGGCTTTCCAGCGACAACGCCTACAAGTGGCGCACTACCGAATTCACCGACGAAACGCCGCTGCTCGAATCCGAGGCGCTGGTGCTCGAATCCGGCTCCGGAGCGCTGGATAATCCGGCCTACGCCGATGGACAGGCCTACAGCGTTTCCTACAAACAGGTCGAGGACACCGATGTCGATCTGGAAAGCGGCATCACCACGGTCTGGCACGTCAGTGAGGGCCGAGCCTATCGCTTCATTCTCGAAGACAGCGGAGGCAACCCGGTCAACACCGAAGGCGTCCTGCCCGACGAGAATTATCACGACACCGATCGTTGGGCGCTGGCGCCGGAGATCACCGCCGAAGAAGGTGCGGACTTCAGGAGCGACTTCCTGAACCACTCGCTCACAGTGGATGAGTGGACTACTGGCGGCGGCTGGCTGCGTGAGAAGACCTACCATACCAAGATCACCACTGTGACAGGCCTGAAGGACTACTACGTCCATACGCTCAAGGCAGACTACGCGATCCACATCAACTTCATCGGCGGCTTGGAGATACCCTTCATCAACGTCTCGAGCGGCGGCGACCTGTTCATACAGGGCGACATTTCCGTGGCAGAGGGCGGCATTACCACGCTCACATCCACGGGCGGCTCGGTTATCGGCAGCCAGACCACCGCGGCGTTCAACGACCCGACGGTGGTGGCGGCCGGGGATGTGTTCCTGGTGGTTGAAGGCGGCCCGGGAACCTTGCTCAACGTTACGGCGGGCGGCGACATCTTCGTGACCGCGATCGCGGACATCGGCGGCAGCAGTCTGCTGAACGTCGGCACGATCCAGACCACCGGCGGAAACGTCACTCTCATCGCCGCCGGCGGCATCAAGGCGGACGATGCTTCGACCTCGCTCGTCAAAGGCAACCGCGTGGAACTCTACGCGAAAGACGGGAGCATCGGGGGCACCGGCACGCTGCGGATTGACAGCAACATCCTCGGCAGCGGCGGTTTCGCCGCGAAAGCGGGGGGTTACATCGACGTAAAAGAAACCGTGGGAGACCTCAAGCTCATCCAGGCGCTGGACTTTGCCAGCAACGCTTCGGTCGAGGCGGGCGGCGACGTGACGCTGAGGACGGGGGCAGGCTCGATCCTGGATGCAACGATCGAGCTCGACATGCTGGGCAGCGACGCGCCGCTCACGGCGCTGCAACTGCAGTTGCTCAACACGCTCAACACGGACGGCGATCCTACGAACGACATCACGGAGGACGCTTTCCGCTACCCGGTGTCGCCCGGGCTGTATGGCTTCATCTACCCGCATGCCGAGTTCGCGGGCGCCACGCCCTCGTCATCGGCTGTGGAAGTGAGCAACGTTTTAGGCGATACCGTGACGCTGATCGCCGATGGCAACGGCGGCATCGGCCGCAGCTTCGCCCCGCAGGTGATCGATCTTTCGGGCGGCTTTGCCATCCTGTCGAGCGCCGACAAGGCGACGCTGTCCAGCGCCACCGCGGCGGATGTGATTGGGGTTCAGTATGCCTTGTACCGCAAGATCAACGGCAGCACGGGCGGCGACTTCAACGACATGATCAACGCGGTGCGCGCCGCTTACGCGGCCGACGTGAACGACGGCGACGGCATTATCACCTCGCTCTCGCCGGCAGAGCACTTCGCCGGCTACTTCGGGGACGCGACCCAGTGGGTGAAAGTGAATCCCTTCGTTACCGGCGTGGACAAGACGATCGTCAATAACCGGTCGCTCGTCGGCAACTCCAGCTTGGTGCTCGTCGAGTTCACGCAATCGACCTACGGCCTGTACCTGTACAAGGGGCCGGACGGGACCTTCAATCTGTCGACGGAGAACTACAGCAACTCGCTGCGCTGGGAAAAACTCGATGCGATCCGCTCGACTGACGATGCGAGCGACGCGGCCATCGCCAGCGGCCAGTTGGTGCTGGACAAGTTCGCGGTCGAGCGCGTCGCGCTGCAGCTGCTGGATGACGTCGACGTCGAGGTCGAGGTCGGGCCTGACGCCCTCGTTGTCGAGGCCGACGGGAACGTGACGCTCGAAGCACCGGGCGCGCTGCCGATCGACCATGTGATCGCAGGCGGCAACGTGCACCTGAGGGCGGGCGGGGCCATTACCGACATCCATGCGGTCGGCACCGCAGCCGCGATCAGTGCGTTCGGCGATGTCGTACTTACGGCAGGGGGCTCCATCCAGAGTTCGGTCGCGGGCGACCCGCTGCGCATCCAGCTCGCGAACGCGAGCCACCTGTTCGCCGATTCGCCGGCCGACGTGCTCTTGTTCCAGGTCGCGGCCGATACGACCATCAACGGCGATTTCGAGGGGATCGACGACTTGTACGTGGACAACGTCAACGCCGGCGGCTCGGTCGAGATCGAGGTCGCGCAGGGCGACATGATCGTCGAGCGCGTCAATGCGGTGAGCGACTCCACGCTCCTCGCTCAGGATTCAATCTTCGACGCTCTGAACGACGCCGCTGCGCCGCTGGTCAACGTCAGCACCGGCGACCTGTACCTGCAGGCCACCACCGGAGCGATCGGGACGGCAGCGAACTTCTTCGACGTGGCCGTTTCCGGGGATCTGTCCGGGCTCGCCGCGGGCAGCATCTACATCAACAGTCCGGATACGCTCAATATCACGACACTCACCTCGAACAGCGGCAACGTCACGCTGACCGTGGACGGCGATACCAACATCGGCCTGATCCGGGCGCGGTTGGGCACCGTTGCGATCACCAGCGAAGGCTCGATCGTGGACCGCTACAACGAGGCGTTCGCCGATATCGAGGCGAAGAACGTGGATCTCATCGCCGAGACCGGCACGATCGGCACGGGGGCCAATCCGTTCGACCTCAACACGTCTTTCTTCGCGACCGGCTATGTCAATGCCGACGCGCACGGAGTGGCCTATTTGATCGAAACCGCAGGCACGCTGCAGGTGGACACGGTTACGTCGCACACGGCCGACGTGACGCTGATCGCGGACGGCTCGATCCTCGATTTCAACGCCGACACCGCCAACAACGTCACGGGTGTCAACGTCAACCTGATCGCCCAGCACGGCGATATCGGGACCGCGGGCGACGCGCTGGAGATCGATTCGTCCAACCCGGCGCAGGGCTGGCTCAACGCCTCGGCGCTCAATAGCAGCATCAATGTTGCAGAGACCGACGGGCCCCTTTACGTAGGGCAGGTGTTTGCGGCCACAGGGAACGTGCGGCTGTCGGTGCGCGACACGCTCGACACGGACGAAGACCTGATCATGGACGCCAACGCCGATGTCAGCGCGCCCGGCGGCTTCGTGCTGTCGCGGGTGGGCGACGACGTGCAGATGGAGGAAGGCGCATCCATCACGGCCTTAAGCAGCATCACGGTGCGCGGTGACGTCGACGACCTCGGCGTCAGTGCCGATTCGGGCGTCGGCACCAGCATGGAGTTCCACGGGCACCTCGCTGCGCCGGACATCTACGTCTACGGGCGCGACGACATCGACGACGTCCTGTTCACGCCGCAATCGCTCTCGGGATGGACGCGGATATTTGGCGGGCTTGAGGACGACAATGTCGTGATCGATCGGCTGCCGACGCTGGACGCTGCCAACAAGTTCGGTGGAACTCCGGGCACGTCCACGCTCGTGACCGGCCGCGTTGGCGGCCTGCGCGACACGGTAGACATCGACGGGCAGGGCGGCACGGACCGCACCACCGTCTATACGACCGGAGACACCGATTACATCATCAACGTCCATGACAGCGGTGCGCCAAACGACGGCGCCGACCGCCTGACCATCGAGGGCACGGCCGCGGGAGACGTGTTCCTGCTGCGGCGCGACTTCGTCGCCAAGCTGCAGCCGACCGGCACCGATGCCGACGGCAATCTGGTGTTCGGCTCGAACTACGAGCGTATCAACTACGACGAGAGCGTCAACGGGCGACTTACCGTCGACGGACTGGATGGCGACGATCGCTTCTACAGCGACGACAACAGTAGCATCACCACGCTGGACGGTGGACAGGGCAACGACTTCTTCCAGTTCGGCCAGGTATTCGGTGCTGCGCGCGTCTCTACGGCTGACGCTGGCTTGGGCGAAACCGCCCGGGTGGCGGCGGGCGACGAGGTCGAGACCGTGGAGACCACACTCGGCTTCCTGTCGCGCGGCATCAGCTTCCCGACCGTGGCGTTCGGCGGCGACGGCAACGACGAATTCAGCGGCTACAGCAACAAGGCCCTGCTCAAGCTCTTTGGCGAGGATGGCAACGACGAGTTCGTGGTGCGCGCGTTCCTCATCGCCGGCACCGACGACCTCGCCAGCACCGACACCGAAGTGAACGGCGGAGCAGGCGACGACCACGTCCAGTACAACATCAACGCACCGGTCAGCATCGACGGCGGCGCAGGCACCGACACGGTGGTCATCATCGGCACCGAGGCCGACGACAACTTCGTCATCACCAAGGAAGGCGTGCAGGGTGCGGGCCTCAATGTCGACTTCGTGTTCGTCGAGAAGCTTGAAGTGGACGGCATGGAAGGCAACGACCACTTCTTCATCTTGAGCACCAACCACAAGCTGGTGACCACCATCATCGGCGGCCTGGGCAGTGACACCTTCGACGTCGGCGGTGACGTTACCGAGGAGATCGTCGCGCTCTCGATCGAGGGGCGCAGCGCTTTCATCAACCACAGCCTGGAAAGCACCGATCCGGACTTCGACGGGATCTTCGCCGAGGGCATCAAGCTCAACGTCGCGGACGGCGCAACCGGCACCTTCATCGTAACGGAAAGCGGCGGCAACACGCTGCTGGTCGAGGACAGCGGGGCGGAAGACACGTACACGCTGAAGCTTGCCGTGCCGGCGCCGTTGGAGGCGACGGTGGCGTATGTAACGGTTTCTGGCGCGCTCGCGAGCTTCAAGGACAAGCAGGCGGGCGGCCAGGCGCTGCAGGTTTCGCTGACCGGCGACGTCGATGACTTCCACGACGCGCTGGTCTTAACATTCGATTCCACGCAATCCGGGCTCGATCCGTACGCGTGGGGCCGCGAGCAAACTATCCATGTGCGTGCCGTGCACGATACGGCGCAGGAAGGCGAGCGCACGGTCGTCATCAGCCACTCGAGCTACAGCAGCAACCCGCTGTTCGACAACGTCAACATCGCGAACGTCGAAGTGAAGTTGATCGACGACGACAAGCCGGGCCTGGTGATCAAGGAAACCGGCGTCGGCACCGAGGCGGTCGAAGGTTTTGCCGGCGATACCTACACGGTCGCGCTGACACGCGCACCGGATGCGGGGGAAACGGTCACCGTAACCCTGGATTTCGACACGACGCAGATCTCGGCGCCGGCCACGTTGGTGTTTACGGCCGCCAACTGGAACCTCGCGCAGACCGTGACTGTTGCCGCCGCCAATGACGGCGATCCGGAAAACACGCTCGAACGGACGATTACGCACACGGTGACCAGCGATGGCGCCGTGTTCGGAAGCGTGCTAGAAAAATCCGAGGTCGAGGTCCGGGTGCGCGACAACGACGCCGGCGGCCTGCTGGTGACCCCGACCGAAGGGGCCACGCTGGTGGCCGAAGGCGTGGACGACACCTATACGCTGCAGCTCACGAAGGCACCGGTGGGCGATGTCGTGGTCAGCATACTGACCGACGGCAAGACGATCGTATCGGCCGATCCGACAAGCCTGTTGCCGGGCCGGTTCTTCGACGACCTTTTGGACGCCCTGCCGCCGATCGTCACGTTTGACGCCACCAATTGGAACATTCCCTTCACGGTGCGTGTCGCGATCAATCCCGACGCCGAGGCAGACGTAGGCAGCCAGCCGGTACAGACTTTCCCGGCGCAGCCGCACACGCTGAACCAGATTAGCGGGCCGCTGATCATCGAGGGCAGCCTGATTCCGAACAAGGATCGTTCGATCAAGCCGGCGATAATGTTGCCGACCGAGACCGACGTGCCGCTGCCGGTGCTCGACATCAATGTCGACGAAAACACCCAGATCGACACGCTGAACGTCTTCAACGACGGCAGCTCTTCGATGGATACCGGGACGCACGGCCTCGCCGCGGATGCCGCGCTACCGGGGCTCGATGCGATCTATGAGGTCGACCCGGGAGAACTCTCGATCAACGAGTTCGGGCGCATTTCCGGGCTGCATATGGGCGACAGTCTGGCCCCGCTCGTGCTCAATTTCGGCACCGATGCAGTGCCCGACAACCGCACTTTCGAGCGCGGCATCACGTATCACGGACTCGAGGTGGCGGATATCCTCCTCGGCAGGAATGACGACACGTTTACGGTGGAAGCCACGGTCGTCACGCCGGTCACGGATCCCGCGACCGGCGCGCCCTCGGGCGCGTACTCCGGAACGATCACCGTCGTGCTGGGTGGCGGTGGCAGCGACACCCTTACGGTGACCGGCGGCGGTGGCGATATCGCGCCGCTGATCGTCTTCGGCGACACCAGCCAGGACGGCAGCTTCCACAACGCTACGACTGCCGAGCTGAACGCGTATCTCGCCGGAACCTCGGCAGTGGTACCGTTCGGCCGCGAGTTCGTCAACCCGGGCAACGACACCATCGACGCCAGCGCATCCAACCTCGGCATCACGATCTACGGCGGGGAGGGAGACGACAATATCACCGGCAGCCAGGCGGGTGATCATCTAGCCGGCGGATCAGGCAACGATACGATCAACGGCGAGGGCGGCGTAGACCACATTTACGGTGACGCGGGCTTCAACCTGAATCTCTCAATGCGCCTCGAGCAGGCGAATCTGCAGCACCAACAGATCCTGCTGGTCGTCAACAACGACGCAGCGACCGAGCCTACGAAGGATCTGCTCACGTCGGGTAACGACGTCATCAGCGGTGGCACCGGCGACGATATCATCTTCGGCGATTACGGGATCATCACGCAGGCATTCTTCACACAACGCCTTACCCGCGTAGGCGCGGTCGAGCGCATCGAGACGGTTAACCCGACCTCGGGGGCCGCCGACACGATCAACGGCAACGAGGGTGCCGATATCATTCTCGGCGGCGATGCCGGAGATACGATCAACGGCAATGAAGGCGCCAATATCATCTTCGGCGACGACGGCGTCATCGACTACGTGGTCGCAGACGGCGACTGTGGTGACATCGACCTCATTGAGAGCACGTCTACTTCCGCGGGCGGCGGGATCGATTTGATCACGTCTGGTTCGGGCAGTGACATCGTGATTGGCGGGCGGTTCGGCGACACGATCGATGCGGGCAATGGCGACAACCTGGTGATCGGCGACAGTGGGCGAATCCGCGCTGCGAGCGCGGACGCGCCGCAACTCAGCGGGCTGCCGATGACGCTGGGTCGAATCGAAACCACGGCGTTCGGCGACGGCGGCATCGATACGGTGGACACCGGCTCGGGCAACGACATCGTGCTGGGCGGCCACCTCGGTGACACGCTGCGCGTGAGCGAGGGCAACAACATCGTTCTGGGCGACGACGGGGCCATCACCTACACCGGTTTGGACTTCGGTGGCACGAGCGCGGGCGACGATAGCGATGCGGGCGACATCGACGAAATCCTGTCGACTTCCACGACGGCGGCCGGCGGTGCGGACAGCATCACCTCGGGTGCCGGGCAGGAGATCATCGTCGGCGGACGCGAAGGCGACACGATCGATGCGGGCAATGGCGACAACCTGGTCATCGGCGACAGCGGCTGGATCCGCGCGGCGAGCTCGGACGCGCCGCAACTCGCGGGTCAGGCAATCACCTTGGGAATCGTGGAGACGACGGAGTTTGCGGACGGCGGTGGCGACACAATCACCACCGGCGACGGCAGCGACATCGTCCTCGGCGGTGCGGCGGACGACGATGTCCGCTCGGGCAGCACCATGGACATCGTCCATGGTGACAATGCGCTGCTGAGCTATGTGGCGGATGGCGATGCGTCGGACCTCGATCTGGTCCAGACAACCGCCAACGCCATCGGTGGCGAGGACGTGATCCGCGGTGAAGGGGGGCAAGACGTGCTGATCGGGGGTGCGCTGGGCGACCGCATTGACGGCGGTACCGAGCGCGACTTGATCTTCGGGGACAACGCCACGCTTGATCGCACCACCGGCGCAAACACCAACCCGCGCTACCGCGTACTCGAAGGCAGCCAGATCTACGACAACGGCGTAGGGACGGGTTCGGCCAATGCGTCGCTGGTCACGGACGCGGAGCAACAGGTCCCTGGTGGGGCGGCGGCATGGGAAGACTTCGACATCACGCTGCTCGATCATGACGACGCCAACCAGGCTCTGGCCGGCAATACGCGCTTCGGCGACGATTACATCGCCGGCGGCGCGCACGGCGATCAGATCTTCGGTCAGCTTGGGGGCGACACGATTCAGGGCGACGGGTCGATCGATCTTGCCACAGACGCCGGTGCATTTCGCGACGCGGCGACGGGCGAGCTGATGGTGTCGGCTTCGGTCGAGGGTGCCGGCGATGGCGATGACTATGTCGAAGGCGGCGGCGGCAACGACGTCATTTTCGGCGGTCTCGGCCAGGACGACCTCATCGGCGGCAGCTCGGAGCTCTTCAGCCTGGGTACGCCGGATGAGCGGCCCGACGGGTCGGATCTGATCTTCGGCGGGGCCGGGACCGAGATCCTGCGCAATGAAGTAGGCAACCTCACCGATGAGGGCGACGGCAGCCACGCCCGCGACGCTGACATGATCCTCGGCGACAACGGCAACATCTTGCGCCTGGTGGGTGGAGCCGGTGCGCCGTTGGGCTTCAATTACGACAACGGCTACGGCGAACAGCTCGTGGTGCGCGCAGCCGAGTTGCTCGACTACACGCCGGGCGGGCCGGACAAGAGCGCAGCAGCCTGGGACGACAACGGCGCAGGCGATGAATTGCATGGCGAATCCGGCGACGACTTTGTCTACGGCATGACCGGCAACGACGTGCTGTTCGGCGAAGGCGAGGACGATGATCTGATCGGCGGCTGGGGCCACGACTGGATCTCCGGCGGCACCGGCCAGGATGGCGTGCTTGGGGATGACGGCCGCATCTTCACCAGCCGCAACGGCACGGCCGAACCCCTGTACGGCATTGCGGCAACGACACAGACCTTCATCAGCACCCCGGGTGGTGTCCAGCAGGCCGACCTCAACATGACCGGCCATCTCAAGAAGTCGGTTGATCTCACGCCGTACAACCCGGTAAACAGCGGCATGGAGCTGTCCGATCCGGCGCAGGCCGACGACATCATCTATGGCGGACTCGGCAGCGACTTCCTGCACGGTGGCGCGGGCGACGACGCGATCTTGGGGGCCGAAGCGCTGCCCGATTTCTACGCCAAACCGCATAACCCGGGCGATGCGCTGGACTACAACCCGGCAACCGGTGAGTTCGCGCAGTATAGCGAGTACGAGCCGCGCACCAAGATCGCCGGCTTCCTGTTGAATTTCGATGCAGGAGAAGGCGTCGCTGTAGGCACCGTCAACGGCGTAACCTACCACAGCGACGGCGACGACAAGATCTTCGGCGATCTCGGCAACGACTGGCTGGTGGGCGGAACCGGGCGCGACAACCTGTATGGCGGCTGGGGCGACGATCTTCTCAACGCCGACGATGACCAGGATGGGCAGGGCGGTCTCAACGACGCGCCGGATACGCATACGAGCTACGAAGACCGAGCTTACGGCGGCGCTGGACGCGACGTATTGATCGGCAACACCGGCGGCGACCGGCTGATCGACTGGGCGGGCGAGTTCAATAGCTTTATCGTGCCGTTCGCGCCGTTTGGCCTGGGCACAGTGAGCCGCGCGCTGCAGCCGCAGCTTGCCGAGTTCCTGTACGCGCTGTCCGCTTCCGACGGGGTGGATATGACCCGCGGCGGCGATTCGGCGCGCAACGGCGAGCCCGACGGCGAGCTGGGTGTCGTGCGGCAGCAGGACTTTGCGTGGCAAGACCAGACCGGCGCGCCTGACGATCCGCAGCCCGGCAATATTCCGGGCGGCGCGCGCGATGTCCTGCGCTCGGCGAGTTTCGACGATCCGGTCATCACCGGCTTTTTCGCCGACAGCGGCAAGTGGTCAGTGCAGAAGGGGGCGCTGCAAGTCTCGGCCGAATCGCTCGGGGGCGACGCGGTGAGCGTGTTCCACGTCGGCGAACAGTTGCCCGGCTACTTCGAGGTGCAGGCTTCGATCAGCGTGGTGAAGCCGACCGCGGGCTGGAAGGCGAATAGCTTCATCATTTTCGACTACCAGGGCAAGGACGACTTCAAGTTCGCCGGTCTCGATGTCTCGTTAAACAAGCTCGTCATGGGTCACCGCGATGCCAATGGCTGGCAGGTGGACGAACAAGCGCCGTTCCTGGGCGGCGTGAAGGCGGCCACGTACTACAACATGCTGATCGCGGTGAACGGCGTCAACGCGACCCTGTTGGTGAACAACAATCAAGTGTTTACACACACCTACCAGCCGCGGGTCGTTGACGGCTACTCGTACGGGCTCAACTGGGGCATGGTCGGCGTCGGATCCGACAACTCCCGCGGCACGTTCGACAACATCCGCGTGCAGGTTCTGCCGCCGCAGTTGACGTTCGATGCCACCGAGGACTTCAGCGACGGCGTGGCCGATTTCTTCACCGGCTACTCGAACGGTGTCTGGGGCATCGATGGCGGGCGTTATAGCGTCACACCGAACGGCGCGGCCGGCGTGAGCCTGCTCGATCTCGGGCCCGACAGTCTGAATGTCTCCTCGTACCTCGAACTGGGGTCGAAGGTCAGCACGCAGGGCCGCGCGGGCTTCATCTTCGACCGCTACGGCGACGACAGTTTCAAGTTCGCGGCGATCGACGCGGCGACCGACCAGGTCATCATCGGCCACTACACAGCGAAGAGCGGGTGGGTGAGCGACGCGGTGGCCTCCAGGATCATCGACACCGGCACGGATTACACGCTTGGGGTCGGGTTGAAAGGGTCCACCGTGAGCGTCACCTTGAACGGCCAAGTCGTCCTCGGCTACGCGTTCAACGCTGCCACGGTTGACGGTAACTTCGGACTGATGGCAACCGAAGGGCAGGCGAGTTTCGACGATGTGAGGATCAAGACCAACGATCCGGCGTTTGCCGGGGCGGACGGCGACAGCATGATTGCTGCGACCGGGTCGTTTGGCTCGGAAGCTGCGCCGACGCTCACGCAATCTGATCTCGACTGGCTCGCCTCCGCCGTAATCGCGCAATGGACCGAGATACTGGGCGTTGGCGATCCGCGGCTCGCTGCGCTTGGCGAAATTCGGTTCAACATTGCGAATCTCGCGGGCGATGGACTGGGCTATACCGAGGGCAGCACGATCCTGATTGACGCTGATGCCGCGGGCCACGGCTGGTTCGTGGATCTCTCGCCGGATTCCAGCAGCGAGTTCCAGCTCCGCGTTGACGACGGGTCATTGCGGGCAGAGATAGGGTCTGAGGCGTACGCACACATGGACTTGGTGTCGGTGCTGGCCCACGAGGTTGGTCATGTGCTCGGATTCACCCACGCGGACGCGGCCGCCCACCCGGTAATGGGCGAGGACTTGGAGACCGGGTTGCGTTATCTGCTCGATGTCTTGGATTTTGATGCCGATCCGGATAAGCCGGTCACCGACAAGACACTGCTCGATCTGGCGCGGCGTGCCGCGGCTCTCGAGGCGGAATCTCTCGGTCAGGGTAGCCCAAGTTTCCGTTTCGAGCTCGATTTCAATCAGGCGGGCAGCGGGTCTCACGGTACCATTGACTGGCAGTCGACCGGCACTGATGGCTGGGACACGGGTTACTCTCCGTATGCGGTCAGCAAAGCCAATAAGGCCGGGAAGGCGTGGGGGAATTTCTCGGACTTCTTATTCAAGCCTTTCCGCACTAGCGATGTTGCAGGCCAACTGGACGTGGGGGGTGTCGATAGTGCGTTCCTGGCCTCCAAGTCGGAAACCGCGCACAAGGCCGCCAAGGGGGCCGGCATCAGGATATAGCGTCTGACGCGCAGTCCCTCATCAGGCGACTTCAGCGCTTGGTGAAGGACTGCATCGTCTTCTGCCCGATAGCGTGGTAAAGGAGTGCGGAGAAATGGTTCGGCACGCTCGTCAGCCCGCAAAGCCGCTGACGCGAGCGGCGCGCGAAGCCCGAATGCGGGTCAGGCGAACACGGTGCCCCGGTTCAGCAACGAGTTGGGGTCCAATTCCGCCTTGTGGTTGCGCAGCGCGCCGTAATTCTGCTCCCCGAAGCAGAGGCGATAGATTTCCGGGCCCGACGGAAGCTCGCTCTGCACGTAGCGGCGATAGTGCGGCTTGCTCGCCGCGAGCGCCATGAACTCGCGGTCGAATTCGTGCAGCGCGGCGATGCCGTCGGGGCTGCCGTCGATCAGCCAGCCCCAGGCGCCGGTCGCGGTGAACGGACGCGCGTAGGGATACACCAGCGGCGCGGTCATTCCCCGATGCAGGATGGGGTAACGGTAGCGCTGCTGAAATCGCAGCGTCGCGTTATGCCTTCTTTCCAGCGCGCTCAATTCGCGGTGCGCATCGTCCAGGTACTCGTCGGGTGTAAACAGCGTGAACCAGAACAATCGTTCCTCCCCTTCCGTTGCGAACTCCGGCGGCACCTTTGGCGCGACCAGTTGAGGGGCCATTAGGGAGGCGCCGGCAGGGTAGGATGGCACCCCGGAGCCGTCGCGCGGAATGATCGCCAGCTTGGCATCAATGAAAACTCCCAGTTGGCCCATAGAGCCGAATAGCCAGGGAAACAGCGGATCGGCGCACGTGGCTCGGCGTAAATTTCCCAGGCCGTCGACAAACCGCAGCTCGACCACGTTGTCCCAGAAGCCGCCGAACACCACGGAGCGCGGGCCAAATCCGCCCGCACAGACGAAGCCGCCAACGGACGGGCCAGGGTAGCCGTCGTTGAGTACCGGGAGATCGAAGCCATATCGGCGCAAGAAGTACTGGAGTATCCACAGAACCACGCCGCTGCCCACGGTAACCGTACCGGGCTCCTCGAAGCGGACGAGCCTGAGGTTGCGGGTCGCCAAGAGCAATTCGGCCGAACCCGGCAGACTGGAGCCATTCAGCGAATGGCCTTGCGCGCGGATGCGCAATGGGACGTCCCGCTCATTCGCCAAGCGGACAATTCGGGCGACGGTGTCTGCCTTGCGCGGCGCCACCTGACAGCAAGGCGCATTTGGTGAACTCAGTCTGGAGAAGTCAGTCAGCGTACCCTCGACCATGCGGGGTCGGAATTCCGCGAAGGTCTCGGCCAGTGATTCCGCCTGTCTGGGACTCAAAGTCCCTCGAGTTCGTAGTAGACCGTGAGGAAATCCTGACCATCGCGGCCGAGCCCACCAGAAAGGTGCCCGAAGGGGCAGTCGCCAGCCTGTGCAGTGATTGCCTGCGAGGGCTCCCCCGGTATCGAATAGCGCCGCCACAGGGCTGAAAGCACGGGCTGCAATTGGGTTACCCGCAATCCGGCCTTGTAGAAATTGACATCGAAGGATTTCCTGGGATTGCCTTCCTCGGCCGCCTCGACGTAGACGAACGAATCGTCGCCAATCCTACGCGAGGCGAGTCCGATGATCTCACGCGTCGCCTGCAACGAGGGGCTATCACTGCGACCCTCGTATAGCGCGTCGAGGCGGCGAAGGATACCGTTGACGGATAGCAGGGGATAACAGGTGTAGCGCGCGATGGCGGACATGGCGCTGTCGCGGGCGTCCCACTTGAACCCGAGGAACAGGAGCTCTGGCTGGGCGCCGGTCTGCACCCGCTGGCGGAGCCGTTCCCAAAACTCGAGATATACTTTGAAAATGCCCCCCCGCGGGCTGCCTTCGAAGCCAAAGCCTACGGTATTCGCTTCCGGTAGCGATTCCTCGAATAGGGCGAGGTGGGCCGGGGGCATCCCAATTTGGCGGCAGATCCGGAGCAACGATTGCGCGTCCGTTCGCTTGCTGCGGACGCCCAGTATCATCCGGTCAGCGAGCAGACTCCCAGCACTCATCTTGAGGGATTTCTCGAAGCCGAATCCGACATCGAGGCCTCGTACCAGATCCAGCAGCGGTCTTGCTGCCAGCGGCGCGTCCTCGTCGCTAGGCGCTGATCGGATATTCCCTGCCGGAGTCGCATTCTCGCTGTCGAGCGGGGTCTCGAGTGTGCGCACGAAGCTTTTCAAGGTGGCAGCCAGTTGTTTCGCCAGGGCCGGGCTGAGTACGATCCGACGATCCAGTCTGGCGCGCCGCTCGCCCTCCGTGAACGGCGCCTGCCGCGTGCCGAAGAGCAACATGGTTTCCTCGCGCGAGCTCAGCACCTGGCAGATGTCGGCCCGAGTAACGGGTACGCCCGGATCGACCCACTCGAATTCCGGTTGCGAAGGCACTTCTTGCGGTTCCGGATTCATGCCGTGTCGCCGGGGAAATCCAGCTTTTCAAGATCGTGCTTGTTCGTCATGGCGGCACGCATTAGCCACTTACGCTTGGGTCTACTGATCACGCAGGAGCAATGCCTTCGCTGCAAGGTTTTGCAGAACTTTATCCAGTGCCGTGTCAAGCAGATTGCGCATTTCGGCTGGGTCGGTAACGGGCGTATTGTCGCTCTCCCGACGCAACTCGTGCCCGCCTTCAGCCAGGAATTTTATTAGCGTGTCTGCAAGCTGCTTACGGTTTTGCTTGCCCTCCAGATGCCGCAATACGCTACGGTGAATATCGTCGAGCGTGACGGTTATATCGCGCAGGTTTGTGACCCGGTTCCCTTGAGATGCCTGCAGGCGGGCGCTGGGCGTGGTTGCCGGCTTGCGCGTGACTTTGGTGGTGAACGGATCCGGCGACAGCCGCCATTCCACCACGCCGGCCGCCATGCACGCCAACATTTCGTTAGCTAGAAATTCATCGTCGGTGGCGCCTGTGGACTTGCATAAAGAAAGCAGTTCCTGGAAAGGAACCGATGCCGGCCATTGCTGCTGCAGCGTGCGCAGGGCATTTTTGGTTACAGGCGAGCGGCACGTGATGCCGCGGCCGCCAGGCGTACGGAACGTCTGCAGGTCAGAAGCTTCAGCGGACGCAGCGTGGGTATCGGGTGCTGCCTGGGAGGCCAACAGGAGATTCTTGACCAGCGCCGGCGTCAGCTGGCGGTTCAGGCGCACCGCGCTGTGGCAGATCAACGTCTGCCGGAAGTAGCGGCAGCGCACGAAATCCATGTACTGCTCCATCTGCAGGATGTCGTGCGCGCCCAGATCATGGAGCGTCTTCGCGATATCCGGCGCGAAGTTGGTGGACACCATGGTGGAGAAGTCCGCTTCGCCCAAGTATTGCAGCCCGTTTACGCCCAGCCTGCGCGCGAACTCGTGGAAATATACCGGATGATTGTTTTCCTCGAGGTGGTCGTGGTGAAGATAGTAATCATCGCTTCGAATCAGCACGTCGAGTTCGCCTTGCAGCAGTTTGCGGTACGGGTCGTCAGCGCCGGGTGAGGACTTCGCCACGAATTCGACCAGCAACTTGGCCTGAGCAAGGCGCGTTGCCGGATCGCTGAATTGCATGCTGCGGTAGAGCATCATGTCACGGACAATGCCCCGGACGTGCCAGCCGGGGTAGGTGTTGTAGCTGATATACGCAACACCGTTCGCGGCAAGATGACGCTTGCACAGGTCGAGCATCTTGTTCTGAACCGCGGGCGGAACCCAGGAGTAGACGCCATGACTGACGATGTAGTCGAACTTCCCCAGACTGTCGCTGACATCAAGTATGTCGAGGTGCTTGAGCGCGACGTTCTTGAGGTGCAGCGCATCCACCACCTTCCAACCTTCTGCGATCTGGCGCGATGATGCGTCGATTCCGATAAAGTCTGCGCCGAGATGCTTTTGTGCCATTGCAATAAGGTTGCCGCCCATGGAGCATCCCAGTTCCAGGACTCGACAGTTGTCGACTGCTGGCGCGTCCAAACCGAACAGTTTGGCGATAGACGCCAGTCGGTCAGGATGGGACTGAGCAAAGGGATGACTGCTGTAGGGGATGGCGTCGTAAGGGGTTTGTTCTTGGGCCATAGGGTGACCAGGGGTCTAAGGCCGTCCGTGCAGCGGTCGGCTGTACATAAGTGTAGCGGTTTTAGGCAATTGTGTAACTTCGCCACCGCACTTACGGGAAGCTGTACCTGGATCTGATTCAGTGCGGCCGCTCCAGGCGCGCGGGTTGCAGTCCAAGGGGTGGAGATCGGTGCAGCAGACGCTGCGGGAACGTTTTTCCGCAGCATGGGGAACTTCATAGGGCGGCATCACCCAGCCGATCGGGCGGGTCGCCGCAGTCGACCCCGAGGCATTCATGGCGCGGGTCCTTATCGACAAGGGTGCGATTTCGTCAATTCCCATCCGCTTCGGAAACTTCCCAAGCGGCTGGGGAAGCGGATGCTCGACGATGCGCGCGTCGCGGAGGTGATTCGGGTAGTCGACCTGTCGTGGGGCTACCGATTGCTGGCAGATCTCGTCCGCCGGCAAGTGGTGCGCTGCCAGGGTCACTGGGCGGATGCGACTTATCTGACGTTTGACGCTCCGGATGGACGAGCGCGCCCGCCGAGTCAACCGCGGGAATCGGTTGCTGTTTCGCGACCAGCGTGATGGAGAACGAGGAGTTCGCGGTAAAATCTTGTCACGACCGTGTAGCACCGGCGTCAATGCCTCGCACTTCGATCGCCTGAAATACCGGTGCCGCGATGAGATCGAACGCCGTTTTGGCGCCGAAGGGGTTCGGTCGAAGAAGGATGACCACAAATCGAAATTTCACTTATGCAACGCTGTTTAATATCGACGGGTTGTAGGTGCAGGAAATGATCGAATGGGAGTGAGCCTGCCATGGACGTACGCTGGGACCAGGCGCGCCGATGCGACAGGGTAATGCTCCCCAGGCCGCAGTGAGCGACGAGATCTTCATGCGGGAGGCTCTCGCCCTTGCACACAAGGCGGCAGCCATCGGGGAAGTACCGGTGGGAGCCCTGGTGGTCAGGGGAGGCGTTGTGCTGGGGCGAGGTCACAACGCCCCCATATCCTGTTCCGATCCCACCGCACATGCGGAAATACGGGCGCTGCGCGAGGCGGCGGCAGTGATCGGGAACTACCGCCTTGTCGATTGCGACCTTTACGTTACTTTGGAGCCCTGCGCCATGTGTGCCGGGGCGATCATGCAGGCGCGACTGGCGCGGCTCGTCTTCGGTGCGCTCGACCCCAAGAGCGGCGCATGCGGCAGCGTGACGGACCTTTTTTCCGAAAGGCGTCTAAACCATCACACGAAGATGAGGGCAGGCGTGCTGGCGGAAGAGTGTGGTGAACTACTCTCAAGTTTTTTCCTCGCACGCAGGAAGGCGTCCGGTTCCGATGTCGAGGATTGAGATTTCACTGTCGAAACAAGTTCTCGTGCTCATCGACGAGCAAAGGCGAGAAATAAGGCGTTATCCGGTATCCACTTCCCGGAATGGGGCGGGGGAGCTTCGGGGAAGCTTTTGCACACCGCGCGGGCGGCACATTATCCGTGCCAAAATCGGCGCTGGACAACCGAAAGATACTGTGTTCGTGCGCAGGCGGCCAACTGGAGAGATCTGGACGCCTGAACTGGACGCAAAATTCCCCGGGCGCGACTGGATTCTTACCCGCATCCTGTGGCTTTCGGGCTGCGAGCCTGGCTTCAATCGGCTCGGCCAAGTGGACACCATGCGGCGATATATTTACATCCACGGAAGTCCGGATTCAATCCCGATGGGCGCGCCGGGTTCTATAGGCTGCGTGCGCATGGCGAACAATCATCTTCTCGATCTTTTCGAGCTTGTTTCGCCAGGCGCCGAGGTTGAAATCCTTGAGGCCTAAGTTCCAATGGCGGCCAACCAAGAATAAGGTCGGTGGAATCAATCAAGTCGAAGGGGCCATCGTTCGGATTTAGCCGCTATTGGGCATGGGGACGCCGTCCCTGGTTGACAGCAGACAGAGAGAAGGCCGGGCCGTACGGCGCTTGGGGGTGAGTGACGAGTTCTCGGCGCTGCGGGGCTTGTGTTTCGGCTGGGTTCTCGCTGAGAGACAAGCTACCCAAGTTTTTTCCTCAGACCTCATTGACGCAAGTATCTTCATCTGTCATAATATTTTGCTCAGACGGACGCGGGGTGGAGCAGTCTGGCAGCTCGTCGGGCTCATAACCCGAAGGTCATAGGTTCAAATCCTATCCCCGCAACCAACGCTCTTTAAAAATTGAACAGCCGATAGGTGTGGGCATTGGGTGATGCCACTGACAC
>JACQTO010000164.1 GCA_016210745.1 Betaproteobacteria bacterium
CCGGAAGACTGCCAGATCGGGAATCTGCCGTTCAAATCGGGGACACACCAAAAACGTTTCATTGTTTCAGCGGATCAACGTGTTACACAACTCAGATCGCAACTTAACCGGACAGCAGTGACTCTGACCCCATTTTGAAGCAGGTCAGGTCAACTTTCCTACGCCGAGTCGCGGTATTAACGGCTCGTCAGCGCAGCGGCAACTTGCCGGCTCAATTGCGCCACGGCGTCGCTCTGGGCTGCGACCAGGGCTTCGATGCCTGTCCCCGATGGTGCCGCTTCGAAGCTGCTGCGTCTTGCCGCCACGAGCACCGCGCCGTCTCTGGCAACGACCGACCAACTGGCAACCAGACTGACGGGGCCCGCGGCTGTGCCTTCGAACCGCAGTACTTGCACCATGAGTTGGTAGTCGCCGCGCGCCGATGGCACCGAAGCATGGGATAGCACACGCTCGGGCCCCAGCAGCAAGGACAGATTCTCGCGAAGCACGCGGCTGAAGCTATCCGCCAGCGGCTCTGCCCAACGGTGACCATCGGCGAGTTCCACCCTGTTGGACGAGGCGCGGATGACCACCTGTGGCCGATCCAGGTATTCGGGCAGCACGACAGGTCCGATGCCGATGACCTTGTCGCGAAGGACGCTCGCGCCGCCCTGCGGAACCGAATCGCGCACCGCGGAGAGTGTGTAGTACCTTGCCACCGGAGTCGAACCGCAAGCCGCCAGCAGCATCGCGCAGGCCAAGGCGGCGAACAGCGCGCTTGCGTTCCTGCCGGCGCCCACTCTGCCAAATCCATTGTCCATCAGCGTCCCTCCGCTGGTCGTTTTCCCCTGACGATCGCCTCCGGCTGCTGCTCGAGAGTCTCCGCCAGGAAGCGCAGCGCCCGCGCTGCGCGCGAGATCTCGCTTAGCACGGTGTTCAGGCTCTGGATCGTCGGGGATTCCTCCTTTGCCAGGCTGCGCACCGCTTGTGCGGCGGTTGCCAGGTCTTCGCTCGCCCGGGTGAGATTTCTGACCATCGGCGAGTCCGCGCTAGCCAAAGCGCCGACGCGGTCCGCGGCGGCTTCCAGCCGCGCCATCGCCGCCTGCGCGCCAACCAGGGCCTTGCGCATCTCGACGAGGTTCCCGCGCGCCTCCTCCATGATGGGCGCGCCCTGGACTTCGAGTTTCGCCGCCAGCGATTCCAGATGTTTCAACGTCGCCCCGAGCCTGCGCGGAAAATCCTGCGCTTCCGGGGCGGAGAGGATTTTATTGACCGACTCGCCGACCGCGCTCACATCGGCGAGAAATTTCTCGATCGGGAACTCCTCCAGTTTCTTCATAAGCTCCTGCGCTGGCGTCGGGATGGTGGGAATCTCGCTCGCCTCGGAGTCGATGGCGACGAATCGCGCCGGCTTGTCGGGATGGAAATCCAGATCGACGTAGAGCTGGCCGGTGAGCAGGCTCTGTATTCTGAGTTGTGCGCGCAGGCCGCGATCCACCAATTGCCGGATCGTATCGCGGTCCCGCAGGTCAACCTGTTCCCCGCTGCGCGTGCGCACCGAATGGGGCTCGACCGCAATGGTGACCGGAACCACGAACCTGCGGCTCTGCTCATCGAGCCCGAGCTGAACGCCCTTGACCGTGCCGACTTTCACGCCGAGAAATACCACCGGCGCCCCCGTCTGCAAACCCTGGGCGGCGCCTTCGAAATACATCACATGCTGGCGCGGCTCCCGGAACCAGGTCCCGCCCGCGAGCAGCAGGACCGCGACCACGGCCAGGGCGAGAGCCCCCACGATGAAGGCGCCGATAAGGGTCGGGTTGGCGCGTTTGCTCATTCCATCCCCCGGGTCAGAAAGCGGCGCACTTTCGCCTCGCCCGAAATGACTGCCTGCTTCGGATTGCCGGTGGCGATCATGGTGTGGGTTTCGGCATCCAGATAAATCGAGCTGCTGCCGATGGTCAGGATGCTGGCAAGATCGTGGGTCACGACGACGATGGTCGCGCCCAGGCTGTCGCGCAATTCCATGATCAGCTCATCGAGGCGACGCGCCGTCAACGGATCCAGTCCGGCCGAGGGCTCGTCGATGACCAGGATCTCCGGATCGAGCGCCATCGCCCGCGCAAGACCGGCCCGCTTCCTCATTCCCCCGCTGAGTTCCGAAGGGTAGAGGTCCTCGCAGCCCGCCAGGCCCACCAATGCCAGCTTGAAGGACACGACTTCGTCGATTCTGCCCGAGGACAATTCGGTGTATTCGCTCAATGGCAGGGCGACGTTTTCCGCCAGCGTGAGCGAACTCCATAAAGCGCCTCCCTGGAACATGATCCCGAGCCTGCGCATGATCCGCTCCTGGTCCCGCGGGGAAGCATTCCAGAAGTCTTCGCCGGCGTACAACACGGTGCCCTTGGCCGGCGCCTGCAGTCCCGCCAAGGCCCTCATCAGCGTCGTCTTGCCGCATCCGTTGCCGCCCATTATGACGAAGATATCGCCCTTGCTCACCACGAAGTTGAGGTCGCGCTGCACCACGAAGTCTCCGTAGGCCATGGTCAGGTCGCGAACCTCGATGCGCGGCGCAGCGTCCACCGCTCATATCCCCAGCCGGTAAAAAGCGATCGTCAGCACCGAAGCCGTAATCGTGATCAGCAGTATCCCCGTCACCACCGCCGAGGTTGCAGCCTCGCCCACGGCCTGCGCGCTGCGGCCGCTCTGCATCCCGCGCATGCAGCCGGCATAAGCGACCGCGGCGCCATAGACCGATCCCTTGGTAATGCCGACGACGAAGTGCTTGAGCTGCAGCGCGCGCACGGTCTCGTTGTAGTACTCGAACGCGCCGACGTCGAAGATCGTGACCGAGACCAGCAGCCCCGCAAACATGCCGACGAATGCGGAGTATAGCGTCAGCAGCGGCACCATCAGCATCAACGCCAGCATGCGCGGCAGTACCAGATAGTCGATCGGCGAAATTCCGAGGGTCTTGAACGCATCGATCTCCTCGTTGACTTGCATCGTTCCCAGCTGCGCGGCGAAAGCCGCCCCAGTGCGTCCGGCGATGATAATGCCGGTCATCAATGCGCTGACTTCGCGCACCATGCCGATCGCCACCAAGTCCGCGATGAAAATCTGTGCTCCGACCAGGCGCAGCTGATCGGCTCCCAAGTACGCGAGGATCAGTCCCACGAGAAAGCTGATCACCGAAACGATGGCGAGCGCCCGGGGGCCGACTTCCTCCACCTCCAGCCACATGTCGCGAGGGCGAAATCGAGCGCGACCCCGCAGCAGCCGTCCCAGGGAGAGGGTGATCTCGCCGAGGAAACGCAGCATCTCGGGCACGCCCCGGACGAACTCGATAGCCGCTACGCCCACTCGGGCGAACAGCCCCTCATCACCTGCGCCGCGCTCGGCGATCTTCTGCTCGGGCACGGCGAAGGCCATCGCGAGCAAACGCCGGACGCCCTGAGGCAAGCCGCTTTGGTCGACCTCTATCCCGCGTTCAGCGCAGATCTTCAGCAGGCCCGCCAGGAAGATCGGAAGCCCGGAGTCCCAGGCGCCAAGCTCGATGCAATTGAAACGCAGCCGGCGAACGCCCTCGCGCAACGCGGCCTGAAGCATATCGGGTGACGGAAGGGGTCGATCGAGACACCAGCGCCCCGCAAGGACGATTTCCCCCTCGTCGACGCCGGTTTGGCGCGTCTCGAATCGCCACTCGGGCTCGTTGTCCAAGGCAACCTCTCCAAGCGCGTCGGCGGTCACAGGCGATCGGTGCACGCTGTCGGACGTCTGCATGGTTCAACCCAACCTAAACCGGACAACCGAGAAAGCTGGTCTTGCCGTCTATCAATCTCCCCCTTTTCGTGCAGTTGCAGGCAACTGCACGAAAAGGGGGGAGACGAATTCAGAAACCAAATCTTCGCCGAACTTGTCAACAGCAGCCTCGTAATGGACTACGTGGCTGCAGCGCACTCCCATTGACGCGGCGCTTGCTCGAACGGAGAAACGTGCCGTGAAGTCCGAGATGCTACATTGCCGAGCCGATGCGTCAATCGAACTTCAGCCCCAACTGGCGCACGATCTTTCCATAGCGCTCCGAGTCGCCGGCGATGCGCTTGGCGAATTCCTCGGGGGTGGAAGTTATCACGTCGGCCACCAACTGAGTGACCGCCTTCTCCACCTCGGGACTGTGCATTGCGCGCGTGACTTCCTGGTTCAGCTTGCGTACGACCGCCTCGGGCGTCTTGGCCGGCGCCAGAATTCCGAACCACTGGTCGAAATCGACTCCCTGAATTCCCAATTCGGCCAGAGTCGGAAGGTCGGGCAGCAACTTGGAGCGGGTGCTGGCTCCTATCCCGATCAGCCGCAACTTGCCGTCGCGAATGAACGCGGCGGCGGAAATATACGAGGAGAACATCATGTCCGCGCGCCCCGCAACGACCTCGGTCACCGCTGCCGCCGCGCCTTTCATGGGAATATGGACCAGGGGCGCACCCGTCTCGCGCTTCATGATCTCGCCCTGGATCTGCGAGGTCGTCCCGGGTCCCTGCGATGTGTAGCTCAGGCCGCCGGGCTTCGACTTTGCGTAGGCGACCAGTTCCTGCAAAGTCTTTGCCGGGCTCGCAGCGGGCACCATGAGAATCTGCGCAAACGAGTGCATGGTCGTAATCGGCTCGAAATCCTTGACTGGGTCGTAGCCGAGATTTTTTTGCATGTGCAGGTTCACCGAAAGCGAACCCACGTGGCCGACGTACAGGGTGTAGCCGTTCGGCGCCGCGTTCTTCACCGCTACCGCTCCCGAGATTCCGCCGCCTCCTGGCTTGTTTTCGATCACCACCGGCTGGCCGATGTTCTCGGACATCTTCTTGGCAAGCAGGCGCGTGACCACATCGGTGCTGCCCCCGGGCGGGAACGGCACCACGATGGTGATCGGCCGCGATGGAAAGGCTTGCGCGTACGCGATGCCGGTCGCACTCGACAAGGCAATTGCGGCGGCTGCAACAATATTCGAATATCTCCGCATGTCTTCCTCCAAAGTGATATGCAAATCGATCCTGCGTCCTGGTCCTGCGCATCCATGATACGGAGCAAAACGGGGTCAGAGTAACATTTCGCTGAAGCGATGCCGAGTTGAGTCGGGGCATTTGGGAAATGTTACTCTGACCCCATTTTGTTCTGACGCAAGAATCCGAATTTACAGCCTGTTTGCGATCATGCTATTTTCCGCCAACGGGAATCGAAAGAGGCGGGTCAAGGTAGACTGACGCCGTGGCAACCCGGAAGACCTCTCTCGCGCGAGCGAATGCGCGATCACAAGCTTTGGCGAAAGCTCGCCGCTCAGTAGCGAAATTCGCAGGGACATCCCATGAGCATGCATATTCAGTCGGCTTTCAAGATCAACGCTCCGCCCGCCGAGGCCTGGAGGCTCCTGACCGACATCGCGCGGGTCGGGCCGTGCTTTCCCGGAGCGGAGATCGGCGAGGCGCAGGGCGACGGCATGTACCGTGCCAACTTTAAAGTGAGGCTGGGGCCCGTTTCACTCAGTTTTGCCGGCAAAGTGGGATTCGCCGAGCTCGACCAGGCCAAAGGGCTCGCCGTGATCGCTGCCTCCGGCAGCGACACCAAGGGACGGGGCGGAGCCCGCGGGACCGTGCGCTGCCAGCTTTCGCCCGAGGGGCCCGGAACCGGGGTAGCGCTGGATTCTTCCGTGGAACTATCCGGGTCGGTCGCCCAGTACGGCCGCGGCGAGGCGATGATCGCCGATCTCACCCAACAACTGGTGAATCGTTTCGCTGAAAACCTCGAAGCACTCACCGCTTCGCAGGAGCCGGCCGCGGAGCCCTCAGCAAGCGCTTCGGCCGCGCCGATGTCCGCCGACACCGCGTTGCCTTCGACGCCGGCGGCCGCGCCGAGCGCGCGGCCGCCGGCCGCGGAAGCAAAGGACGGCGGAATGCTGGCGGGCGTGTTATGGCGCGCCGTTCTACGATTTTTCGGGCGGCTATTCGGCCGCACTCACTGAAGAGATGCTCATGGAAAAACAGACCTCGTCCACCAAGCTCTATCCGGCCAGCATGGTCTATCCGCGCGAAGCGCCGGTCCAGCTTCAAGGCAGCCGCTGCACGGACTGCGGCACGACCGTGTTTCCGGCATCCGAGCGCTGTCCTGGGTGCGTGTCGGACAACGTCAGCCGCATACCGTTGGACAGCGAGGGAACGCTGTATTCGTTTTCGGTTATTCATGCGGCACCCAAGAACTTTCCCGTCCCGTATGTGGTAGGGTACGTCGATCTGCCGCAGGGCGTGCGCATATTCGGCCAGGTGGAGGCCGATCCGAAATCCCTCAGGATCGATATGCGGGTACGCGTCAATGTGTATCCCGAAGGCAAGTCCCGTGACGGCGCGCCGCTCTACGGGTTCAATTTCCGGCCGGCGTGACCACCAGACCCAATTACCGGGGAATCACTCCATGAAAGGCACTCTTCGCAGCGTATCGATCATCGGCACGGGGATGATCAGATTCGGAAAATATCCGGACAAGACCGTGGGACAAATCGCCGCGCCGGCCGTGCTGGAAGCGCTCGCCGAAGCCGGCGCAAGCCGCGAACAGATCGAGGCGATTTACTGCGGCTCGATGATCTCGGGAACGATGAGCGGACAGCGCGTTGCGCGCGAGCTGGGAATGACCGGCAAGCCCGTCATCAACTGCGAGAACGCCTGCTCCTCGAGCGCAAGCGCGTTCCGCGAGGCTTGGATCAATGTGGCCAGCGGGTTCTACGACATGGTTCTGGTCGTCGGCGTGGAACAGTTGACCCGGCTCGGGGGAGGCACGCTGCCGATGGAAATCGAGGACATCGAGGCCGCAAGCGGCATGGTGATGCCCGGTCTGTACGCGATGCGCGCGAGGCGCTACATGCACGAGTACGGCGCGAGCGAAAAAGATCTTGCCGCGGTGGCCGTAAAAGCGCGCCGGCACGGCGCATTGAACCCCCTGGCGCAAATCCAGGAGGAAGTCAGCCTGGAGCAGGTGCTCCAGTCGCGCACCATCGCCGAACCGCTTACGCTGATGCAGTGTTGTCCGATGGGCGACGGCGCCGCCTCGCTCGTGCTGTGCGCCACCGAGGCCGCGTCGAAGTATTGCTCGAGGCCGGTGAAGGTGCTCGCATCGGAGCTGACTTCAGGGCGCTACATGCCTGGCTTTCGCGACATGACCATCCCGGAAGTCACGGTGCGCGGTTCGAAGGAAGCCTACGAAATGGCAGGGCTCGGCCCGGAAGATATCGACGTCGCGGAGACGCACGATGCGTTCTCGATTGCCGAGTTCCTCTACTACGAAGCGCTCGGCTTTTGCGGCCGCGGCGAGGCAGCGAAGCTCCTGCGCGAGGGCGCAACCTCGGTCGGCGGCAAGATTCCCGTCAATCCGAGCGGCGGGCTGCTCTCCAAGGGCCACCCGGTGGGCGCAACCGGCGCCGCGCAGATGGTGGAGATCGTGCGCCAGCTTCAGGGCCGCTGCGGACCCCGGCAGGTCGAAGGCGCCAAGGTCGGACTCGCGCACGTGACCGGCGGCGGCATCTACGGTTTCGATCACGGCGCTTGCGCCATTCACATATTCGCGCGATGAGGATCTCATGAAGCCACCACCCTTTGCCTATCACAATCCGAAGACCCTCTCCGAGGCGGTCGCGCTGCTGGGCTCCCTCGAGAACGCGAAGGCGCTCGCCGGGGGCCAGTCGCTGATGCCCATGCTCAACATGCGCTATGCGATGCCCGACCACCTCGTCGACCTGAACGACATCACGGAACTCGCGGGGATCGAGCTTCGCGGCGATGCCCTTTACATCGGCGCCATGACGCGCCAGCGCGACATCGAACTATCGCCGCTGGTGAAAGAGCACTGCCCGCTCATCGCCGAAGCGCTCTGGAACGTCGGGCATGTGCAGACGCGCAACCGAGGAACCTTGGGCGGGAGCCTCTGCCACCTCGATCCCGCCTCGGAATTGCCCACGGTCGCGATGGCCCTGGACGCCGCCATCCATGTGCAAGGCAAGGGCGGGAAACGCGAGCTGCCGATGGCCAAGTTTCCGTTGACGTTCATGACGCCAGCGATCGAGCCCGATGAGATCGTCGCCGGAGCGCTTTTGCCGCTGTGGCCGAAAGGGCATGGCTACGCCTTCCTCGAATTCGCGCGCCGGCACGGCGATTTCGCCGTGGTGGGCGTTGCCGTCCTGTTGGCCCTGGGTGCCGACGGCCGCATCGCTCGCGCGTCGATTACGCTCTGCGGGGTTGGTTCCGCGCCGGTGCGCCTGCGCGAAGCCGAGCTTCTGCTCGTGGGAGCAAGCACCGGCGAGGAAGCATTCCGCACCGCCGCCGATTCAGCGGGCAAGATAGAGGCGATGGAGGATGTCCACGCGAGCAAGTCCTACCGGCAGCAGCTTGCGCTCACCTTGACCGAGCGCGCACTCAATATCGCGGGCAAACGTGCTGCGCGGCGAACCTGAGGAACGGATCCATGACTGACAAACGAAAAATCAGCCTCACCGTCAACGGCACGCGCTACGAGCGCGAAGTCGAAACGCGCATGACGCTCGCGGATTTCCTGCGCCACGAGTTGCTGCTGACCGGCACGCACCTGGGCTGCGAGCACGGCGTTTGCGGCGCCTGCACGGTCTTGTTGAACGGGCGCAGTGCGCGCGCCTGCCTGACGCTTGCCGTCCAGGCCGACGGACGATCGGTGACAACCGTCGAGGGCCTGGCCGCAAAAGACGGCGCCTTGTCGCCGCTGCAGCAGGCATTCTGGGAAAAACACGGCCTGCAGTGCGGCTTCTGCACGCCGGGAATGCTGATCACGCTCACCGAGCTTCTGAACGAGAACCCCGCGCCCAGCGAAGCGCAGGTGCGCGAGGTGCTGACCGGGAATCTCTGCCGCTGTACGGGCTATCAGGCGATCGTCGAAGCCGCGCTGCTCGCGGCCGAACGCCTGCGCTCGCGGGCCTGACCCCGCGTAGCCGGAACCAGAGAGGTTGGTTTTGCCGTTATATCAATCTCGTGCTTTTGCACCGTTGCAACTTCGCAACGGTGCAAAAGCACGAGACCTATAAGAAACCAAATTCTTCACCGGAATCGTGAACAGTTAGCTCGTTAGTGACCAAGGACAGAATCATGGCGACAACGAACAAATACGTGGGCGCGCGCGTCATGCGCACCGAAGACCCGGCCCTGCTGCGCGGACAAGGCCAATATGTGGACGATATCCATCTGGAGGGCATGCTGGAGGCCTCGTTCGTTCGCAGCCCGCATGCGCATGCGCGCGTCAAAGCGATCGACATTGCCCCCGCGCTTGCCGTTCCCGGCGTTCACGCGGTTCTCACCTGGGGCGATCTGCCGGCCTCGGCGCAGAAGGTACTGCCGCTTCTGGTTCCGAACCCCGCGATCATCCAGCCCAAGACTCAATACTGCCTGGCAAAAGACGAGGTCTGCTTCGTCGGCGAGGCGGTCGCAGTAGTCGTCGCCGACAACCGCTATATCGCCGAAGACGCCGCAAGCCTGGTGGAGGTCGACTACGAAACGCTGCCGGCGATTTCGCATTGCGGCACCAGCCTCGCCTCGGGGGCGGTAACCGTACACAGCGATTCGAAGGATAACCTGGCGGCTCATACCCATATCGTCGTCGGCAAACCCGAGGACGCGTTCAGGAAAGCCGACCTAGTGGTGCGCGAAACTTATTGGCAACACCGCGGATGCGCTCACCCGATGGAAACGCGCGGCGTCGTGGCCGAATACCGGGCCGTCACGGGAGAGCTCACTACCTGGTGCTCCGGCCAATCGCCATTCCTGGAGAAGAAGTGCCTGGTCGATCTGCTCGACTGGAATCCGGAACTCCTGCGCGTGATTCACCCCGACGTGGGCGGCGGTTTCGGGCCGAAAACGATGTTCTACATCGAGCAGGCGGTGCTGGCAGTTCTCGCCGTGAGGCTCAAGCGGCCGATGAAGTGGATCGAAGATCGCCGCGAACATTTTCTCACCACCACGCAGGAGCGCGATCAGAAGTGGGATGTGGAACTGGCGCTCGCGCGCAACGGCAAGATACTCGGCCTGCGCGTTGCCATGCTGCACGACATCGGGGCCTACCTGCCCTGGGGCATCGTCACCCCCTACATCGCCATCACGACCACGCCCGGGCCCTATGTGGTGCCCAATATGGATGTCGACCTCAAGGTGGTGTTCACCAACAAAGTGCCCACCTCCCCGGTGCGCGGGGCCGGTCGGCCCCAAGGCGTGTTTGCGATGGAACGCATCCTGGACAAGGCCGCCGCAGAGCTCAAGATCGGGCAGGACGAAATTCGCCGGCGCAACCTCGTTCAGCCCTCGCAGATGCCCTACGAGGTGGGCTTCATCTACCGCGACGGCAAGCCCGTGATCTATGACTCCGGCGACTACCCCGTCTGCCAGGCAAGGGCCCTGGAACTCGCCGACTATGAAGGATTCCCGGCGCGCAAGAAGAAGGCGCTTGCCGAGGGTCGCTATATCGGCATCGGCATCGGCAATTACGTCGAGGGCACGGGCCTGGGTCCTTTCGAAGGCGCGACGGTTCGCATTCAGCAAAACAGCCGCGTTGCCATCCTCACCGGCGCCGCTCCGCATGGACAGGGCCACAAGACGACGCTGGCGCAGATCTGCGCAGACGTGCTTGGCGTGGATCTCGGGCAGATCGACGTCGTCACCGGCGACACCGACGCAGTATCGATGGGTATAGGCACCTTTGCCAGCCGCATCACCGTCAACGCGGGCAACTCGGTTCACATCGCCTCGCAAGCGGTGCGCGCCAAAGCGCTCAAGCTTGCCGCTTTCATGCTGGAAGCGCCCGAGCGCGAACTCGAAATCGCTCAGGGCTGCGTGTCGATAAAGGGCCGGCCCGACAAGTACAAGAGCTTCGGCGAGCTGGCGCGAGTTTCCTATGGCGTGCCGGGATTCTCGTTCCCCGAGGGTGTCACCTGCGGACTGGAGCACACGGAATATTTCTCGCCCGAGCGCTCGACCTACTGCAACGGAACGCATGTGGCCGAGGTGGAAGTGGATATCCGCACCGGATACGTCAAGGTCCTTCGCTACTCCGTCGGGCACGACTCGGGCAAGCTCATCAATCCGCTCCTGGTGGACGGACAGGTCCAGGGCGGCCTTGCGCACGGCCTGGGCAACGCGCTGCTCGAGTGGATGGGCTACGACGAAAACGCGCAGCCGGTCACCACCAATTTCGGCGAATATCTGCTGCCCATGGCAACCGACGTGCCCAAGGTCGATATGGTGCACATCGAAACGCCCTCGCCGCTGAATCCGCTGGGGGTGAAGGGCGCCGGCGAAGGCGGAACGATACCGGCTGCGGCCGCGATCACGGCGGCGATCGAGGACGCGCTCGGCAGCTTCGGGGTGAAATTCAAGGAAACCCCGGTGTTCCCGCAGCGGATCGTCGAACTGCTGAAAGAGACCGGCGCCTATTCGAAAGAAGCGCCACGGCGCTAGCAAAAATGGGGTCAAAAATGGGGTCAGAGTAACATTTCATTAAAGCAACGCCGGTTCGGCGCGATGCGTTTGGGAAATGTTACTCTGACCCCATTTTGCTGACATTCAACGCAGACCACACGGGAGCAACAGCATGAGCGACGCATTTCTGATTGAGGCGGCAGGACCCATCGCACGCATTACGCTGAACCGTCCGCAGGTAGGCAATATCCTGACCATCGACGCCCTGCGCGCGATGAGCGGTGCGCTCACCGAGCTTGGCGCCAGCGCCGAGCGGCGCGCCATCGTGATCGCAGGCGCCGGCGCGGATTTCTGCCTCGGCAGGGACACCTCGGGCGGTCCGCCCAAGGAAAAACCCTCGGCGCTGCAGATGCGCGCGAATTTGACTTCGCCGATTCTGGACGTCTATCGCGCCCTGCGCGAGACCCCGGTGCCGGTGATCGCTGCCGTGCAGGGCCACGCCTCGGGCCTGGGCTGCGCGTTCATCTCGGGTTGCGACATGGCGATCGCCACCAGCAACGCACGCTTTCGGCTGCCGGAGATGGAAAAGGACCTGCCGCCCACGCTTGCCATTTCCGCGCTCTTACACCGCGTGCCGCCGAAGACCATCGCCTACATGGTCTATTCGCTCGCCGAAATCGATGCGCAGACCGCGCTCGCCACCGGCTTCATCAGCCGCGTCGTGCCGGACGCGGATCTCGCGAAGGCGGTCGATGAACTGTGCGCCGAACTGGCGCACCGTTCCCGCGCAGCGGTGTGCACGGTGAAGGAATACCTGCGCTCGGCGCTGTATATGGAACCGGGCGGCGCCTCGGATCTCGCCGGCATATCGCTTGCGAACGTGCTCTCCTCGCGCTAGCGGCGCAACACGCTGGCGTCGATCTATTCGCCGCCGAGCCGGTCAAAGGGGCTCAGCACGCCGCGCCCGCCCCGATTGAGCGCGTGGGTGTAAATCATCGTCGTTGAGACGTCCTTGTGCCCGAGTAATTCCTGCACCGTGCGAATGTCGTAACCGGCGGCGAGCAGGTGCGTGGCGAAGCTGTGGCGAAGCACGTGCGGCGAGACCGGCTTGGTGATTTCGGCGGCGCGCGCCGCGCCCGACACCGCACGCTGCACCACCTTCTCGTCCAGGTGATGGCGCCGCACCGCACCGTCCA
>JACQTO010000167.1 GCA_016210745.1 Betaproteobacteria bacterium
CCTCTACGCCGGCACCCCGATAGGACTCTTCCCGGGCTCCGACATGCCGGTGGTCACCTTTCCCGCGCTCATTGTCGTAGCCAACAATGCGTCTGCCTGGGTAGCCGTAATAGAGACTGTACTTGAAGGTATGCGAACTTCCAGGGACGGAGCCCGGCACAACCCAGATGCTCATTTCGACAATTGCGCCGTCAGGGTATTCCGCTCGGTCATAAAACGCCCGGATTGCCTTCATATGGCGTAATTTGCCATATGCCGCCTATGGCGTCAAATGACATAGGCGCTCGTGAGATCGTGACATCGGCGCGCGGGTTCAAAAATCGGCATCCACGCTCACGTCGTTTTTCAGCGACCAGAAAGCCAATTTCGGCGGCGCAACGCTCCCGCTACCCGAACAACGGGACATTTGACAACGTTTCTTGCCGACCCTGACGTCCAGACGCTGCGGAGACTCAGTTGCCGGACTTGGGATCCGCGCGCGGCGCCGCCGGCACAATCCGGAAGAAGACCTCGTCCTGCTTGACCATGCCGAGCTCGTAGCGGGCGCGCTCCTCGACGGCATCGAACCCTTGCTTCAGATCGCGCACCTCGGCATCCAGCGCCTCATTGCGGCCCTGCAGCCTCGTGTTCGCGTCTTTCTGCGCCTGCACTTGCCGGTCGAGATCCCACGCGCGCAGCCACCCGCCCTTGCCCAACCAAAGCGGATACTGCAACAGCAGCACCAGGGCGGCGAGAGCGGCGGCGAGAAATTTCATCGCAACTGATAGTACGCGTCCCTGCCCGGGTATGCCACCGCGTCGCCCAGATCCTCCTCGATGCGCAGCAGCTGGTTGTACTTGGCTACGCGATCGGAGCGCGACAGCGAACCGGTCTTGATCTGCAAGGCATTGGTGCCCACCGCTATGTCGGCGATGGTGGTGTCCTCGGTCTCCCCGGAGCGATGCGAAATCACCGCGGTATAGCCGGCGCGCTTGGCAAGCTCAATGGCGGAGAAAGTTTCCGTGAGCGTGCCGATCTGATTCACCTTGATGAGGATCGAGTTGGCGATGCCCAATTGGATGCCCTCGCGCAGGATCTTGGTGTTGGTGACGAACACATCGTCGCCTACAAGCTGGATTTTCTTGCCGAGCCGCGCCGTAAGCGTCTTCCAACCGTCCCAGTCCAATTCGGACATGCCGTCCTCTATCGACACGATCGGATACTTGTCCGCCCACCCGGCAAGCACGTCGACGAACTCGGCCGGCTTAAGACTGAGCTTGTCGGAGGCGAGCTCGTACTTGCCGTCCCGGTAGAACTCCGATGCCGCGCAATCGAGTGCGAGCATCACATCGGCACCGGCCTGGTAGCCGGCCTTGTCGATCGCCGTCAACACCAGCTGAAGCGCCGCCTCGTTGCTGGATAGATTGGGCGCGAATCCGCCTTCATCGCCCACCGTGGTCGACATGCCCTTCTCATCGAGCAGTTTCTTGAGCGCGTGGAACACTTCGGCGCCGCAGCGCAGCGCCTCGCGGAAACTCTGCGCCCCCACAGGCACGATCATGAACTCCTGGATGTCCAGGCTGTTGTTTGCGTGCGCGCCGCCGTTGATGACGTTCATCATGGGCACCGGCATTTGCATCGAGCCCGAGCCGCCGAAATACCGGTACAGCGGAAGGCCCGACTCCTCGGCCGCCGCCTTGGCCACCGCCATCGACACGGCAAGGATGGCGTTGGCGCCGAGGCGCGCCTTGTTGTCGGTGCCGTCGAGGTCAACGAGGGTTCGGTCGATGAAGCTCTGTTCCTGCGCATCGAGGCCCATGATCGCCTCGGAAATTTCGGTGTTGATATGCTCGACCGCCTTGAGCACGCCCTTGCCGCCGAATCGCGTTGCGTCCTTGTCGCGCAATTCCAGGGCCTCGCGGCTGCCGGTGGACGCCCCCGAAGGCACCGATGCGCGCCCCATGACGCCCGATTCGATCAGCACGTCGGCCTCCACGGTGGGATTGCCGCGAGAATCGAGAATTTCTCTTGCCACTACGTCGACGATTGAGCTCATGTCGTGTCCTTGTGCGTCAATTCGCAAGCCGTTTGGTTTTGCCTTCATTCAATCTCGCGTTTTCGCACCGTTGCACTTCGCAACGGTGCGAAAACACGAGACCCATACAACACCAAAACCTTCGCCGCGATCGCCAACCGCCAACTCGAACGCGGCCATTGCTTCGGCTACCTCATCCCCTGCTCCGAAAACCCCCGCCGTTTCACCAACGCATCCAGCTCCTTCAGCGTGCCGAGCAGATCCTTCATCATATGCAGCGGCCACGCGTTGGGACCGTCGGACAGCGCCTTGGCGGGCTGCGGATGCGTCTCCATGAACACGCCGGACACACCGCTTGCCACGGCGGCGCGCGCCAGCACGGGCACGAATTCGCGTTGTCCGCCGGAGGACGTACCCTGGCCGCCGGGGAGCTGGACCGAATGCGTTGCGTCGAAGACCACCGGGCAGCCGCACTCGCGCAGTATAGCGAGCGAGCGCATGTCCGATACCAGGTTGTTGTAGCCGAACGAGGCGCCGCGTTCGCACACCATGAGGTTGTCCGGCGCGTCCGGATGCGAGGCGCTGGCCGCTTCGCGCGCCTTTTCGACCACGTTCTTCATGTCTCCCGGCGCGAGAAACTGTCCTTTCTTGATGTTGACCGGCCGCCCGGCCGACGCAACCGCGCGGATGAAATCCGTCTGCCGGCAAAGAAAAGCCGGAGTCTGAAGCACGTCGGCCACTGCGGCCGCGGCGGCGATTTGCCCGCTGTCGTGCACATCGGTCAACACCGGCACGCCTATCTGGCGGCGGACCTCCGCGAGGATCCTCAGTCCCTCGTCCTCCCCGGGACCGCGGTAGGACCGGCCCGAACTGCGGTTCGCCTTGTCGTAGGAGGATTTGTATATGAAGGGCACCCCGAGTTCCCCGCAGATCTCCTTCAAGGCGCCGGCCGTATCCAGCGCAAGCTGGCGCGACTCGATGACGCAGGGGCCGGCGATGAGAAACAGCGGTTTATCCAGGCCGACATCGAAACCGCACAACTTCATGGGAGGCGAACCGCCGCAGCTTGGTCGCCCCCGCGCCCTTCAGCCTGGGCGCACGCACAGGGGAAGTGCCGCGCACCTGAGGATCCTCTGGATTTCCGCTGGCGCGGAAATATCGTCGTCAGATGCCTCATGTCATGCGGCGATAGGGGTTTTCTTCTTCTCCGTCTGTTTGCGCAGCGCCGCCTCGACAAAAGCCCTGAACAGCGGGTGGCCGGCACGCGGCGTCGACGTGAATTCGGGGTGAAACTGGCAGCCGACGAACCACGGGTGCTCCGGCAGCTCGATCATCTCGCACAGGTGCTCGGCCTGCGTGATGCCGGAGACGCGCATGCCCCGGTCTTTGATCCGCTGCAGGTACTGGTTATTGACCTCGAAGCGATGCCGGTGGCGTTCGTTGATCACGTCCGATCCGTAGATCTTGCGCACCATGCTCCCGGCCTCGAGTGCTGCCGCCTGGGCCCCTAGCCTCATCGTGCCCCCAAGGTCGGATTTCTCGTCGCGCCGCTCGATACGCCCGTCGCGGTCCTGCCATTCGTTGATAAGCGCGATCACCGGGTGCGGGGTATCGGGGTCGAACTCGGTGGAGTTTGCGCCGGCCAAGCCTACTACGTTGCGCGCAAATTCAATCACGGCCAATTGCAGACCCAGACAAATGCCGAGATAGGGCACCCCGTTCTCGCGCGCATATTGGATGGCGCGGATCTTGCCTTCCACCCCGCGCTTTCCGAATCCACCCGGCACCAGGATTGCGTCGGCACCTTCGAGTGCCGCGATACCGTCGCGTTCGATCGATTCGGAATCGATATAGCGAATGTTCACCTTGCTGCGGGTGTGGATGCCGGCGTGGATCAGCGCTTCCGAGAGCGACTTGTACGACTCGGTCAGGTCGACGTATTTTCCGACCAGCGCAATGGTCACCTCGTGCTGCGGGTGCTCCAGCGCGTATACCAGCTTGTCCCAGGCCGAGACATTCGCCGGACGCGCGAGGATGTCGAGCTTGTGACAGACGATCTCGTCGAGCATTTGCTGGTGCAACATGCCCGGGATCTTGTAGATCGAATCGGCGTCCCATACCGAGATGACCGCCTCTTCCGAAAGGTTGGAAAAGAGCGCGATCTTGCGCCGCTCCTCATCGGGCAGCGGCCGATCGGTGCGGCACAGCAGCGCGTCGGCCTGAATTCCGATCTCGCGCAATTCCCTCACGGAATGCTGCGTCGGCTTGGTCTTGATTTCGCCGGCCGTCTTGATGAACGGCACCAGGGTCAGGTGCAGATAGCAGGTATTCTTCTGCCCGAGTTCGAGGCGCATCTGCCGTACCGCCTCGAGAAAAGGCAGCGATTCGATGTCACCGACGGTGCCGCCGATCTCGACGATGGCGACATCTGCGCCGTTTGCGCCTCGTGCGATGAACGCCTTGATTTCATCGGTGATGTGCGGAATCACCTGCACGGTGCGACCGAGATAGTCGCCGTGCCTTTCCTTCCTGATCACCGACTCGTAAATCTGACCCGTGGTGAAGTTGTTGAACTTCCTCATCTTGGCCGACTGAAACCGCTCGTAATGGCCCAGGTCCAGATCGGTTTCGGCGCCATCCTCGGTAACGAACACCTCCCCATGCTGGAAGGGGCTCATCGTCCCGGGATCAACGTTGATGTAGGGATCGAGCTTGAGGAGCGTAACGTTGATGCCGCGGGACTCGAGTATCGCGGCGAGAGAGGCGGCGGCTATCCCCTTCCCCAGAGAGGACACCACACCGCCTGAGACAAACACATACTTGGTCATCGACTTATGCGGGGATTGGATGGCGGATGATACAGCAAACGCCGGTTTCGGACAAACGCCAAACCGGCGCGCGCATTGGTATCATTGTTTTCCCTAATCGCCGCGGCCGCGGTGCGCCGGCCGCCGCCCACCGGACAACAAAATTGAAATTGCCGGTAACCGAATCCACACGCCAGCGACCCGAAACCGCCGTCTACGAACGCATCCCGGCGAGCTTTTTTTCCATGGTCATGGGAATCGCCGGTCTTGGACTGGCGTGGCGTGCCGCCGCCGTGCCGCTCCGCGTGCCAATTCCTGTGGGAAATGCGATCGTAGCGGCGGCGAGTTTGCTGTGGCTCGCACTGGCGCTGTGCTATGCGGCCAAGTGGCTGCGTGAACCCGCGCGTGCGCGCGCCGAGTGGAAACACGCGATTCAAGGCGCATTCGTCGGCCTTCTGCCCGCCACCCTGCTGCTGTTGCTGCCTGCCGGAGCGTCCTATCTGGGCGTCACGGCCAAGGCGCTGTTCTTTATCGCTGCAGCGGCGCAAAGCGCGCTCGGCGCGGCGATGGTCGCCCGGTGGTTTTCCGAAACGCAGGACCCGGATCTTGCGACACCGGCGTGGCATCTCGCGGTGGTCGCCGGACACCTCTTCGCCGCAAACGCCGCAGCATCCCTTGGCTATAAACTTACCGGATGGGGGTTTTTCGGGGCGGGAGTGATTTCGTGGCTGTTGATCGAATCCATCGTGTTCGCGCGCCTGATGCAGCGCGAGCCATTGCCGCCGCCGCTGCGCCCTTTGATCGCGATCGAACTCGCCCCCCCGGCGGTGATCGTGATTGCGTACCTGGCGCTGGTCGACGGAGAAGTCGATGCGGTCGCGCTCGCGCTTCTGGGCTATTCCCTCTTCGTGGGCGCGATTCTTCTGTTTCTCGCGCGCTACCTCACGCGTGCGCCGTTTGGGCCGGGTTACTGGGCCTTTACGTTTCCGTTTGCCGCACTTTCGGTGGCGGCCTGGCGTGTCGCCGTCTCGAACGCATCCGAGGGCGCATTCGCATTGGCGCTGGTGCTTTTTGCGGTCGCTAACGTCATCGTGCTCTGGGTCGCGGCTCGCACCGTGCTTGCGCTGCGCAGCGGCACGTTCATGCCGCTGAACAAAATGGGGTCAGAGTAACATTTCAGCAAAGCGATGCCGAGTTGGCTCGATGCGTCTGGGAAATGTTACTCTGACCCCATTTTGTTCCGGACGCACATGATCCTGTCGACCATCATCGCCGAAAACGCGCGCATCCATGCCCGCAGGGCCGCGGTGCTCGACGATGAGAGGACCTGCACCTGGACCGAATTCGCCGATCGGGTAGCCCGCGTCGCCGGCGTTCTTCGCAATCTGGGTTTAAGCCGCGGCGAGCGCTTTGCCATCATCATGCGCAACAGCTTTCGGTTCGCGGAACTGCTGTGGGCCGGGTACTGGTCGGGGATCGTTCCGGTCCCGGTCAACTGGCGCTTGAGCCCCCTGGAAATCGGCGCCATTCTCGAAGACTGCGATGCAAGACTGGTCGCCGCAGAAGCCGAATTTCTGCCGATGCTGAATTCGCCCGCCCTGTCGAGTTGGCAGGGACGGCTATTGACCGTCGAGGCGGCCAGCGGGCGCGAAGCGCAGTACGAGAGGCTCGTTGCCGCCGCTGCTCCCGCACCCCAGGAACAGGTCGCCGAGCACGACGACGCGATTCTCCTTTACACCAGCGGCACCACCGGGCGCGGCAAGGGGGTGCGCCTGACGCATCGCAACATCCTTTCCAACGCCTGGCAGCTCGGACTGGCAATAGGCGTGCGCCCCAGCGACGTTTATCTCCACGTGGCGCCGATGTTCCATTCCGCGGACCTCAACGGCACTATCTGTTTTCTGCTGGGCGGCAGCCACGTCTATGTACCCCAGTTTACGCCGGAGATCGTCGCTGCCGCCATCGAGCGCCACCGTGTCACCGTGTCGAACTGGGTGCCCACCATGGTGAAGATGATGGCCGACGCTCCGGCGATAGAGCGCTTCGATCTCACTTCACTGCGGCTCATCTTGTACGGCTCCAGCCCCATGCCCGCGGAGTGGCTGCGCGCGGCGCGCCAGAAGCTGCCGGAGGCCGATCTCCACGGGAGTTATGGGCTCACCGAAACGTCCCCGATACTCACCACGCTCGATCACGCGAGCCACGTTCGCTGCTTTGAATCGGGCGACCCTTCACTGCTCAAATCGGTGGGCAAGCCGATGCCGGGACTCGAAATGCGCATCGTCGATGATCGCGATCAGCCGCTTGCCATGGGCAAGACCGGCGAAGTCGTTGTCCGCGGCCCCCAGGTGAGCCCGGGTTATTACAGGCGCGACGAAGACAACGAGCGCGCCTATCGCGGCGGCTGGTTCCATACCGGGGACGTCGGCCGTTTCGACGAAGACGGCAATCTCTACTTGGTCGACCGCATCAAGGACGTGATCATCACCGGCGGGGAAAACGTCTATTCCACGGAAGTCGAAATCGTGCTCTACCGCCATCCCGGTATCTCCGAGGCGGCAATCATAGGCGTGCCGGACGATCGACTGGGCGAAGCCCTGTTTGCGGTCATCGTGCCCAAGCCCGATACCACGCTGAGCGCCGAGGAAGTCATCGAGCACTGCCGGGCATACATCGGCGGCTACAAGATCCCGAGGCAGATGGTGTTCGTGGACGCCCTGCCGCGCACGGCGCTGGGCAAAGTGCAGAAAGGGGTGCTCCGCAGGACCTACGCCAATCCGCCCGACCGGCCCAATAGGCAGGGCTAGCGGAGTGCAAAATAGGAATTAGTCGCTTACAAGTTTACTGTTGAGTTTCTAAACTCGTCTCCCCCTTTTTGCGCAGTTGCTCGCAACTGCGCAAAAAGGGGGAGATTGATAAACGGCAAAACCACCTTCTTCGGGCCATACCAACTTCGGATTGAGGAGCCGCGCTTCGCGCGGCTACCCTCCCTGAATCCTGAATCCTGCCTTCAGTCCAATTTGATCCCGGCCTGCTTGGCCACGGTTGACCACTTGGCTATTTCTGCCTTGATGAACTCGGCGAATTGTTCCGGGGTGCCGCCCACCGGTTCGAGTCCCTGGCTGATTTGCCGATCCCGAATCTCGGGGAGCTGAAGTATGCGAGAAACTTCCCCGTACCATTTCTGCACGAGCTCGCGCGGCATTCCGCCCGGAGCCAGGAACCCCACCCAGCCGCCGACATTGAATCCGGGAAGCCCCGATTCCGATACGGTGGGCAGATTCGGCGCCACTGGGGAGCGTTGCGTCCCGGTGGCGGCCAGCGCCCGCAGTTTGCCCGCCTTCACCTGGGGTGTTAAGAGGAAAATGCTATCGAAGGTCACCGACGTCTCTCCGCTTACAACGCTCATCATCGATGGCCCGCTGCCTTTATAAGGAACATGAACCATGTTCACCCCGGCCATGGATTTGAACAGCTCTCCCGCCAGGTGCTGGGTGGTGCCGTTGCCGATCGACGAGAAGTTGACCTGTCCTGGTCTCGACTTCAGGTAATCGATCAGTTCCTTGACCGAATTGACCGGAACCTGGGGATTCACGACCAGCATATTGGGAAGTCTGGACACCAGGCTGATGGGCGTAAAGTCCTTCACCGGGTCATAGGGCAGCTTGCTGTACATCGCCGCATTCACCGTGAAGCTCGTCGCAACCAAGATCACGGTGTAGCCGTCGGGTGCCGCCTTCGCCACGATTTCCGTGCCGATGATGGTGGCTGCGCCGGCTTTGGTGTCGATCAGCACCGGCTGGCCCCAGGTCTGTTCGAGTTTCTGGGCGATGCTGCGCGCGATCGGATCCACCGCCCCGCCGGGAGGGAATGGGACAATCAGGCGAATAGGCCGATTGGGGTACGACGGCGATTGAGGCCATGCCGCCGATATCGATAACAACAGACCGATGCCGGTCAGCACCCGTGCAAGAAGACGTCTTTTCGCGTTCATTACTCCCTCCTCGATCGATTCCAGTGTTGCGATGTTGCGCGGACGAAAAGCCGTCCGCGCGGATCGTGGATTTGGGGCGGGTTTGAAATGCAAACCGGGGGACAAC
>JACQTO010000165.1 GCA_016210745.1 Betaproteobacteria bacterium
CTCGGCCTTGCACGAAAGCTGGCACCCGTAGCAGCCGATGCAGCGCTTCAGATCGATCACCATCCCCCATCTCATTGCACACCCTCCACCGGCGTCACCTTGACCTTGGCGCACAGATCCAGATTGATATTGACCGGGCTGCTGTGCGCCCAGTCGAGCTCGAGCAGTTCATTGAAGAACACCCCTTTGCCCTTGGCGATCGGCAGGCCCTTTTCGGCCCAGTGGCCGGCACAACCTCCGATCCCCAGACCCTCGGGGTGAATTCCCTGGGTCAGGTGGAGACGCCCCTTGACCTTGCGCCCGCTCTCCACCTCGACCCACACCTGCTGCCCGTCCTTGAGCCCGCGCTTGCGTCCGCTGTCGGCGTTGATCGCAATCGTGTAGGAGATCGGGTCGAGTTGCGCGGCCTCGTCCAGCCAAGGGTTCTCGTGAGTGAAGCTGTTCGTGTGGATGACATCGCGGTAGTAAAAAGCGTAGAAGTCGAAGCCCTCCTTCTTGCAGCCATGTGAAAGGCAAGGCAGAAAATCCGGCATCGGTTCGTAGTATTCACGCGGAATCTTCAGACCGCGCGGTGCACAGATGGCATTGGTTTTCTCGAAAAGAGGCGTCATGAACTCCCAGTAGATGGGCACGCGCACATCGACGAACGGCCGCCAATAGACTTCCTCGGGTTTCTTCGGCCATTTGATGACGCCGTGCTCCTTGAACCAGTCCAGTCCCCGGTTCGGGCCGAAGTTGCACTTGAGTTCGGCATCGCACAGTTCTTCCCATGTATATTTGCGGTCGCCTTCCAGCCTGTAGGGAGGCTCCAGGTTCATTTGGGCGTTATAGGCCGCGTTGTGATCGGCGCGGATTCCCAGACGATCGACGAGATCCAGCAGCACCTTTTGGAACATGCGCTGCTCGCCCTGCGGCGGGAGCACGGGTTGCCGAATCGGCCAGGACCACTCGCCCATTCCGGCCGGATGGCTGAGGAGGAACGGGAAATTGGAGCGCGAATCCAGTGTCTGCAGGTGACCGCAATCGGGCAGCACGATGTCGGCAAAATTCGACGTCTCGGTGAGAAAGATGTCGAACGACACGAAGAACTTATATTTGGCGAGCGCGCGTGCCACGGATTCCTTATTGGCGACGCTCATCAATTGGTTGCAGCCGATATTGAGCATCACCTCCGGCCGGTATGGGAGATCGAATCTCTCCCACATCTCTTCGTTGTCGTCCGAGGCCTGAAAGGGCGAGCTGATGCCGAACACAAACAGATCTTGCATCCCTATCTTCTGGGGTAGCTTCGGATCTTTGAGCGGATAAGGCAGGTGATATCCCATCCACATTCCGGTCAGCATCATGCCTTCGGCGTCGGGCTTTGGAACGTAGCGCACGCGACCTGTCTCGGGAAAGCCATGGTTGGCCGGACAGAAGCCAAGGCAGGAACCGACGACATCGGCAGCGCCTACCAACTGGTTGAGCAGATCGATCGAGATCTGGTTGTAGAGCGAATTCATGTGGCTCTGCGTCCCGCGGAAAGTGATCGCCGCCACCGGCCGATAGGGTAGCGTCACCCCATCGATCACGATGGTGCTGCCGATCCGCGCCTCGCGGGCAAATTCGCCGGTGATCCTGCGGATATTGGCTGCCGGCACCGTGGTGATGCCTGCGGCCCATTCCGGAGTGAACTTCTTCAGGTGTTCGCGCAGCAGAGCAAAGCTCGGCCGGCAGCGCACGCCGTTCGCCTCGAACTCGCCTTCGAGGGCCATGTCGGCGGAGACCGCGTCGGAAAACGGCCTCGCAGCTTTCAGGCGCGTGTCCCACACCAAGGGTTTGCCGCTGGCCGCGTCGCGCACGTAGAGCTTGTCCGGCCCGATCAGGTATGGCGCATTGGTCTTTGCCTGCAGGTAGGGGCCATCGAAGATGCCGAGATCATTCACCAACACGTTACACATGGATAGCGCAAGCGCCGCATCGGTGCCCACGCGAATCGGCACCCATTCGGTTGCCTTGGCGGCGGCGAAATTGCACATCGGATCGACCACCACCATCTTCATGCCGCGCGATCTCGCATCGGCCGCCAGCTTCATGTTCGAGTTGGAGGCGTGCCCCGCCGCGTGTCCTTTGGAAGTGCCGAAATAGATGGAGTAATTGCAGTATTCGAAGTCCGGCACCACGGACCAGGATGCATGCATGATTCCCGACACCGGATGGGCGCCGTTGCCGCAGTGGATTCCGCCGCCGGCGGAAAAGAAATTCGGGGTGCCGAAGGCGGCCCCAAAAGCCATGAAGGGGTTGCGGCTCGCCGTAACGGTGGTGGTGCGATGAATGACCAGCTTGCGCGGGTCCTCTTTGTGAATGCGGCGCAACTGGGCTGCGATCTCGTCCAGCGCTTCGTCCCAACTGATCTCCTTCCAGCCAGGATCTTCATTCAGTCCCTTTTTCGGATTGGTACGGCGAAGCGGGACGGTCAGCCGATTGGGGTCGTAGTGGGTCATGATCCCGCTCACCCCTTTGCCGCACAGCCGCCCCTTGCCGATGGTGCTCTCGGGATTGCCCTCGATCTTCACCACCACGCCGTCGACGCGGTGGGCAAGAATGGAACACGATCCATAGCAAAGGGCGCATGAAGTGGGAACCCAGGCATCGTCAGCCCCTTGCTTTTGCCCATCCCGCGATAATGTATTGGCGCTCAAGTCGTTCATTTTTGTTTCAACCCCCTTCGATTGCGGCGAGCAAAATTATTTCGACCGTTGCCGGTGAGGGCCCCTTGTCCACCGGCAATCCCATATCCTCCATGCGCAGGCCATCGACAAACACGCGGCAATGGCTGAATTTCTGCCCGTCGGCACCGACGACTCGATCGGTAAACTCCTCGCCAAAGCGCCGCCCGAGCTCGGCCAGTACGTCTCCAACCGACGAGCCTTGAGGAAGTTGCAACGCCAGTGGGCGCTTCTCGACCATTCGCGCCAAAGAACCGTAGAGCCAAACGTTGACCGTTACCGGTTCGGTGATTTGCTGTGTGGAGGCGGGAGACGCGCTCGCGGGGCGCGACGCTTCGGTCCAAAAACGGCTACGGTCAACAACGGCATCCCAACGGACCTTCATGCCCCCTACTTCTCCTCCTCGCGCAGGAATACTTGTTCGGTCAGTCGACTCGAGCAAGAGCGGCTGCCAAGGCGAAGCCTTCGTTCTTGCCGGTCACTCTTATATCTCGCCCCTGCGGTCGCCCTCCTCCGAGAAACGCTCGGCAGAATCCGAACCGATAACCGCTAGGCGAACATCGTTGGCCGCTCAGCGAATACGCTATACCCCGGGTGGCTTGTCTGTCAACAATCGCGAAGGCGCGGAGGGCAAGAAATGACGGTAGTCCGCGTTTGCGGAAATAACCGCCCGCTCAAACCTTGCGGTTCTTGAAGAAAGAGTCCTTGTGGCTGATCTTGCCGTTCTTGAAGGTAAACACATCGCAGCCCTTCACCTCGAGGCGCTTACCGTCGGACGGCGTGCCGGTGAAAATCCACTCCGAAAGACCTCGGTTTCCGGCAACGAAGTGAACGGCGTTTCCAAAATGGGCGTCGGGGAATATCTGGAAGACTCGGGCGAAAGCCTTCTTCACGGCCTCACGGCCGTCGTAACGTTTGCCGCCCACCTCGGGACCGGCGGTGGTCTCGAAAACGCATTCGTCGGCCATGAACGTCATGAGCCGCTCGACGTCGTGCTGATTCCACGCCTCGCCAAAGGCGTCGAGGAACTCGATGGTGACTTCGTCACGCGAGGCGGTGGTCATGAGGGTCTCCTCTCAAAATGGCGGCGACGGGCCGAATGGCAAGGGTACCAGGCGGCGGGAAATATTGGTGGGGCGTGTAGGGGTCGAACCTACGACCTACGGATTAAGAGTCCGCTGCTCTACCAACTGAGCTAACGCCCCCCGGTGAAACTAGGCGTGGTCCCGGAGTTCGATTCATTCCCTCGACCATCGCCTGAGTTTCGTAGCATATCGGTTTTCTCTCGTAACCGGAAGCCGGCTCGTCTCCTACAGGTCGACCAGAACCTTGAATCCGCCGTAGGCCATGCGTTTGACATCGAAGGGCATTGCACTTGCCGCCATCATCTTCGCCATCCCCGGATCCTTCATCACCTTCTTGTTCACGCTATCGCGATGCGAGCGCGACTTATAGACGATCCACGAGAAGAACACCGTGTCACCGGGTTTGAGCTTGCTCAGGCGCGGGAACGGCATTCCCATCTTCACCTTGAGGTCGTCACCGACGCATTCGCGGAACTCAAGGGCGCCGTGTTCGCGCCAGATCTTTCCGGCCCGCTGGGCCATGCGGCGATAAGCCGGCACACTCTTTTTCGGCACGGGCACGACAAAACCATCCACGTATTTCATGTGAGATCTCCTTTCGAAGCGAACGGGACGAAACAGCCCACTTGTTTCCCGATCGAATGGCTACTTCTTGACCCCGACCCCCATTTCACGAAAGCGCTCGATCGACATGCATCGGTCGATCAATTTCGCAGTTCGGCCAGCCGCCGCTCGAGAAACCGCCGTTCCGGCTGCTGCCGAGTGAGGGCAAGCGCGTGCTCGTAGGCGGCGCGAGCTTCCGCCCTTCTTCCGAGCCGCCGGCACATATCCGCCCGCGCCGCATACGCCAGACGGTAGTCTGATAATTCGCCGCGCCCCAAAATCGCGTCGATGAGCGCAAGGCCGGCTTCAGGTCCGTCGCGCATCGCCACCGCTACGGCGCGATTCAATTCGACCACAGGTGATGGTTCCAGCCTGAGGAGCGCGTCGTACAGCCCGACTATCTGGGACCAATCGGTCGCGGCGGCATCGGGAGCCTCGGCGTGCACCGCCGCGATCGCCGCCTGCAGGCTATAGGTTCCGAACCGGCGCGACGACAAAGCTCGCTCCACGAGCGCCGTTCCCTCGGCGATCTGCGCCTGGTTCCATAGCGAGCGGTCCTGATCTTCCAGCAACACGAGATCGCCGGTCGCAGACATGCGCGCCGCGCCCCGCGACTCGTGCAGCAGCATCAATGCCAGCAGCCCTCGTGCTTCGGGTTCGGGCAGCAAATCGACCAGCAGCCGCCCCAGACGGATCGCCTCGCCAGACAGATCGGGCCGCGTCAGGGACGCGCCTGAGCTGGCTGCATAACCCTCATTGAACACGAGATAAATCGCCCGCAGGACTGCATCGAGCCGTTCCGGCAGTTCCTCTTGCGTGGGCACCTGGTAGGGAATTCGCGCGTCGCGAATCTTCGCCTTGGCGCGCACGATGCGCTGCGCAAGTGTGGGCGCAGGCGTCAGGAACGCGTGGGCGATCTCCTCGGTCGTGAGACCGCAGACTTCGCGCAGCGTGAGCGCTACCTGTGCGTCCGGCGACAGGGCCGGGTGGCAGCAGGTGAAGATGAGCCGCAGCCGGTCGTCCTCGATGCCCTCCCCGTCCCACTCCGGCCCTTCAGCGGCGAGGACCTCGACTTGCTCGGCGACATCATCCAGCGCGTCGAACCGGGCGCGCCGGCGAATGCCGTCAATGGCCTTGTAACGTCCGGCCGACACGAGCCACGCCCGCGGATTGGCAGGTACGCCCTCGCGCGGCCACTGCTCGAGTGCTGCTCGAAAGGCATCGTGCAAGGCTTCCTCGGCGAGGTCGAAGCCGCCGAGCAGGCGAATCAAGGTAGCAAAGACGCGGCGCGACTCGGCGCGGTAGATTGCCTCGACCCGCTCGCGCACTTGTTCGGCCGCATCCGTAATCATCGGCAGCGTATCCCCCGCATTACGACTGCACGACCGTTCTGCAGTGAGCACCAGCCGCACAGAGGCTGCTGCGCCAGGCGGATCAATTGGTCATCAAGCGCGTGCAACGCGCGTTAGCGTTGACACGAGCATCGGCGTGCTGATCCAAGTAGACCGACTGCTGGTATGCCGGTTCCCGGTCGACACTTACCGCGTATCTCGGGGTGTTGAACACGCGCGGCACGGAAAACGCAATTGCCGCGAGGAGGCGGCTATCTATCTGATTTATTGGGCGTACCAGCGCGGACTCGAAGCTATTCCGACCGTGAATACCGCGCCGAAAGTGGTTGGCACGGCGACGCGATCGGTCAGCGCGGCCGGTCTGTCGATATCGGGTTTCCCTGTTCGACTAGGCAGTGAAAGCCGCGAGTGCGGGTGGTCGAAGATGAGGAGCCATAAATGGAAATCGTCACGAACAGCATGGAGATCGTGCGCAGGTTATTGTTTAGGATCAGCCCTTACGTGGTAGTGGAAATCGTGTTGCCGGGTGGGACTTTGCTCGCCCTGCTCTTCTACCTTTATCGGCGCAGGACGCCGAGCATTGGGAGCGACGCGCCGTTTCAACTGGATGGAGGAAGACACCATGAAATATCTGTGCCTGATCTGCGCTGACCTTCGCCTCATGATGGAGCACCTGCCGGAGGCCCAGGCGGCGAAGCATTTCGAGGAGTACCGCGAGTTCACCGAAGAGGTCCGTAGAAACGGCCAATACATCGGCAGCAATCGGCTGTTGCCCCCAGATGCCGCGACTACGATACGGGTGCGCAACGGCAAAGTATCCGTCACCGACGGCCCATTCGCCGAGACCAAGGAACAGATTGGCGGCTACTACGTCATCGAGGCGAGAGACTTAAACGAAGCCATCCACATAGCCTCAAAGATTCCCGGGGCACGATTCGGGTGCGTCGAGATACGCCCGATCGCGCAGGACGCGCAGACGCTGCGCGCACTCGGGTTTGCCGCTGATACCGCAGGTTGATGTCGGCGGTGGAAGGTCCACCATAGTGATCGCAACGGAAGCTCGACCATCTTCGGATTTACGATACCGGGAACCGCCCTTAGCCCGATGTGGTTCCCATTAGCCTGCGATATTGCGCCATGTGCCGGATGGCGTCCTTCGGCTTCTTGAGTTGCTCGCACAGCAGCGCTAGGTTGTAGTGGCAATCCGCCATGCTCGGATCGCCGCGCAGTGCCGCTTTGTACACTTCCATCGCTTCTTCTTTGCGCTTCATGTCATCGAGAAGAACGCCCAGGTTGTAGAGCAGAACGGGATCGGCGCCGCACGCTTTGATCGCATTTCGGTAGGCACGTTCAGCCTTCGCGAGATGTCCGGTTTCGTGCAGGAGCCGTCCCATATTGATGTGAGCGTCGACAAGCGCCGGGTGCGCAGCAACGGCGCGCTCGTACGCCAGCAGCGCGGCCTCGGCATCCTGGCTCTCCAGAGCGATCCCCCTCTCGAACGAGTCCAGCGCGCTCGCCGCGCCGTTGCGCTCGATCACGCTCAATGACCCATCGGCAGGGTTGCCGTCGAACGCGAGCAGGTACTGCCCGGATTCCGCCTGCCAGCGGCTGCCGCCTTGCTTGACCACCACGCGCTCGCCTACCGCGCAGATGCTGAGCCCGGACAGCGGCATGAAATCGGGCAGATGGCGGCGCAGTTCCTTTACCGACCTCGAGATCCGCCTGTGCGGCACCTTGCCTGCGACAAGCGCCTGAGCGGTGCGAAGCACGATCAGATCCTGGAACGAAAACAGCCAGGCGTTTCGCGGTCCGCGCGCCGGAGATACCATCCCGGCCGCGATCAGCGCGCGAATCGTGCTGCGCGGCAGCCGCAGCAACTTCTCGACGTCGCGCACACCGTATTGGTGCATGGCGGCCGCGCCGTTCCGTGTCTCGTTATTTCCTGACGGTCTTCCGCTCTGCCGGCTGGGCCTGCAGTGCTCGTTTGGGCGGCTTGCGTGTTTCAGCCTTCGGCTCGAGCGCCTTGGCAGGTGCCTTCTTCTCGAGGCTCGCGCGCAGCGCTTCCATGAGATCGATGACTTGCGCGCCGCCTTCGGGCTCTTCGGCCATCGTGATCTCCTGGCCTTCGACTTTCTTTTGTACCGCGGCTTCTATGCGCGCACGCACTTCGTCGGCATATGCGCCGGGATCGAACCTGTCGGACGCCTGCTGCTCGATCAGCTGCTGTGCGAGCTTGAGCTCGGTATCCTTGACCTCGGCCTTTGGGATATCGATCTCCTTGATCGACCTCACCTCGTCGGCGTACAGAAGCTGCTGCATGACCAGTGCGCCCTCGACCGGGCGGATCATTACGATGTACTGCTTGCCGCGCGCCGCCCAGCGGCCCAGCGCGCAACGGTTGGACTCGAGCAGCGCTCGTGCCAGCAGCGCGTACGGCTTCGCTCCGCCCTTGTCGGGAGCGAGGTAATACGTTTTGTCGAAGAATACGGGGTCGATCGCGTCGAGCGGCACGAATTCGGCTATCTCGGCGCTGTGCGTGCCCGCCTCCTCGAGCGCCTTCAGCTCCTCGGGCGTGAACATAACGTACTGATCCTTGGCGAACTCATAGCCCTTGACCATGTCTTCGCGCGCCACCGGCACTTCTTCCTTCACACAGACGTATTGCTGCTTCAGTCGTGAACCGCAGCCTTTGTGCAGAAGATTGAAGGAAATCGCTCGGCTCGATTCGGTGGCCGAATAGAGCTTCACCGGAATAGCCACGAGGCCGAACGAAACGGTCAACGATGCAATCGATCGCGCTGCCATATTTTTGCCTCCGATTCAGGTCTTCGGGTATTTCAGGGCGCGTTCGAGGCTCTGCTTGCGCTTGAGGGCTTCGCGCCAACGGTCGCCGCTTTGCGCTAGACGCTGCGCAACATTGGTAATCCTGAAGTCGAGCGGGTGCGCGCCTGCGAGCTCTTCCCACGCGAGCGGCATGGATACCGGGGCGCCGGACGCGCCTCTAGGCGAATAGGCAGCGTTCAGCGTCTTGCCGCGGACGTTCATATTATAGTCAACGAATATCTTTCCGGTTCTCTTGGGCACGCTCCACTCCAGAGTGATGTCTTTCGGGTGCGCTCGCATGAGATGCCCTCCGACGATTCGGCACACCTCGCGCGCGGCCGCGAAGTCGATCGTGCGGCGGATCGGCACGAAGACATGCAACCCGGTCTTGCCCGAGGTCTTGACGATAGGCTCGAGCGACATGCTCTGCAGCAGCTCGCGCAGCCAAAACGCCACCTCCTTGCCTTTCTCGAAGGCGACGGTATTGAGCTCCGGCTCTGCTCCCGGCGCTTCTTTGCCCGAATAGATGTATGGGTCGATGTCGAAGACGACGTAGTCGGGGTAGTTGAGTACCGAGCTTTCCAACGCGACGAGCGAGGCGCCGTAGTCGGTACTTTTGTCTGCAGCGTCGGGGCCCGGCTTCGCGCGCGAGTGCCAGACGTGGAGTTCGAGTGTCCCCGACTGTGCAAGCCACAGGAGCGTTGGCAGGTTGTTGCACAGCAGAACCTCGCGGCTGTCCTCTTTGTGTTCGGAGAAGACGGTAGTTGTTTCGACGAACTCCGGCCGCTCCTCGCCCCAATGTTTCTGGAAAAAGCGCTGCCCGTCGATGCCCTCGGGCATGCGGATCACGGTGAGCGGACGGTCGGCGAGATGCGGCAGGATGAACGGCGACACCTGGGCGAAATAACGCAGGAGGTCGCGCTTGGTGAGCGCCGGCTGCCGGAGCGCCGCGTCGGCGGGCCAGTACACTCGGTCGAGATGCGTGAGGCGAATCCGATGCGCGCCGACCTCGATCGTAAAGGCCGTTTTCTTGTTTTGCAGCTGCCGCATGACCTCGTCGACTTCACTTGCGGTACCGGCCGGACCGGCGTGCCCTGCCCCGCGCGGGTTCGGGCGCTGACGGGGCGCCTCACGGCGCACCCCCTTCGGATCCACGTCGTCCCGCAACCGCAGAAAAATGGGCGCGCGCAGACTGCCCTCGTCAGTCCAATTCTGGAATCTCACTTCGGCGACGACTTCCGGCTCGACCCAGACTGTCTGGCTATGGAGTTCCGGCTTTTCGGCAAACGGACAGGTGCTTCGCTCGAGCGGCTCCAGCCTTGCCTTTACCTGCGCAAGCGTGTCGGAGTCGAACCCCGAGCCGACGTGCGAAGCGTAGCGGAGTTTCTCCTGGTCCCAGTAACCGACCAGCAGCGCGCCGAGCGGCTCGCGCGCGCCCTTTCCCTTGGTATAGCCGCCGACAACGAATTCCGCACTGTCGGTGGTCTTGATCTTGAGCCACGAGGCAGAACGCCGCCCCGCCAGGTATTTGCTGTCCTTGCGCTTGCCGACGACCCCTTCGAGGCCGCTTGCGAGCGCTGCCCTATGCAAGGCTTCGCCGTCTTCCGACGCATGTACAAGCTGCACGAGAGACGAAGGCAGGAGGCATTGGGCGAGATAGCGCCGCCGATCCCGGTAAGCAGCGTTGCGCAGATTGAGCCCGGCGAAGTGCAAGAGATCGAAGCAGTAGAAGATCGCCGGTGTTTTCCGATCGGCCGCCGCGATCTCCCGCTCGGTCGTCAACCGAGCGCGATCCTGCAGCGCGCCGAATGAGGGCTTGCCGCTTGCGTCGAACGCCACGATTTCGCCATCGAGAATCACGCTCGCCGCCTGCTGGCCGAGCTCCGCGGCCAAGCGGGGGAAAGCGGCAGTGAGTTCGAGGCCCCGCCGTGAGCGAAGCCTCAGGCCTTTCTCGTCGAGGAAGGCGAGCACCCGATAGCCGTCGAGCTTGGGCTCCCACATCCAGTCGGGATGGTTGAACGGGGCGTCGCCGGATTCCGCCTGCATGGGAGAAAGCGATTCGGGCATCGCTTCGGTTTCGCCCGCGGCGACGAGGCGCGAAGCTGGAATCCGGTGCGCCGGGAGAACCTTGAGATCACCAACCGTCATGCCGGAGAGAACGGAGCGATTCTGCGCCGTGACATCGGTCTGTTCCGCGTACCGGTCCTTGTGCTTGATCAGAAACCAGCTTTTCTTGTCCGAGCTGCGAACGAGGGCAAATGAGCCTTTCAGCTTCTCTCCCCGCAGCAGAAAGCTCAATTTGCCTTTCTCCAAGCCGTTCCTGACGCGCCGCTGCCCCTCGTCGCGGTCGTGGAACCAGTACTCGTGGCCCTCGTCCGGAGAATAGACGCCGCAATCCCAGACGATCACCTCGCCCGCGCCATACTGCGCCGGCGGGATGATGCCCTCGAACGACGCGTACTCGTACGGATGATCTTCGGTCTGCACGGCCAGGCGCTTTTCGCTAGGGTCAAGGGACGGCCCTTTGGGAACCGCCCACGATTTCAGGACTCCATCACACTCGAGCCTGAAGTCGTAATGCAGCCGCCGGGCCGCATGCTGCTGGATGACGAAGAGCAGCGGACCGGTCCGAGCCTCGAGTATCGCGGGTGCCGGCTCCGGCGTGGCCTCGAACGTCCGTTTGGCGGAGTATTCACCGAGCGAGGCGGGCTCCGCGGTGCGAGGCTGGTTCGCTTGCCTTCCTTTTGGCGGGGATAGGGGTGGCATGCGGAGATTTTAGGAGCAAAGACGATGCAATTGTTGGCGGGAACGAGCGGCTATTCCTACAAGGAGTGGCTGGGCTGTTTCTATCCGGAAAAGCTGCCCGCGAGCGGCATGCTGCACTACTATGCGGAGCGTTTCGCGACGGTCGAGATCAACAACACCTTCTACCGCATGCCGGCCGAATCGGTGCTCGCACACTGGTCCGAAGAGGTGCCCGAAGAGTTTGCCTTCACGCTCAAGGCACCGCGTCGCATCACCCACGAAAAACGCCTGCGCGAAGTCAAAGACGATGTGGCCGAATTCCTGCGCCGGGCAGCCACCCTGCGCAACAAGCTCGGCGTCATCCTGTTCCAGCTGCCGCCATACCTGAGGAAAGACCTTCCACGGCTGCGGGATTTCCTCGCCTCACTACCCTCCGGTCGGCGCGTCGCGTTCGAATTTCGCCACGCCTCATGGCAAGACGACGAGGTGTACGAGGTGCTTCGCGAGCGCGCCGCGATGCTCTGCGTCACGGATACAGACGAAGGCGACACCCCGTTTGTCACCACGTCGGATTGCGGGTATATACGGTTGCGGCGGACCCACTACGACGACAACGACCTCGCAGCCTGGGTCAAGCGCATCGCCGCGCAGCCTCTGGCGCGTGCCTACGTCTATTTCATGCACGAAGACGAAGCGCTCGGAACGCAATTTGCAGGACGCTTGAACGAGCTGTGGCACGAGACACGGGGGTCGCGGTAGATATCGCTCCCGCATGTCCCACCTCTTCGAATCCGCCTCGAGCGGCCGCTCCAAGTGCCGTGGCTGCGGCCGGCCCATTCAGCGCGAAGAACTGCGCTTCGGCGAGCGTTTGCCCAACCCCTTTGGCGAAGGCGAGATGACGCTGTGGTTCCATCCCGCGTGCGCGGCCTACAAGCGGCCGGAACCGCTTCTTCAAACCCTCGGGGGGACACTCGAGAACATACCTGATCGAGCGAGGCTGGAGCGCGCCGCGCGCAGCAGCCTGGCGCACCGGCGCCTCCCGCGGATCGACGGTGCCGAGCGCTCGCCAAGCGGGCAGGCCAAGTGCCGCAGCTGTCACAAACCCATCGGGCGCGGGAGCTGGCGCATCCGGCTTGTGTTCTATGAAGAGGGCCTCTTCTCTCCCGGAGGGTTCGTGCATCTCGACTGTCGCAAGGCCTACTTCGAGACCGACGACATCCTGGATCTGGTGCTTCACTTCAGTTCGGGCTTGAGCGACGGCGAACGCGAGGAATTGAAGCGCGCATGTGACACCGATCCGACCCGCGCCCCGCTACCGTGAAGCTAAGCGCGATAGTATCGAGGGCGACATCACGACGGCCAGTGTCGAGACACTCCGAGAGCATGGCGTCGGGTGGACGCGTGTCTACGCGAATTTCACGCCATTGGCACAAACAAGAGGTGCCCTGAGGCTGTTCCAGCCTTTCGGCCACCCACAGAATGGAGTTTCCGAATCGGACGGGCGTATAATCCGGGTTGGACGCAATAATAATCCGAATTGGACGAGGCGCTGATCCGAAATGGCCGACACCGGTCCCTCACCTCTTTTCCGACGCTTCTCCGCCGAGCGGGTGAAGACGGCACTGAGGGATACGCCGGTCGTCATGGTCAACGGTCCGCGCCAGAGTGGCAAGACGACGCTCGTTCGGCAATTCATTGCCGCTGACCGCGCTTATATCACCCTGGACGACGAAACGGTATTGGAGGCCGCCCGCGGCGATCCGACCGGACTCGTCCGTGAACTCGATCGGGCAGTCATTGACGAAGTCCAGCGTGTGCCGGAGCTACTGCGCGCGATCAAACGCTCGGTTGACGAAGACCGCCGTCCAGGCCGCTTCTTGCTAACCGGCTCGGCCAACGTGCTCACTCTGCCGCAGGTCTCCGAAAGCCTCGCCGGCCGTATGGAGGTTGTGAGCCTGCTTCCCCTCTCGCGAGCCGAGGTTCATGGCGGGAAGCCGAAGTTCCTGAAAAATGCTTTCGCAGGCGAACTGGTGAAACCGCCCGAAACCATGATCGGTGACGAACTCCTGCGTACCGTGCTGACCGGCGGGTATCCTGAAATGCTCAAGCGCAAGGACGCACTGAGGCGCCAGACGTGGGCGCGCGAATACGTGAAGGCCATCGTCCAGCGTGACGTGCGAGACGTTGCCGACGTGGAAAAGCTCGACCAATTGCCCCGACTGCTTCGCGCTCTCGCCCACCACGCCGGCCAATTGACTAACTTCACGCAGATCGGCGGGCAGCTCGGCCTCGACGATAAGACGACTAGAAAGTACGTCGCTGTGCTTGAGCAACTGTTTCTCGTGCATCGCATCGAACCCTGGTTTCGAAATCAGCTGAAGCGGCTGGTGAAAACACCCAAACTTCATTTTCTCGATTCCGGCCTGCTCGCTACCATGCTCGGCACGACGCCCGAGCGAGTCGCGAAAGACCGCGCCGTCCTGGGTCCTATTCTGGAGACATTTACCTTCTCCGAAATATTGAAGCAAACCGCGTGGCTAGACGAGGCCTGTCTTCTGCATCACTATCGGGACAAAGATCAGGACGAAGTCGACATCGTCGTGGAAGCGCACGACGGTAGGCTTATCGGTATCGAAGTCAAAGCTGCAGCCACCGTCAATACCGGCGACTTCAAGGCGTTGCGAAAGCTGAGTGATGTATGCGATGACAATTTCAAACTCGGTGTAGTGCTCTACGACGGGGAAAACATTGTTCCCTTCGGTAGACACATGTTCGCTGCACCGATGTCCTGCGTATGGGGATAAGACGCCCGTTGGTGGCTAATTCCTAAGGGCTCATTTCAAACTGGTGGCGGCCAAGAAGTCGGAACCGAGCCGCCGAGTTCGCCCACCTGAGCCGCCGCTTGCTTTCCAACCGCCTGCGGCTATGCTCCCGAGTTATACCGGTATGCAGCTTACCGTCTACCGCATCTTCGAGCACTCCCCTCCCTCAAGAAAAGTACCAAGAAGATAAGCCCGCTTGCCAAACCTGTATTACTGTTGCGGCTCTATCCCCGCGTCCTTGATCACCTTGCCCCACTTCTTAAGATCGTCGCGAATCACGGCTGCGAATTCCTCCGGCGTGCTGCCGACCAACTGGCCGCCGGCTCTGATAAAGTGCTCCTTGGTCGCGGGATCCTGCACAGCGTACACCGTACCCGCATGGAGCTTGGCGATAATGTCGCGCGGCGTGTTTGCCGGCGCCAGGATACCGAACCACTGTACTACCTCAAAGCCCGGCACGCCGGCTTCGGCGATGGTCGGAACATCCGGAGCAACACTTACACGGTTTGCGCTGGTTACACCGTATGCGCGCAGCCTGCCGGCTTTGATGTGAGGCATTACCCCTAGGACGTCGCCTATGATCATAGGCACATGACCCGCCACCACGTCTGCGACGGCGGGCGCCATGCCTTTGTAATGCGCAGGACCCATTTTCAACCCGGTCGCGAGGAGAAACAGTTCCATTCCCAGGTGCTGGTTACCGCCAAAGCCAGGGGAGGCATAACTAAGCTTCGCGGGGTTCGCCTTGACGAAGGCGATCAGTTCCTTCAGCGATCGCGCCGGCAGCGAGGGATGAGAGACCAAAATGCTGGGCGCCCTCAACACCTGCGAGATCGGCGCGAAGTCCTTCGCGGGGTTGTAGGGAAGTTTCGGCATGACATAGGGGGTAATGGTGAGCGAGCTGAGGGCTATCGCCAGCGTGTAGCCGTCGGGCGCCGCACGCGCGACGCGCTCCATGCCGATGACGGTGCCCCCCCCGCCTTGGTTCTCGACCACAACCTGCTGACCGAGATGCTCGGAGAGCCTGGGAGCGATCATGCGTGCCGTAATGTCTGCACCGCCTCCCGCCGCAGCGGGTACGATGATTCGTATCGGTTTGGTGGGGTAGCTGTCCTGCGCATGAGCACCGGTTGATACCGCGATGAGGCACGCGGTCAGCGCACGGAGCGCGAGCCGACTAGTCGTTGGAACGGTTTTCATATCTCCCTCCTCTGTATGACGATTCACTTCCCTGTTCTTGCCATTCGCCGTCTGATCAAGAACCCTCCGCAAGCGTCACCTTTACCCGCACGCACAGGTCGATGTTCAGGTTCACCGGGCTCACATGCTCCCAATTGTTCTCTAACAGTTCGTTGAAATGAACGCCCTTGCCCTTCGCAACCGGCATGCCTTTCGACCAGTGGCCGGCACAGGCGGCGATTCCCAGCCCCTCGGGGTGGATGCCCTGGGTGAGTTTCACCCGGCCCTTCACCTTGCGTCCTTTTTCGGTCTCGACCCAGATAAGCGCACCGTCGCGTAGGCCCTTGCGCTTGCCCACATCGGCATTCATCGCGATCGTGTAGGTGAACGGGTTGAGCTGAGCGGCCTCGTCGAGCCAGGGGTTCTCCATAGTGAAGCTGTTGGTGTGGATTATGTCGCGGTAGTAGAAGGCATACAGATCGAAACCCGGCGTCTTGCAGCAATGTGCGAGGCAAGGCAAGTAATCGGGCATCGGTTCGTAATACTCACGCGGGATCTTCAGTCCACGCGGGTCGGCGATGGCCGCGGTTTTCTCGCCAAGCGTTACCAGGAAATCCCAGTAAATGGGAACCCGCACGTCGACGAACGGACGCCAGAAGACTTCCTGTGGCTTCTTCGGCCAACTGATCACACCGTGCTCCTTGAACCATTCCAAGCCGCGCTCAGCGCCGAAATTGCTTTTTAGCTCACGATCGCTGATCTCCTCCCAGCTGTAGCGCCGGTCGCCCTGCAGTCGGTATTCCGGCGTGAAGTTGATGACGGCGTTGAGAGCGGCGTTGTAGTCGGCGCGAAAGCCCACGCGGTCGGCAAGTTCGAGGAGTATGTCCGTATAGGAGCGCTGCTGTCCGTCAGGCGGGAGCACCGGCTGCCGGATAGTCCAGGACCAGTCGCCCATTCCTCCCGGCATACAGCACAGGAAGAACGGGAAACTCGTATGCGCATCCAACTGCTGCAAATAGCCCAGGTCCGGGAGCACGATATCGGCAAAATTCGATGTCTCGGTCAGGAACAGGTCAAACGACACCATAAACTTGAAGCTGGCGAGTGAGCGCGCCACCGTTTCGCTGTTGGCGATGCTCATCACCATATTGGAGCCCCAATTGAACAGGACCTCGGGGCGATAGGGCAGTTCGAACTTCTCCCATAGAGATTCCTGATCGTCCGAGTGCATAAGGGGCGAGGACACGACCATCGGGAACAGATCCGCTAGGCCCATGTTCCGCGGCACGCGTGGCGCGGGCGGCGGATAGGGAAAATGAAAACCCGCCCACAATCCCACCGTCATGATGCCGTCGGCATCCGGTTTGGGCACATATTTCGGTCTGCCGGTGTCGGGGTGGCCGTGGCAGGCCGGGTTAAACCCCAGACACGATCCCACCACGTCGGCCGCGCCAACTAGATGGTTGAGCAGATTGATCGCGAAGAAGTTGTACAACGAGTTCATGTGGCTTTGCGCGCCGCGGAATGCGATTGCGGCCACCGGCCGATAGGGAAGCGTGACACCGTCCACGACGATGGTGCTGCCTATACGCGCCTCGCGCGCGAATTCAGTCGCAAGACGGCGTATGTTAGCGGCGGGGACAGTGGTGATTTCCACGGCCCACTCGGGGGTGAATTTTTTCAGATGGTCTTTGAGTTTTTGGAACGCCGGCTGGCACTTGACACCGTTCGCCTCGAAATCGCCTTCGAGCGCCATGTCGGCCGCATTCGCTGCATCGAACGGTTTGGCGGCGTTGGCGGCCGCGTCCCAGACCAGCGGCTTAGCCGAACCCGGATCACGCACGTACAGCTTATCGGGGCCGATCAGATAGGGTGCATTGGTCTTTGCCTGAAGGTACGGCCTATCTATCGTGCACAGTTCATTGACGATGACATTGCACATGGCCAGGGCCAAGGCGCCGTCGGTGCCGACGCGCACGGGCACCCATTCGGTCGCCTTGGCAGCAGCGAAGTTGCACATCGGATCCACCACGATCATCTTCATGCCACGCGCACGGGCATCGGCCGCAAGCTTCATGTTCGAATTCGAGGCATGTCCGGCTGAATGCCCCTTGGACGCGCCGAAATAGATTGAATAGTTGCAGTACTCAAAATCAGGAACGACCGACCACGAGGCGTGCATAATGCCGGAGGTGAGGTGGGCACCGTTGCCGCAATGGAAGCCTCCACCCGATGCACCGATGTTCGGCGTGCCGAACGCGTTGCAAAAAGTCATGATCGGAACGCGGGCCGAAAGAACCGTGGTGGTGCGCTGGAAAAGGAGTTTGCGCGGATCCTCGGCGCGCACGCGCTTCAGCACGGCCACGATTTCATCCAATGCTTCGTCCCAACTGATCGCTTTCCAGCCCGGATCCTCGTTGATGCCCTTCTTCGGATTGGTGCGGCGAAGCGGTACCTTCAGGCGGTTCGGATCATAGTGCGACATGAGACCGCTGACGCCCTTGCCGCACAGGCGACCCTTGCCGATTGCGCTCTCCGGGTTGCCTTCGACCTTGACGACCACGCCGTTCACGCGATGCGCGAGGACCGAGCAGGTTCCATAGCAAAGCGCACAAGTGGAGGGAACCCACGCATCATCTCGCTCACCAACGAATTCGGGACTAGCAATATTCATCTTAAACTCCGTTTGGCCTATCTTCTTGATGATCCTAAGAGTGGCTGACTAGCCTTCTCCTCACCATTGGCCTCCGCAGGCGGGGCGAGGCAAACAGACCCTCGCCCGCCTGGGCGGGAAAGGGCTGGGGTGAGGGTGAGATCTCCGAGCACACAGTCACCCATAGGTGCACGCCCCTTTCCCAAGAGGACGGTCCGAAGCAAAGAGCTGATGCGCATCGAAAACTGCATTTCGCGAATAAGCATCGCCACGTCTGTGCAGCGCACGACGATGACTCGGCAGAGTGCCGTCAGAGCCATAAGCTTCTCCTTCCTTCGCACAATCCCCATGAAGGACTGTGGTCCGCGCTCTGTCCGGTTGTTAGCAGCCTGCGAGCCGGCGATTCTGAGTAACGATCTGGGTCGAAACTTGCACTTCTAGATCTTAGAGATTTGCTCTTTGTCCCAACTGTGCAGTGATCGCTACAGCGGAAACACTGCTGCAGCGTAATGAGCATTCGGTTTGAACATTGCCCCCTCAAAAAAAGTCTACCAGACTTTCGGGCGAGCACACCAAACACTTGTTACGTGATGGTGGTACGTGCAAAGGACGAAGTCGACCTGTTCCGGATGCACGCCGACCACCGCCAGACGCTCAAGGTACGGGTGCTTATTCATGTGATAGCGCTGATTCTGCGGCCGGGGCTTATCGTTGCCGCCGCAGGTATCGCCAGAATGGTCGAGCGCGGCGTGCGGATCACAAAGGTATATAAGATCAACTGTCCGGTATTCGGATCGAGCATGTATGGCTCGAGCCAATGGCGGTGGCGCTCTACGATTTCGGGGGTGACATCGGGCAACAACACCGACGGCACGCACCGCGGCATTTCCGACTCGACCACGCGGTCGATCGTATTCTCTCCAAATTTCCATTGTGTCACGCGGGTCTCCATTCCAGCTCAGGGCGAGGGTACGTCTAGCTTACGCCATCTCCGCGCCTGACGCCGAGGCAAAGCAATATCGGCCAGTGCAATCGAGTATCTGGCGCAAACGTCATGCGCCTCGGTTAAAGAGTGACCTGCACAGGAGCGTTCCGCCTGAACATGGAGGGTGGGAAGCAGGTGCTAGGGTTGCCTATTTCTTCTCCCCGAGGTACTGGCCGAGGTACTGGCGCAGAAAACTCACGAAGGATGGCGACACCGTCCCCAGGCCCGCGATGATGCGCTCTCCTTCCGCGCCGACGATGAAGCGGGGTTTGAATTTCACCACCTTCTCATAGTCTGCAATGTATGCGGGATCCTTCGCCAGAGCCTCGAATGCCCGGCGCATTTCTTCCACGGCTGCAGCCGGCGCGTTCGGCGGCATGAACACAGTGCGGCCCATGCTGTCCATGATCTGGCCTATCAACTGGAGGGCCTGCCATTTCTCGCCTCTGGGCATCGCTTCCTTTCCCCAGACATCCTTGTACACTTCGAGAAACGCAGGCACATCCGGCGCGTCCGGGCTGCGGCTCAGCGTGCCGTCGACGCGATTGTGATCATACTGAAGCACGGGAATTACGATTCCGGTATTGACCAGGGTCGGTATTACTGAGCCGTACCAGCCAGAAAATGAGTTGTGGGTCAATTGAATATCGCCCTGCCGAACCGCCACTTCGATGTCCTTCAATCCTTTGTAACCGGGGATGATCTCGTACTTTGCCCCGAGCAAATCCAGCGCTAAGCGCATACGAAAGGTGGCATGACTTGTTGGTGCCAAGGCGCCGACCCTGAAGGGCTGTGCCTTGGCCACGTCGGCCGACTGTCTGATCCCGGGGGCAGCGTCGCGGCGAATGTAGATTAGAGACCCCTGCTGGAATCCGGCGATGAACTTGAGGTCGTTATAGCGTACGTGCAAATTTGGGTTTTGGGTAAGTTGGTCCAGCGGGTCCCAGGTGAAAAAGCCGATGTTTAGTCTGTCCTTCGACGGGGCCTCGCCGAGCTGATTCACGCCGATGTTTCCGCCCCCTCCTCCGACGTTGCGTACGATCACGCTATTTACGCCCTGAAGATGTTTCGGAAGGTGTCGCGCAACGATGCGTGCATCGATGTCGGTTGGGCCACCGGAGGAATAGTTGACGATCATGGTGACAACCTGCCCAGTAAACTGCTGGGCGCCAGCGCCGTTGTCGAATGCAAGCAGAATTGAGGCAAACAATCCGCAAGCGAGATTCTTTGCTGTCATCATGGCTCCTCCTCCGAGAGATGCGTGAAATGATGCACGTGATTATTGTCTTGTGCCGGAAATCTGGTCATCTGGTCAATTTCGCATTGATCCAATTTTTGCGCGCCACAGCCGTTACTCCGGCTTGATATTTGCGTCACGGATGATCTTGCCCCAGGCGGCGACGTCCGTCTTGACTTGCTCGGCGAAAGCCGCGGGCGACGTGCCCGGCATCGATTCCATTCCAAACTTGAGCACGCGCTCCTTTATCTCGGGCATCGCAACTATGAGCTGGGCCTCCTGGGCGAGCCTTGCAACCACTTCGGGCGGCGTTCCGGCGGGCGCCAGGAGCCCGATCCAGGACCATACGTCGAAACTGGGATAGCCCTGCTCGGCGATGGTGCGAATGTCGGGCGCCTGGTACATGCGGGCGACGCCCGAGGCACCGACCGCTTTGAGCCTACCGCTCTGCACGTGCTGGCCGAAGATGCCCCAGCTTCCGAACATGACCTGCACACGGCCGGCGATCAGGTCCTGCGTGGCCAATGCGCCGCCCTTGTATGGCACGTGCACGAGCTCGATTCCGGCAGTCTGCATAAGCAGTTCCATGGCAAGATGGTGCGGCATGCCGACGCCGGGCGTGCCGTAGTTGAGCTTGCCCGGACGTGCCTTGGCGTAGGTGACGAACTCCTGCAGGTTCTTGGTCGGCACCGAGGGATGCACACCGAGCAGCATGTAAAACTTCACCAGGCCCGTGACCGGGGTGAAATCGCGCACCGGGTCAAAGCCGGGATCCTTGGAGAGCGCCGGCGCAGTCGTAAATCCGGGGTGGCTGGCGATCAGCACGGTATAGCCGTCGGGCGGCGAATCGGCGACGAACTTGGCGCCGACACTGCCGCCGGCGCCCGGCTTGTATTCGGTGACCACCGGTTGTCCGAGACGCGGTCCAAGCTTATCGGCAACCAGGCGGGCGAGAATGTCGGTGATGGCCCCGGGCGAAAATGGCACCACCAGGCGCACCGGCTTCGCCGGCCACACCTGGGCTGCAGCGTCGCCGGCCGGCACCACTGCGGCCGCGATCGCAAAGAGCACGGCGCAAAACACCGGCCGCGAAACGGCGAAAAGCCGCCTAAAACTCGGCTCTCTCCACAAGGACATCCCGGCCGTGCAAGTGCGCACAGATACTTCAACCTTCCGCAAAGCCCCAGTCATGGTTCTGTCTCCTCTCTCGTGATCCATCTGTCCCAGACTTCGAACCGTTACGGACGCTCTTAAACGCGTTCTGCCGCATCAAACATTGCCGCCAGGTTGCAACACGCTATGAAAAACCGGCCCAACGCTTTGTCTCCTTCATCGCGTTGGTCGCCATTTGCATGGTTGACCTGAATGTCAACAACCGCCAGTAGCTATCGAAAAGCAGTCCAAGCCGGTCCGGGAGTATCTACTTGATAATCGCGACAGACCGCGTCAAGTCACCCACGGCCCGCCAGTCCTGACGCTCAAACCTCGTGCTCTTCTCTTCACAGCGGTTGGATACCCGCGGCTTTCACCACCTTGCCCCATTTCCCGATCTCGGTAGCCATGATCTGGCGCATTTCGGCCGCCGAGGTTGGGTTGCTGTAGAGTCCAATGCCGGCGAGACGCTCGCGCACCTCGGGCAGATTGACGATCGCCCGCTGTTCATCGGAGAGCTTGTTAGTGATCGCAGCCGGTGTACCTGCCGGCGCCACCAGACCGTACCACATGGTAGCTTCGTAACCCGGCAGCGATTCGCGCACTGTCGGCACGTCTTTGAGCGACTGCAGCTGCAGGCGCTCGCGCTCGGTGACCGCAATCGCCCGTATCTTGCCCCCCTGAATGGAAGGAACGAGCGCGTTGAGCGCACCGAAAAGCACCTGTAACTCACCGGACAAGAGATCGGCCACCGTGCCGGCTGAGCCCTTGTACGGCACATGGACCATTTTGGTGCCCGTCATGTCTACGAACCATGCGGTGACCAAGTGCTGCATCGTACCTACGCCGGGCGACCCATAGGACAGCTTTCCGGGATTTGCCTTGGCATAAGCAATCAGCTCATTAATCGATTTCACTGGGACGTTGTTTCCCACTGCGACCACCACCGGCCCGGTCATGGCGAAGCCGATCGGGGCAAAGTCATTCATGATGTCGAAGGGCAGCGGCGCGGAAAACAACGATGGTACGAAAGCGGCCATGGCGTTCGTGACCACCAGCAGCGTGTAGCCGTCAGGGGCACTCCTGGCGACGAATTCGGTGCCGATGTTGCCTCCTGCGCCAACCTTGTTCTCCACTAGACCCGGCTGCCCGAGGCGCTCTTGCAGCTTTTGGCCTATGACGCGGCCCAACACGTCGTTGCCGCCTCCCGGAGAGAACGGCACGATGATGCGGATCGGCTTGTTCGGGTACGCCTGCGCCAGCACCGACGCGGTAGTAGCGCCGAGTAAGGCACCGGCGAGTAAAACAGTAAACAGTTGCTTTTTCATTTAGAACCCTCCTCCGACATTGACCTGCTAAGGAACTCATGAGTCCCCTGGCTGAAGCTCCACTGCGTCAGTCGCCCCTTCTGACTGTATCTACCCACGGACAGGTTGGGCTTATTGTTCTAGTACCGATTGATGATTGATCGATGCAGTTCCCGTATCTCTTAGCGTTACTCGCTCTCTCCATCTGTACTACATATTTATTCTGTGGGCGGCCGATTACTTGTAGACCTTGACCTCAACGCAGTGATCCAGCGCGTTCGAGATCGAGTCGATCCGGTCCAGGGTGTTCGGACAGAGGCCGTTCATGTTCACGCCCTTGCCCTTCGCAAAGGGCATGCCCGGCGCAAAGTGACCGAAGTGCCCACCCACCCCCACCACTTCGGGATGGACGCAGTTCGTCAGTCTGACTATGGCCCTCACCTTCTGTACCGGCGATTCCAGCCAGACGGCGTCGCCATCGACAATACCTTTGGCTTTCCCGACCGCCGAATTGAGCATGATCCTGTAGGCGCCGGTCTCCTCGCAGAGTTCGTCGATCCAGGGATTCTCGTTGCCGTAGGCGCCGTAGACATAGGCGTACTTGAAATGAACGGCAATCAGATCGTAGTCCCCCTTCTGGATAGCGTGATACGAGGGACACGGCATGAAACCGGGCAAGGGGTTGTAATCCGAAAGGTCCCATTTCAGCCCCATCTTATCGAGCGCAGCTTTCATCTCCACGCCCTTATCTACGAAGTGCTCGAGGTAAACCGGCATTCTCCCGTCGACGTATGGCCCGATGTAGGCTTCCCTGACGCTTCTCGGGTGGCGGTAGACGCCATGCTCCTTGAACCACTCCAGACCATGATCGTCTCCAAACCACTTGCGCGTCTGCATGTCTATGATTTCGGCGATCGGGTAGGGCTTGGTGGATTTAAGTGCGTGCTTCCCGTCCAGTCGGTAGGTATGGTTCAGCATGCGGTACAGGTCGTTGAGAATACCTAGACGTTGTGCGATTTCCTGGAACACGTCCTGCGGGTGCCTCACCCCCGGCGGGGGCTCGACCACCGGATGCCGCACCTGCCAGTAGAAGTCGTCCTGGCCGCACGGGCCGAGCAGGAAGGCTCCGGTACCAGAGCCGAAGTCGTATCGCTCCAGATAAGAGGGGAAAGGCAGCACGACATCATCGAAGAGCGTCGTCTCGTTGACCTCCACCGCAAAGCCGACCATGAACCTAAACGACTGGTACAGCCGTTCCACCTTCTTGTGATCTCCGAAGGAGCTAAACAGGGAGTTGATGGGCGTGTGCAGCAATACCTCGATCCTGTCGTTTTCGGTTAGACCGAAGCTGGAAAAGTCATCGGTGGTCGCAGGCAGGTTAGTGTGGAAGTGCGCGGCGAGCGGAAATATCTCTCCCAAGTCGGCGCGCGAGACGGGCATCGGCGTGCGACCGGGGAAGGCGCTCGGATGCGGCGTGGGCATGAGCTGCCCGCCATGCTCCAGCATGCCATCGATGCCGCTTTCGGGCCACCACTTGTGCGGATGGTCGCCGGCAGCACCGGTGCTCAGGATGCCCCCGGGCACATTTACCGAGCCCACCACGATGTTGAGCATCTTGAGCGGCCAGCAGTTATGGAAACCATGCTTGTGGCCCTGGGGTCCTTTCGCCCAGTCGACAACCGCTGGCCGATACGGAAGCTCGACGCCGTCGATCGTAATGGTTTCCCCGACGCGCACGGCCTTGCCGAACTCGGTCGCAAGGCGCCTCGCCGTGGCCGCGGGAATGGTCGTGTATTTTTCCGTCGCCTCCGGCGGGTGCGTGGCCACATGCTCGCGAAGCAGGTCGAAGGCGGTTCTGGCCTGCTTGCCTTGCACATCGTAGGTGCCTTTGATAGCTGGATCTTTCAGGCCCGGATCGTTATGCACTTTGACTTTGCCGTCGGCAAGGTCATAGATCTGCGGCTCGTTCGTTTCGGGATCGCGGACGTAGCGTCCGTCGGGACCGACGAGATACGGCGCATTGGTGCGTTTCTTCAGGTGCGGCTCGTCGTATATGCCCAGTTCGTTAAGCAGTACGTGCAGCATGCTGAGGGCCAGAGCGCCATCGGTGCCCGGGCGAATCGGGATCCACTCGTCCGCCTTGCTCCCGGCCTGCGCGCAGACCGGGTCGACGACCACCACCTTCATGCCACGGGCCCGGGCATCGGCCATATCGGTCAGATGGTGCACGAAAGAACCGCGTGCGGCGAATCCAACCTGGGTGCCAATCAAAATACAATAGTTGGCGTAGTGCATATCGGGCGCCTGGTGAAATCCGCCGCCCGAGAAATACTCCACCGGGTGCACAACCTTGCCGCAGGTGGGCGAGCCGGCAGCAAGCACCTGGTTTGAGCCGAACGCGTTGGCGAGCGCGGTAAACCAGATCGCACCGTCGCCCACGAAGTCCCAGGCATGGATCCAGAATTTTTTCGGGTTGTCGCGAATGCGCTCGAGCTGGGCGACGATCGTGTCGATTGCCTCTTTCCAGGAAATCTCCACGAAACCCGGATCCTCGTGCATGCCCTTCTTCGGATTGGTCCGTTTCATCGGAACCTTGATCCGGTTCGGGTTGTACAGGTTCATGAAGCCGGCCTTGCCCTTGGCGCACATCATTCCCCGGTTCTGCGGCGAATCCGGGTTGCCCTCGATGTTGACGACCACGCCGCCTTCCAGCGTGACATTAATGCCGCACCCGACGTAACACTGGCCGCATGATGTTTTGACCACCTTCGAGTGCAACTTTCCCTGCGTCATCTCCACGATCAATCTCCTCCAAATATGGGCAGCATGATCCGCTCTGTTTTCGTTTAACTCCGTCGGCCATAGTTGGCCGACATCGCCGCGTATTCCTTCTCCAGAATCGCGTTGCTGGTGCGGTTGAGCTTGCTGAAGTCCACGCCTTCCTGCACCACGGTCGAGGGCACATACACCCCTACCTTGAGCACGCAATAGCGGAACAGAAAG
>JACQTO010000161.1 GCA_016210745.1 Betaproteobacteria bacterium
CTTTCTGTTCCGCTATTGCGTGCTCAAGGTAGGGGTGTATGTGCCCTCGACCGTGGTGCAGGAAGGCGTGGACTTCAGCAAGCTCAACCGCACCAGCAACGCGATTCTGGAGAAGGAATACGCGGCGATGTCGGCCAACTACGGCCGACGGAGCTAAAGCGAGATGGAAGGCACAGAGTCGCCGCAATCGACCAGGGAAGTCCAGGTGAAATTCATGGGCGACCTGCCCTCGATTCTGGGCAAGAGAAAAGTCCAGGCGACCGTGCCGCTGGAGGCGACGGTGGGCGATCTGCTCGATTCCCTGACCGAAATGTTTGGCGACGTATTCCGGGACCATGTTTTCAGTGCGCCCGGCAAGTTGCGGCACACCATGCTCATATTCGTGGGTGACGAGAACATGAACAACTGCGGCGGACTGGCCGCGAAGCTGGGCGACAACGCGGTAGAGGTCGTCATGCTGCCTATGTTTGGAGGAGGATGATTGTGGAAATGACGCAGGCGAAATTGCAGTCAAGAGTGGTCAAGACGTCATGCGGCCAGTGTTACGTCGGGTGCGGCATCAATGTCACGGTGGAAGACGGTGTAATAGTGCACATCGAGGGTAATCCCGATTCTCCGCAGAACCGGGGAAAGATGTGCGGCAAGGGCAAGGCCGGCTTCATGAACCAGTACAACCCGGCCCGGATCAAGGCTCCGATGAAACGGACCAATCCGAAGAAGGGCATGCATGAGGATCCGGGCTTCGTGGAGATTTCCTGGAAAGAGGCAATCGACACGATCGTCGCCCAGCTCGAGCGCCTCCGCGACAACCCGAAGAAGTTCTGGGTCCAGGCCTGGGACGCGATGGGTGACGGCATGATCTGGTATACCGGACTTGCCAACGCGTTCGGCTCCAATCAGGTCCTCGCCGCCGGCTCGCCCACGTGCGGCAAGGTGGTGCATCCCGTCGAGTATTTTTCAGGCGGAGGATTCCATCAGCAGCCCGACATGCACTATGCCAATTACTGCATTCTGGTTGGCACCCAGTTCGGGACCGCCTCGCGCGGTTCCTTTGTCCATCATTTGACCGATATGGCCGATGCCCGGGCGCGGGGCATGAAAGTAGTGGTGGTCAATCCGGTGTGCTCGAATGCCGGCAGCAAGGCCGACGAGTGGATTCCCATTCGTCCCGGCACCGACGGGGCCCTGGCCCTCAGCATGTTGCACGTTCTCCTGAACGAACTGGGCATCTACGACGAGCCGCATCTGAAGCACAAGACCAATGCGCCCTATCTAGTCAGCGCCGATGGACGTTATGCGCGCGATCCCAAGACCGGCGAGCCGCAGATCTACGACCTGGCGGACGGCAAAGTCAAGGTGCATAACGATCCGACGCTGAAAGATCCTGCTATCAAAGGGACCTACGACGTAGAGGGCAAGCCGGCGCGGACGGCTTTCGACCTGTTGTGCGAGCACGTCGCCAAGCATCCGCCGGAGCAAACCGAACAGTACACGACCATTCCCGCGGCCACGGTGAGACGCCTGGCGACAGAGTTCGGCAAGGCCGCCCGGGTCGGGGAAACAATCACGATCGACGGCGTCACGCTTCCGTATCGGCCGGCGGTTGTCGACTGGGCGAAAGGACCCCAGGGCCATAAGCATGGGTTCCACAATTGCTGGCCGCTCAAAGTGCTGAATATCGTGGTTGGGTCCGTCAATGTGCCGGGAGGCATTCTGAGCACGGGTGCCGCCGGCAAGCATCCGCACAAGTGGTGGCCCGAAAGCGGTATCGACGGCATGCTGGAGCATGGCGGTCAACTCATGCCGACTCCCCACCCCAGCGCGTTTCCGGGTCGTACGCCGATGCCGGTCTCACGCGCCGACTTGGGCGAACTGTTTCCGCTTGCCGCGCATTTCCACACCAACCTGCCGGCGACCGTCGGCCACTTCGCCGAGTTCGGTTTGACCGACGCGGACAAGATCGAGGTGTTGATGCATACGCCCATCAACTCCCTCTTCGGTTCCTTCGGCGATCACAAGAAAGTCGAGAGTCTGTACCAGTCGTTCACGTTCATGTTCGGCTTTGCGGTGGAGGTCAACGAAACGACCGTCTTCGACGATATCGTGCTGCCGTTCCCCACCGCCATGGAGCGATACGATTTCACGCCGGGATTGGGTGCATTCCTGATAGCTCCCTGCGGCCAGGACGACTTCTACTGGCAGATACGGCAGCCGGTGGTCGAGCCGCCGCCCGGAGTGCGGCACCCGCAGGACGTGGTGCAGGAAATCGCGCAACGCCTCGACATTCTCAGCGACCTGTACCGCATGCTGAACCATACCTACAGGCTGGACGGCAAGCACGCGTTGAAATCCACCAAGCCCTATCCCATCGCCGAAATCATCGACATGCAGACGCGCAAGTGGTTTGGCGACGATCACGGCCTGGCCTGGTTCCAGGAGCACGGAGCTTACCGTTATCCGAGGAGCGTCGAGGAAGCCTATATCGGTCCGTATCTCGAAGGGAGAATGCCGGTCTATCTCGAGCACTTCGTCGACAAGGGCGTGGAGATGAAAGGCGCGCTCGACAAGATGGGGCTGAAATGGGACCTTTCGGATTACGACCCCTTGCCCGACTTCATGCCCTGTCCGTCGTATCACGCGATCAAGAAAGGCGACTACGACCTGATCGCCGTGCATTTCAAGTTCTCCTACGTCTACGGGCATTACGGCAACGAGAATCCGTGGATCGACGAACTCTGCGAGGAGACCGGCGCCTACAGGATCATGCTCAATGCCGAGGTTGGGAAAGCCAAGGGACTCGTCGACGGCGACGAGGTCTGGCTGGAATCGCCGGTGCAGAAGGTCAGGGCTATCGTCAAGCTGACGCAGTGTGTCCATCCCGAGGTGGTCGGGGTGGGCGGGCATTTCGGTCACTATGCTCCCGGCATGCCTGTTGCGAAGGGCAAGGGTGTGAACATGAACGGGCTCTGCCCGAACGAACTGGAGCGAATCGACTTTATTTCGAACGCCCTAGACCATTGCGTCGAGGTGAAGGTCTACAAGTAGCCCGGTCGCGAAGGTGCCCTTGACCTGGTGGGGAATGGGTCCTGGGCACCGCAAGCGATTTGCTAATGCGTCGTTCCTAAGCCGGAGGAGCGGGAATCAAGGAAGTTGGTTTTGCCGTTTATCAATCTCCCCTTTTTCGTGCAGTTGCCGGCAACTGCGCGAAAAAGGGGAGACGAATTTGAAAACCGAATCTTCGCCAAATTTGTCAAGTGACTGAGCCGGTACCACGCCTCAGAGATAGCGCTGCTTACGTTACGAGCACGTTGGCGTTGCCGCTGCCCGAGGACTGCGCGTAACTCCCGAAGTGAATGCCAGACAGAGGCTTGCCGCCAGCCATAGAGGCGAGCGCACCGGTCATGGCCGCGAGAACGCGACCGCCCATTTCTGCCACCGCAAGCCGGGAATACTCGGGCAGCCAGGATTCGAGATTTGCGATATCGCCTCGCTTGAGCAATTCGATCACCTTCTTGTCCAACTCGATCCGTTCCGGGGTCGGCCAGTTTTCGGGGCCGCGTACGACCTTGTGCGATAGCGCACAACTGGCGACGAAAACGATTCGTTTCCCTTGGTGTTGCGCGACTGCGTTTACGATCCTGCCTACTCGCTTGCATTCGTCCAAATCGGAAGTGAGAACCGACGGCATGGTGACCACCGGAAGCTTCTCCGCCGGGTCCAGATAGTGCAGCGGCACCCACGTCGCATAGTCCCAGGTGTAGTGCGGACTATCGTTGACCGAGGCGGGGATATTTTGCGCCTTCATCGCCGCTACCAGCGCAGCCGCGAACCCGGAATCGCCGGGGCGGGAGTAGGGCTCGCCCGAAATCAGATCTGGGGCTTCGTCGGCGATACATACTCCCTTGTGAGGATTCTGTCCCGTAACGTACCAGTTGAATGTCGAGACCCAGTGCGCCGACATCAGTACGAGCAGATCGGGTTTTAGTCCGCGGATCGCCTCGCCCATGGCCTTCGAACCGGCAATGAGCCCGCGCTGAAACTCGGGAGCCCTCTCCTCGATACCCATGCGTGGCACGTGGGCAGTGACGGCCGTTCCAATCAGTCCGCCTGGCATATCTTCCTCACTCTATCTGCGACGCGACGACCGCCGACCCTCGAATATTAAGGCAAATTCCCGGCCTGCGGCCACCGTGGTGTTGCCTCTGATGGCGCGGAGTATTACATTCGCTGGGGTTCTGCGGTGCAAGCGTGGATTGCAATATGAAATCGAAGCAGTGGCTGACGGGTATGGCGTTGGTGATGCTTGCCTTTCCTTTTTCCGCGCGGGCTGTATTGGGCGGGGACGTGGCATCGGTTCATTCCGACCGGGCGGAACTGAACGCCGCCCTGCGAACGACGCCGGCGAACCAATTCACGCAGTTCGATCTGCAGTTGCCTTCAGGGACCACGGTGAGGGAATACGTATCCGCAACCGGAGCCGTGTTTGCCGTTAGCTGGGATGGACCTTCGCTTCCCGACTTGCGACTGCTGTTGGGAAGCTATTTCCAGCAGTACCGCGATGCTGTTCGGAGCGGGGGAGTCGGCGCCCGAGTGGTGAAGCAACCTGGCCTGGTTGTCTACACCGGAGGCCATATGCGGGCATTTCGAGGAAGGGCTTATGTTCCCCAGTTGCTGCCGCCAGGGGTCGCTGCGGAAGAAATTCGATAAGGGACGGGGAAGCGTGCCTAAGTACCGGGCCTTGATCGTATCAGTAGTCCTGATCCTGATTGCAGGATGCGGGGGCGGTGGCGGTAGCGGCAGCAGCAGCGCACCGAGCGCGAATAGCATCGCCGCGCCTGCCCAAAACGCAATGTCTATTTCCGTGAATTCCGGACCGGCCGGCAATATCAATCTCGCTTATGCCACCGTTACCCTTTGCGCGCCGGGAAGCTCCAATTGCCAAGCGATCGACAACGTCCTGATCGACACCGGTTCGACCGGATTGAGGGTCATGTCGTCGGTACTCTCATCATCGCTCTCCTTGCCGCAAAAGGCCGACGCCAGCGGCAATCCCGTGGCCCAATGCGCCCAGTTTGCCACCGGGTTCTCTTGGGGGCCGGTGAGGCTGGCGGATGTGAAAATGGCGGGCGAACAGGCGAGTTCTTTGGCGATTCAGGTGATCGGTGATCCCGCCTTCGCCGCCATACCGACGGACTGCGCAGGCACCGGTGCGGCGAAGAACACCGTGCAAAGCTTCGGCGCGAACGGCGTCTTGGGCGTGAGTTCGTTCCGCCAGGATTGCGGTATCGGTTGCGCGCGGAGCGCGAGTCCCGGAATCTATTACGTGTGTCCGGCCTCGGGCTGCCAGGCCGCTGCCATGCCCCTGGCCGAACAGCTGCAAAATCCGGTATCGAAGTTCGCGGTTGACAATAACGGCATCATCTTGGAGTTGCCGTCCGTCGGGGCCGCGGGAGCCGCCAGCGTAAGCGGCGTGATGGTATTCGGCATCGGTACCCAAGCAAACAACGGCCTTGGCTCGGCTTCGGTGCTGACATTGGATCCGGCGACCGGACACCTTACGACGATGTACAACAACAGCAGTATCACGAACAGCTTTTTCGATAGCGGATCCAATGCCTTGTTCTTTCAGGATTCCAACATTCCGGCTTGCAGCAACCCAGCCGTTGCCGGATTCTATTGTCCGGCTTCGACCCAAAGCCTGAGCGCCATCATTCAGGGAACCAACGGAACCAGCGCCGCGGTCAACTTCAGCGTCGCCAACGCCGAAGAGCTGGTTACCAACAATCCCGGGTTCACTGCATTCGCCAATCTGGCTTCGCCGCAGTTTCCCTTTCTCGGTTTCGACTGGGGGCTGCCTTTCTTTTACGGACGCAACGTGTTCGTGGCCATCGATGGGGCGAGTACGCCCGGTGGCCCCGGGCCGTACATAGCGTTCTGACCGCACCGTACTTCCACTGCGATTCGCGATCCCTCGCCGACCGCTAGGGGGCGACCTCTGAATCCCCTGACGGCGATTCCGGCCGATCGGCAGCACGATCGAGGAATCGCTCCAGCCGCGGGTCCTGTGCATAGGCGACGTTGAAGCGCAGATAGGGCGTGGGCTGCATCTGCGGGCGGAAGACGTGGCCGGGGGCGAGCATGATCGCCTCCGACGCTGCTTGGCCGGCCAGGCGAGCAGCATCGTGTAGGCCCCGCGCCTTGGCCCAGACGAACATGCCGCCGGCGGGTTCCGAAAAAACGGTGAAGCCGCTGCGTTCGAGCATTCGCAGGGTCTTCGCTGTCGCATCCAGCAGGCGCACGCGCAAGCGCTCCACGTACTTTCGGTAATGTCCTTCGGTCAGCATTTGGTAGACAAGCTGTTCGGCGAATTCCGAAGTGCACAAGCAGGTTACGATTTTTACGTCCGCAAAGCTGGCGGCCAGGTCGGGCTGGCAAGCGAGAAAGCCCACCCGCAGATTGCCCGACAGAGTGTGCGAAAAGCTGCCCACGTAGATTACGCGGCGCAGTTGATCCAGCGTCGCAAGCCGGGTGGGCTGGCCCGGGTGGAAATCGCTGTAGGTGTCGTCTTCCACCACGACGAAATCGTGTTTTTCGGCCAACTGAAGGATGCGAAAGGCGTTGGCGGGAGCCAAGTCGCAGGCGGTGGGATTTTGCAGCACCGATTGCGTAAAGAATGCCTTGGGGTGGTGCTCCTCCAGCAGCGCCGCGAGGGTTGCCGGGTCCGGGCCGTGCACGTGACGCGGCACCCCCACCAGGTTGACTCCGAACAAGCGCAGATTGGCGAACAGATTCCAGGAACCTGGGTCGTCGACGAACACGCAGTCTCCGGGTTTCAATAGGTGGCGCACCACGATATCCAGGGCGTGGGTGGCGCCATTCGTGAGCACGATCTGGTCGGCCGAGGCCGGAATGTCCGACTCCGCCAGTTTGACGCGCAACTGCTCGCGCAGGGGGCCGTAGCCCTGAGCACTGCCGTAGCTGGTGACTTTGGCTCGCGGCTGGCGGGCGAGGGTCCGCAGGTGGCGGCGCACGCCCGCCTCGTCATGCCATTCCGGCGGCAACCATCCCAGCCCAACCTTTAGCCTGTCGGATCCCTCGTCGAGGCTGCGATGAAGCAGTCCGGCGTTATCGAAGGTCTGGGCGAGTTCGCCTCTGGCAGCCGTTCCTATCGCAGGCGCTGGCCGACCCTCCACGTAGAAGCCTGAGCCCCGGCGCGAACGAACGTAACCCATGGCGACCAGCCGATCGTAGGCTTCCACCACGGTGTAGCGGCTTACAGTGTGGCGCTCGGCGAAGTCTCGGATGGGAGGCAGGCGCATTCCGGGGCGGAGCACCCGGTCTTCGATGCGAGTGCGGATGCCGATGACTATCTGGTCGGCAAGGGGTAGAGCGGAGTCGGGATCGAGTGAAAGCTGCAACATGAGAACCTCTGTGTATTGCTGGAATATCGAAGTTGTATCGGCGAAATAATCTGACAGTGCTGCTACATTGAATCAAAGTGTATCTTCATAACTTGAATAGTTTGCGATATTGTCCGCACAACTGCAAGCCACTCGGAGGTAGCCGTGTACTCAGGTGTGTCGCAAACTGGTCGTATAGGATCGTTTTTTCCTGCTCTCCGGCACCGTCGGTTTATTGATTTTCACTCGTCTATTCAATGCAGTGATATGAATAGCCCGGGCACAGGGCTTGGTGGGCGGTGTCGAATTTTCGGCTCTCGTCGGTCCTACGCTGGCGTGTCAGTGGAGACTAAGCTGCCGAAGCATCAAGTTGCATGCGGCGTTGCCATTGTCGCGCGGCAGTCGAACATGCAACGCACTGGGGGCAATTATTCGGACACCTATCGGGCCAGAATGACTGCCGCGGGCATGGCCGGACTCCTGGCTTTGGGCTATTGGAGTGGTGCGGCTGCCCACAGCGACCACACCACGGGCCTTTCCGGCCGTGAACTGTTCCCAGGCACCAAGGATGGCGAGGTGACGAAAAACGTTCTTTTCGCCGGCAAGGCCAATGCGGTGTGCAATTGCTGGACCGACACGGATAACGGAGGCACCTGGGTCGCAATCGCAGATCGCGTCGGCCACGCGGGCCTCGGGTCTGCAGTGACGCTGGCCGGCGGCAGATGGTATTGGGAACAACAGAACGACGTGATTCATCATGGCCGCATCCTCGGTGGATCGGTGGAGTGGCCGGCGGACCTGGCAGCCGACATCGGATGCGGCTCGGGTGTTGCCCGGTTCCTCGTCACGCTTTCTGTCAGCGGTCGAGCGACGGGCGGGACGCTGACAGGGTGCCTGGACGATACCCACATTCCGTTCGTTTTTCCGCCGACGATTTGGGGGACCTTGACCCTATAGCTCGACTGGTCCGATGCAGTGCAAGTGTCGAGGTGTGTGAGAGCGGTTCGACTCTAGAGCGTTTGGTTAGTGACAGGAAGGAGTATGCGTATGCGCCAGAATCAATGGAAAGACGTGGTAATGCTGATCGCCGGCATTTGGCTGGCCGCCTCGCCCTGGGCGCTGGATCACGCCGATGAGGGGTCGAGGATGTTCTACAACGCGGTGGGGGCGGGGCTGGCAACAGTCGTCTTTTCCATCGCGGATTTGGTCATGACGAGGGATTGGTCCGCCCCCCCGACGGTCAAGGCGCTAGTCGGCTTGTTGGTAATCGGTTTGTGGACGGTGGCCTCGCCGTGGATCCTCGGCTTCAGTGCCCAGCGCGACATGACGCTCAACACCGTGGTGGTCGGGGTCGTGGTAGCCGCCGTGGCGCTGTGGCAGGTCGTGGACCGTTACGATGTCAGCGACCGCTTGCCCCAATGACGAGACGTTAGCCAGAAGGCCTTAGTCGCAGAAGAATTCAGGCGGCGCCCTCAGGCAGGCATGGCGAGCGCGGGGTCGACGCGCGGGGAAACCGGACAGGTTCCTGGCGAGAGTCCCTCTCGTTCCCACGCGACGAAAGCCGGGCCCCCGCACGTTCTACTCCGCCCCCATCGGATGCCATTGTCAAATCAAATGACTGATATCCCCCGTCTGTACGCTGTCGGCCGAAACCAATCAGCGGCCGAGACGGCGACGATTCGCCAGCGGATCCGCCGCGAGCTTCCCCAAGATGCTTTCGCGCCAAGGCCCATTCGGGCTGTGGCTATGCTGGCTATCGCGAGCGCAATCGCCATTGGGAGCGCCGTACTCGTTCTCGCGCCCATGCCGGCAGTCGCAGCCTTGCTGCTATCGGTTCTTTGCGGCTGCGCCTACGGCAGTCTCTTTTTTCTCGGTCATGAGGCCGGTCACGGGGCAATCGTGCGTTCGCGAACGATGCAGGATCTGCTGATGTGGGCGGCCTTCGCGATTTTC
>JACQTO010000174.1 GCA_016210745.1 Betaproteobacteria bacterium
CGCTCTACACTTTGCTACAGATCTTGTCGGTCACCCTGTTCGAGAAGATGCCCTTGCAGCAAGCCTTTCCAGGCAGCGACTACAAATCTGAACAGGGCGACGACTGCAATCAAATGAATATATTCACGTTTTAACCGGACAGCAGTGGGTCAGAGTAACATTTCATTAAGGCAATGCCGCGTTGGTTCGATGCGTTGGGGAAATGTTACTCTGACCCCATTTTGCTCAAAAAGGGAGAAGCGCCGCATGGCAACGACCGCAAAGAAGAAACCCGGTATATCCGCAACGCCCGCCGTCAAGCGGGGATACCGGGACCTGCATGAGCACATCGAGGCGCTGAAGAAGGCCGGACTGCTGGTGGTCGTCGATCGCCTAATCAACAAGGACACCGAGATGCACCCCCTTGTGCGCTGGCAGTTTCGCGGCGGGTTGCCCGAGAGCGACCGCAGGGCGTTCCTGTTCACCAACGTCACCGACGCCAAGGGAAAGAAATACGATATTCCGGTGCTGGTGTGCGGGATCGCGGGCAGCCCCTCCATCTACGCGTTGGGCATGCAGTGCAAGGTGGATGAAATCCCCAAGACGTGGAGCAAGGCGCTTGGCAACCCGATTCCACCGCGCATCGTGAAGAGCGGCCCCTGCCAGGAGGTCGTCTACAAAGGCAAGGAACTGCTGAACGGCCACGGCCTTGATGAACTGCCCGTGCCCATCTCCACGCCGGGCTGGGACAACGCGCCCTACACCAGCGCGAGCCATTTCATCACCAAGGATCCCGAAACCGGGGTCCAGAACCTGGGCAACTACCGGGGCCAGCTGCGGGCGCCGGACCGGTTGGGAGTCAACACGTCGGTCGAGCTGCGCACCGGCGGCTACATGCACTGGGAGAAATGGAAAGCGCTCGGGCAACCGATGCCGTGCGCGGTGGTGATCGGTTGCCCGCCCATCGTGTCCTATTCCTCGGTGCAGAAGGCGCCCGAGTCCGTCGACGAGCTGCGCCTGGCGGGCGGTCTGGTCGGCAAGCCGCTCAACGTAGTCAAGGCGAAGACGGTCGACCTGCTGGTCCCAGCCGAGGCGGAGATCATCATCGAAGGCTACATCAGCACCAAGTACCTCGAACCCGAAGGACCGTTCGGAGAGTCGCACGGGCACGTGAACCTGCAGGAATACAACGGCTACATGGACGTGACGGCGATCACCCGGCGCAAGAACCCGATCCTGACCTCCTGGGTGAGCCAGGTGACGCCCTCGGAGTCGAGCTGCATCCGCCGGCCCGGGTACGAGGCGATTCTCACCCAGCACCTCGTCACCCTCGGCGTCAAGGGCGTAACCAAGGTGACCACGCACGAGCCGCTCACTTCGCTGCATAAGCTGGTCATCGTGCAGTTCGAGAAGGGCACACCGACGACGGAAGTCTGGCGCGGGCTCTACGCGCTCGCATCCTTCCGGCGGATCACGGGCAAGTGGGTCGTGGCTTTGGACACGGACATCGATCCCAACAATACCGACGCCGTGGTCTGGGCGATATCGTTCCGCAGCCGGCCGCATCGCGATCTGCAGATGCTGCTGCACAAGGAGCAGGGGCATGGTCCGCGCAGCATGATCGAAGACGAGGACTCCGCTGTGCTCATCAACGCCATGCTCAAGGAAACCTTCCCGCCCATATCGCTGCCCAAGCGCGAATACATGGAAGGCGCGCGCAGAATCTGGGAAGAACTCGGACTGCCGCGCCTGCAGCCGCAGATGCCCTGGTATGGCTATGACCTCGGCGAGTGGAACGAGGAACTGGAGTACCAGGCGCAGCTTGCCGTCAAGGGCGATTACTGGAAGACGGGCAAGTGGTGCGCCGAGAACCGCCGCGGTGACCTGCCGATGAATACCGAGTTGCGGACCCTAAAGGACAGACCGACAATGACGGGGGCGGCCGTCAAGCCGGCCGGCGGCAAACAACGGAGGAAATGATGAAAGCGAAGCAGTTGACAATGGTGATAGCAGCGTTCGCCTGGACGCTACTCGTTGTGACAACGGAGTGCGCGGCCCAGAACTTTCCGACCAAGCCGATTCGCTTCATCGTCCCGTTTGCAGGCGGCGGCTCGCCCGACGTTCTTGCACGGGTGGTGGGAAAAAAGGTGAGCGAGGCTCTCGGCCAGCCGGTGCTGGTCGAGAACAAGCCCGGGGCAAGCGGCATCATCGCCGCGGAGACGGTGGCCAAGGCAGCGCCGGACGGCCATACGGTGTTCGTTTCCAGCGTGCCGCACCTGGCGATCAATCCGCACATGTTCCGAAAGCTTCCCTATGACCCCCTCAAGGACTTCACGCCGATCGCGATCGGCGTGTCGACGCAGCTTTTCCTGGTGGTCAACGCGTCGCTGCCGGCCAAATCGATTCAGGAATTTCTCGCCTACGCCAAATCCCATCCCGGCCTGACTTATGGCACCCCGGGCACCGGCAGTCAGCACCATCTCGCGATGGAATTGTTCAAACAGCAGGCCGGGGTCAATCTGGTCCACGTCCCCTACAAAGGGGTCGCGCAGTCGACGATGGCGCTGCTCGCCGGCGAAATCAACGTGATCCTGACTTCGTACCCCACGATCGGGCAGCACGTCAAGGCGGGCAAGCTGCGGCCGCTAGCCATCGCGGAGGCTAAGCGCTACGCGCGCATGCCGGATTTGCCGACCATCGCCGAGGCCGGGCTTCCCGGATACCGGATCAGCACGGAAATCGGTTTTGTTGCCCCGGCGGGAACGCCCCGGGCGGTGATCGAGAAACTGAACAGCGAAATCGTCAGGGCGCTCAAGGCGCCGGAGATCGCGCAGCAGTTGACCACCATGGGGATGGAGCCCATCGGCAGCACGCCTGAGCAATATTCCGAGTCGATACGTGCCAACCACGAGCTGTACGGCAAGTTGGTGAAGCTCAGCGGCGCGCAAGCGACCGACTGATGCGCGCCGCGGCGCGCAAGCTTTCGCCGGCATGAAACCTCGAACCGATCTCGCACGCCGCCGGATGCTCGCCGCGAGCGCCGGGGTCGCGCTCGCTGCCGCGCTGTCGCGGTTTTCGCATCGGGCACAGGGGGCCGAGGATCCTCTCAGAACACGGCCCATTCCTCATGGCGGCGAGCAGCTGCCGGTCGTGGGCATCGGCACCGCAATCATCTTCGACTTCGAGAACGATGCGGCGAAATACGCCGAGCGCCGCCAGGTCATCCAGGCGCTCGTTGCCGGCGGCGGGAGCCTCATCGACACGGCCCATTCTTACGGCAGGGCGGAAGACAGGGTGGGTGATCTCGTCGCGGATCTGGGCGTGCGCGACCGGCTGTTCCTCGCGACAAAGTTCTCCTACAACGCCGAGCGCGCCGCTGCAACGGCGTCGATGCAGGCTTCGCTGCGCCGTTTGAAGACCAAGCGCGTCGATCTCATGCAGGCATGGAACGTGGGCGACGCGAACTACGACTTCGGCCTGCTGCGTGAATGGAAGCGCCAGGGGCTTTGCCGCTACGTCGGCATGACGACCAGTTCCGCGCGTCAGTACGATGCGATTGCGAAAGTGCTCGCGCGCGAGAAACCGGATTTCTTCCAGGTGAATTACTCCCTTGGCGATCGCGAGGCGGAGAACGCGCTGCTGCCGGCGGCGAGGGATGCCGGGGCGGCCGTGCTCGTCAATCTTCCTTTCGGAAGGAATTCCCTTTTTCGCAAAGCGGGCAGCAGGCCGCTGCCCGCTTTCGCGGCCGAATTCGGCGCCAGGACCTGGGCCCAGTTTTTTCTCAAGTTCATCCTCTCGCATCCGGCGGTGACCGCTGTGATTCCGGGCACCGACAAGCCCGAATACATGCTCGATAATTTGCAAGCCGGCCGCGGGCCGCTGCCCGATGCCGCCATGCGCAAGCGGATCGTTCAGTTCTGGGATTCGCTCAGCTAGTCGCTCTGAAAATCGGCATTCCCATCGGGTAGGGGGTTCCTCGCGCAAGCGGGCGCGGCTATTCCGAATCTGCTTAATGCAGCCGCACCGCGCTTGCCGGTGTGACCCGTCATAAAGATTCCTAAAGAAGCGCTGATTAAGTGAAGATTTGTCATTCCCGCGAAAGCGGGAATCTGGGAAGTTCAACCAGTTGCTGGATCCCCGCTTTCGCGGGGATGACTTAATCAGCGTTTCCCTAATTCCAACTGCGGAGCAGGCGAAACAGGGGCCTCCCTCCAGGTGCTTGCGCTCATCCGGCAGAAGCCGCAGCGGCGGCTTCTCGAGCGGCGGTTGGCCGAGCTGAAATAAATGCTCGGGCTGTTGTCGAATAGGCGCTCTGCCAATCGACCATTGAGTGTACCGGGCCGGTCCACCCCCGGGGCACGCGAGAAAGCTCAGCTTCGGCACCTTATCGTCGCGCCACGGTCGAATGCTGGCTGGCAGGCACAGCGGAGGAAAACCTTATCGCTGCCATGGCGACCCAGTGCGAGAAGCTGGCAAAAACCCTCATTTCCTGTGCCCTGTTTTTGCGGAGAAGACGGGCCGCCGGGAGCGATAAAGGGCAAACCGAGGAGAAATCGTATGCGATATGTCGATGGATTTGCGTTGCCTGAGTCCAAGAAAAACGCGGGGGCCTACCGCCGCCTTGCACTTTTTCGCGCCGCGCTGCCGATCGCGCTCGCGCTCGCGGCGGCCGGATGCAAGCCCGCGCTGCCGACGGGACACGGCGGCCTTCCTCCTGCGGTGGTCGCGGTCGTGGCCGTGGAACCGAAGGACGTGCCGGCCACTTACGAATACGTGGCGCAGACCGCGGGCTTTCGCGAAGTCGAGGTTCGCGCGCGCGTGACCGGAATCCTGCTCAAGCGCAACTACCGCGAAGGGGCATACGTAAGGAAAGGCGAATCGCTTTTTACCATCGATCCTGTGCCCTTCCAGACTACCCTCGCCCGAGTCGAGGCGGACCTGGCCATGGCCGAGGCGCGGCTCGCGCAGGCAAAACGCGAGGCCGCGCGTTTGCGGCCGGTACTCGAAATGAAAGCGGTGAGCCAGAAGGAACTCGATGACGCGACCTCTGCCGAGCAGGTGGCGAACGCGGAAGTGAAGAGCGCGCAGTCGCGTGTGCGCGAAGCGAAACTCAACCTGGAGTACACCCGGGTCGAGGCGCCGATTTCCGGCTATGCGAGTCGCGCGGTTGTGTCCGAGGGGTCTCTCGTTTCCGGTCCCAACGTGCTGCTGACTACCGTCACCCAGGTCGATCCCATGTACGTGATCTTCGGCATTCCCGACCGTGAGTACCTTGCGCTGCGGCGCGATGTCCAGGCCGGACGGCTCAAGCTTCCGGAACATGGCCGCTTCAAGGCGAGCCTGAGACTGGCCGACGGCAGCATCTACGCCCATAGCGGGACGCTCAACTTCACCGATGTGCGTGTGAACGCCCAGACCGGCACGAGCGAAGCGCGCGCCGAGATTCCGAATCCGGCGAACCTGCTGCGCGCGGGCGAGTTCGCGCGGGTCCTGCTTAACGGCGCGATACGGCCTGGTGCGACCGTAGTGCCGCAACGCGCGGTGCTCGAAGGACCGAAGGGGAAGTTCGTCTATGTCGTCAGCGCCGAGAGCAAGGCCGAGCCCCGCCCCGTGGAAGTCGGCGACTGGACCGATAACGGCTGGATCATCAACGACGGCCTCAAGCCAAGCGACCGCGTCGTCGTGGACGGCGTGATGAAGCTGGGGCCGGGGGCGCCGGTACGGATTGTCGAAGGCGGCGCTCCAGATACGGGAAAGGGCGCGCCGGGAGCGGCGAAACAGCCGGGCGAAAGGGCCGACAGCAAAGCGGCCGACAAGGTCGCGGCGAGCACTGCGGACCGGAACTGAGCGCGGGGTGTGGCCATGATTTCGCGTTTCTTCATCGACCGGCCGATATTCGCGGCCGTGCTTTCCATTTTTGTCGTGATCGCCGGCCTCGCCGGCATGCGCGTGCTGCCGATCGCTCAGTACCCGGAGATCGCGCCGCCCGTGGTCACGGTGCGCGCCGTGTATCCAGGGGCCTCCGCCCAGACGCTCGAGCAGACCGTCGCCGCACCGCTCGAGAACCAGATCAACGGCGTCGAGAACATGCTCTACATGAACTCGACTTCGAGCTCGAACGGCGCGGTCGAGATCCAGGTCACCTTCGAGATCGGCACCGATGTCGATACCGCGGCGCTGAACGTCAACAACCGCGTCAAGCAGGCC
>JACQTO010000013.1 GCA_016210745.1 Betaproteobacteria bacterium
GCTACATTGCCACGGCTGACTATGTAGGCCAGCACCTGGCACCGGCCCTGAAAAGAAAATTCCCGAAGCTCGACCTGCAGGTCATCACCAGCGAGCTGCCCGACGAGTTGCGCAAGCAGCGCATCGAGGACATGGGCCACTCGCCCCACCGAGTTCTCGTCGCCACCGACTGCCTGAGCGAGGGCGTCAACCTGCAGGAGCACTTCACCGGCGTGCTGCACTACGACCTGCCATGGAATCCCAACCGCCTCGAACAGCGCGAGGGCCGTGTCGATCGTTTCGGACAACTGGCACCGAAGGTGAAGGCCTGCCTTCTCTACGGTGCCGACAATCCGATCGACGGCATCGTGCTCGATGTGCTCCTGCGCAAGGTGCGCGAGATCAAGCGAGCCACCGGCATCAATGTGCCGTTTCCCGAGGATTCCCAGAGCATCATCGACACCATCACGCAGGCGTTGCTGCTCAATCCCGACCGGCAGATCGAAAAGAAGCGCGACAAGCACCAGATCGAGTTCGACTTCGGCGATTTTGGTGAGGCCGCCGCGGCCAAGGCCAACGTCACCCGCAAGGTGGACGAGGCTGCCGAACGGGAAAAGGCATCCCGCAGCATCTTTGCGCAGAACGCCATCAAAGCGCAGGAGATCGAGGCAGATCTGCGCGAGGTGGACGAAGCCATCGGCGATCCCAAGGCCGTGGAAGAGTTCGTATCCGCGACACTCAACAACTTGCTCGGGGTCGAGATAAGGCGCAATCGCAAGGGCTACCGCCTTGTCACGGGCAATCTGCCCACTTCGCTGCGCGACCTGTTGCCGGCTGGAGACCCCGTCAACGTGAGTTTTCACTCGCCCACGCCCGAGAGCTATCACTACATCGGGCGCAACCACCGCTTTGTCGAGCAGCTCTGCCAACTTGTCATGGCCAACACCCTCGCGCGCGTGGACAAACGTGCCGCCCGCGCCACCGTTGTCCGCACCCGCCAGGTGGCCATCAAGACCACTCTGCTACTGTTCCGCTGCCGCAACGTCATCGAGCAGACCAAAGTAGGGCATAAGATCGTCGCCGAAGAGATGCTGCTCTGGGGCTGGCGCGGGACACCCGAGCAGAAGGAATTCCTGGATCACGCGGAGGCGAAGAGGCTGCTCGGCGAAGCGCGGGCTTCCTCAGACCTTTCGCCGCAGGCGCGCGCCGGCTTTCTCGACAACGAACTCAAGTTGCTCGCCGGCCTGCGGGCGGAGTTCGACGCCGTCGCCGAGCAGCAGTCGAAGCGCCTGGTGGACGCTCACGAGCGTTTCAGTGCGTTGATGGATAAACAGCGCTTCCAGGTCGTGTACCCGGTTCTCCCGATGGATCTTCTCGGCGTTTACGTGCTCCTGCCGGAATAACCCATGGCCCTGCCGATCAACATCGAGTCGCTTCTTCATGGCAAGGCCGTGGAATGGGAGCGGCTGGAATTCAAGGCAGGCTGGGACCCGCTCGCCGTGCTGCATACGATCTGCGCGTTCGCAAACGATTTCCATAACCTCGGCGGCGGTTACATCATCGTCGGCGTCGCCGAAAAGCAAGGCCAGCCTGTGCTGCCGCCGGTCGGGCTGAAGCGGGGCCAGATCGACGCGATCCAGAAGGAAATTCTGAATCTCGGACATAACGCCATTCAGCCGTATTACCACCCCGTTGTCGTGCCAGCGGAGATCAAGGGCCGGCACATCCTAGTGATCTGGGTTCTAGGCGGCCAGACGCGCCCGTACAAGGCGAGGCTCACCTTTGCCAAGGGCGGCAAGGAATACGCCTATTTCATCCGCAAAGGGTCGAGCACCGTGCGCGCCAAGGGAGCGGATGAAACTGAACTGCTGTCGCTCGCAGCCACGGTTCCCTTCGATGACCGCATCAACCAACGCGCCAAGATCGAGGATCTGTCGCGCGAGCTGATGATGGACTATCTGCAACAGGTGGGTAGCGACTTGGCCGGACCGGCACGCACGCTTCCGCTGCTGGAATTAGGCCGCCAGATGGGCGTGATCGGCGGCGCCGAAGAGGCGCCGTTTCCGCTCAACGTCGGGCTCATGATGTTCAACCCAGAACCGTGGCGGTTCTTCCCCGCCATGCAGATCGACGTCGTCTGGTTTCCCAAGGAAGGTCCGGGTGGCAACAAGTTTTCGGAAAAGATATTCAAGGGCCCGATCCCTCGCATGACCCGCGATGCGCTCGATTACATTAAGCGCAACCTGATCGCCGAAACCGTCATCAAGCACCGCGGGCGAGCCGAAGCGACCCGTGTCGAGAATTTCCCGTACGACGCCATCGAAGAAGCCGTCGTCAATGCGGTCTATCACCGGGGCTACGACACGCGCGAACCCATCGAGGTCCGTATCGAGCGCAACGAACTATTCGTCCTCAGCTATCCGGGACCGGATCGTTCGGTGCGACTGGAGCTGCTCCGCGCAGGTCGTGCCCGGCCACGGCGTTATCGCAATCGCCGCATCGGGGAGTTCCTCAAGGAACTGGAATTCACGGAAGGCCGTGCCACCGGCATCCCCAAGATCATCGAAGCCATGGAGAAGAACGGCTCCCAGCCCGCCGAATTCGAGTTCGATGAGGATTACAGCTACTTTATGGTGCGGCTCCCCGTGCATCCGGCGGCGCTGGAGGTCGCAGCGTCACAGGCAGGAAGGGGAGGGACCCAGGGGCGGTCAGAGTCGGGGGCAGAGTCGGGGCTAGAGTCGGGGCTAGAGTCGGGGCTAGAGTCGGAAACCGCACGAAACGTGCTGCTGGCGCTGGCTGACGCCCCCCTTGGACGATCCGGCATCGCGCAAAAACTTGGTCACGGGCGTGTGTCTGGCGCGATCAATCGCGCCATCAAGGATCTGTTGGCAAAAGGGCTCATCGAATACACTCTTCCGGAAAAGCCCAACAGCCGCCTGCAGAGATACCGCTTGGCGCCGGGGAAAAGGCGCCCGTGAACTACCCCAGCATCCGCATCGAGGGTGCCATTCTCTCGCCGGACATCCTCGATCGACTCGAGGATGCCCCGGGCCAACACGCGGCGGACTTTGGGTTCGACCGCAACGCGAAGGTCAAGGACGAGATCGCACGTGCCTGGGCCGATGCACAGGACTACTGGCGTATCTTTCAGCGTAAACTTGAAACGCTGAGGCCGGATTCCGCCGCCACCACCGAAACGCGCCAGCAATGGGTCGTGCCGTTGCTCGGCCTGCTTGGCTACCAGCTCGAATACCAGTCGCGCGGCGCTGAGTTGAATGGCAAGACCTACGCTATTTCGCACCGCGTCGCCAATCGTGGTCAGACCCCGGTGCACATCACCGGCTGCCGCGAACCGTCGGGATTGGATCGCAAGCCTGAAAAAGCGGTGCTGCGCATGTCGGCGCACGCGATGGTGCAGGAATACCTCACGCTGGACGAAGATCTATACGGCCTGGTGACCAACGGCCGGCTGTTGCGGCTGCTGCGCGACAGTTCGCGGCTCGTCAAGCTTACCTACCTGGAGTTCGACCTCGACCGCATTTTCACCGACGGGCTGTTTGCCGATTTTGCGGTTCTTTACCGTCTGCTGCACGCAACGCGCTTGCCTGCGGCGCGCGAGGCCGCTGCGGAAAGCCTCGTCGAACGCTACCACCAGGATTCGCTCGATTCCGGCTCGCGCATCCGCGATGGCCTGAGCCGGGCGGTTGAGCGGGCGATCCGTGATTTTGCCAACGGCTTTTTGGCGCACCCTGCAAACGAAACGCTGCGCCATGCCGCCGCCTCGGGCGAACTGAAGCCGGATGTTTACTACCAGCATCTGTTGCGGCTGATCTACCGTCTGCTGTTCCTGATGGTGATCGAGGAGCGTGGGCTGGTCTTTCCGCCCAAGACGGCCGCTGTCAAACGCGACATCTACGACCGCTACTACAGCGTGCAACGCCTGCGCCGCCTGTCCGA
>JACQTO010000166.1 GCA_016210745.1 Betaproteobacteria bacterium
AGGGGAGACGAATTTAGAAGCCAAATCTTCGCCAAATTCGCCAACAGCAGGCTTGTAAGTGGCTATTGCGGTCCGCGGGTGAGATAGACTATCAATCCCTCGGTGGCCATTTCGACGAATTTTTCCTCATAGCCCATTTCCTTCAGTTCCCATTTGAAGGTATTGCCAAGTTTCGCCTTCTTGTACATGCCCAGTCTTTCCTCGCGGTTGAACTGGTGTGCTCGGTTGAAGGCTTCCTCGAGAATGGTGGTGAGCCGCTTTTGAGAGACCATCTGTTCCGGGTTGTTTGCGATTGCCGGCGGATAGCGCTTGGCGATATCCTGTGCCAGGCTCTTGGCGAACTCGTCGATCTTGCTGGCGGCAAAAAGCTTGAATATCATCCCTTTCCCCTTAGGCCGCTCATTGGTGACCCATCGAAAATTATATCATCGCCGGCCTTGCGCCTTCCGTAACGGATTGCGCAATTTGGCCCATGCAATTGGAAGAATCCGATGATTCCGGTATTCATCGGCTATGATCCGCGTGAGGCAGTCGCCTGGAGCGTCCTCGCCTACAGCATCCAAGTGAGGAGTTCTGTTCCCGTGACCATCGCGCCGCTGATGCAGCAGCAGTTGAGGGACGTCCTTTCGCGCGAGAGACACGCGCTGCAGTCGACCGAATTCTCGTTCTCGCGCTTTCTCACGCCTTACCTTTCGCAGTACACGGGATGGAGCATCTTCTTGGATTGCGACATGCTGGCTCTGGACGACATCGCCAGGTTGTGGTCGTTGCGCGACGAGCGCTTTGCGGTTCAGGTCGTCAAGCATCGTCATCTGCCCAGGGAGAAGACCAAGTTTCTAGGCCAAGCGCAGAGCACGTACGAGAAAAAGAACTGGTCCAGCGTGATGCTGTTCAACAACCGGAAGTGCGGCGCGCTCACCCCCGAATATGTCAACTGCGCCAGCGGGCTGGATCTGCATCAGTTCAAGTGGCTCGAGAGAGAAGACCTGGTGGGCGAGCTCCCCGGGCGGTGGAACCATCTGGTCGACTACTGTGCGCGATCGCGCGACGTGTCTCTTGTCCATTTCACGCTCGGCGGCCCGTATTTTCCCGAATTCGCCGACTGTGAATATGCGGAGGAATGGCGCGCCGAACGCGAAGCGATGCTGTTCGCCGGGCACAGATGACACAACCGTCGTCGCGCGACGAGGCGCAGCGGCTGCTTGGCGCCGGCAATTTTCCCGCTGCCTTGGAGGCGCTGGAGAATCTTCTGAGAAGTCATCCGGACGATTCTCAGCTCAATCTGCAAGCGGGGAACGCCCTGCTCGCCCTCGGTGACGCCGAGGCGGCTCTCGATTATTACCATTTGGCGCTGCACTACGACCCGGGCTGCGTGGCGGCTCTGCGCGGCCGTGTGCAGGCGCTCGAGCGGCTTGGCCGGCAGGACCGGATCGAGCCGGCGTATCGGGAGTTCCTGCAGCGAAACGCAGACGATCCCGAAGCTCTATTGGGCCTTGCCACGGCTCTTCGCGGCAGGGGTGAGTTCGAGGAGGCGGCGGATTTGCTCGAATCGCTGCTGCGCTCGCGGCCCGATGATAGCCGAGCCTTGAGCCTGCTTGGCCTTATCAAGGCGCGGGAATTCGGACTGCTCGAAGAGGGCGAGGCGCTGGTCCGGAGGGCCCTGACTATTACGCCGGGACTCGATGCCGCGCGCAGCAATCTCGGCTGGATATTGGTGTTGCAGCGGCGTTATCCGGAGGGACTCGGTTGCCTGGACGAAGTTCTGCGCCGCGATCCGCAGGACCACGAAACCCGCCTTATGCGTGCCCATGCCAACCTGCGCCGGGGCGAGTTCGCCAAAGGGTGGGAGGATATCGAGGCGCGTCACTACAGTCGGCTGGCCGCAGAGCGCCCGTTTCGCTTCCCACGCTGGCAAGGGGAACAACTGCCGGGGAAAACGCTGCTCGTCTACGCCGAGCAGGGGCTCGGCGACCAGATCATGTACACATCCTGTTTGGCAGACGCAATGGCGCGCGTTGGGCGCGTCGTTCTTGAATGCGAACCGCGTCTGGTTGCCTTATTTCAGCGATCGTTCGCGCCGGCTGTAGTTAAAGCGCAAACCGCCGACCTGTCCGAGGCGCACTGGCTGAGCGAGATCGGGCCCGTGCATTTCCAGATTCCGATGGGGAGCCTGCCGGCGCTGTTTCGCCGGCAATGGAGCGATTTCCCCCGGCATCGAGGCTACCTTAGCGCCGACCCCGCCCGCGTTGCCGCATGGCGCGAACGCTTGAACCGGATTTCACCGCTGCCGAAAATCGGTATCTCCTGGCGTGGCGGCACCTCCAATACGCGCCGGGGTTTGCGATCGATCGGGCTGGGGTCGTGGCGGCCGCTGCTGCGTCTCCCGGCGACGTTCCTCAGTCTTCAGTACGGCGATGTGGAGCGCGACCTCAATCAAGCTCAGGAGGCCGCTGGCACAACGGTCATACGATTTCCGGAAGCCGAAGCCGATTACGATGAATTGGCGGCGCTGGTCGCTGCCCTCGACTTGGTCATCACGGTTTGCACCGCCGTGGTCCACCTCGCAGGGGCCCTCGGGCGGGAGGCCTGGGTACTCACGCCTGCGATACCCGAGTCTCGCTATTTGGACCATGGCGAATCGATGCCCTGGTATCCGTCGGTTCGGCTGATTCGACAGGAGCACATCGGAGGCTGGGAGCCTCTGATTGCGGGCGTTGCCGCGATGCTCGCATCGCAGATTTCCGAGCCCCCTGCAGGGTCAAACTGACGATTTTTGTCAGTTTGTGCCGCTGAACTTACACGGCGCCGATATTCGCGCCAGAATCTAATTTCAATACATTGAAAAATAACATATTTTCTGTTCCAAGCAGCCCTAGCAAACGGGCATGACAATTGCGTTACACACGTCTACGGCGCCCTCGGGCGTCGACTCACAAGGAGATTCTATGAAATCGATCCAAAAGGGTTTTACCCTTATCGAGTTGATGATTGTGGTGGCGATCATCGGTATTCTGGCAGCGGTAGCGTTGCCGGCGTATCAGGACTACACCGTACGCGCCAAGGTCTCGGAGCTGATCCTGGCGGCCTCCAGCGCCCGTACCGGTATTACGGAGAAGTTCCAGTCTAATCCGGCCGATAGCGCGAACATGGGCACCGGAATAACGGTCATCCCAGCAGGCAAGGTTGCCGGTTTCACAACCGGCGCAGCCGGCACCATCGAGGTCACCGGCGCGGCGACAACGACAAGCGTCGGCCAAGCTGTGACCATCACAGTGATTCCGACCAGCATCAGCACCGCAAACGGGACTCTGTCCTGGTCGTGTGCGGGCTCACCGGCGAAATACATGCCTGCGAGCTGCCGCTGAAGC
>JACQTO010000169.1 GCA_016210745.1 Betaproteobacteria bacterium
CACTATGATATACTGATTTTATCGGATGCTCGCACGAATGTATCCGTAGGCGAGTTGTCTATTCGGAATCGGGACGCCAGCCGATTCACCCTAGTGCAGGAGAGTGCCATGAGCCCGTCGCAAGTGCCGAAGATGATCCTGTCGTTTCATGACGGATGGGACGAACTGATCAGGATCCATCCGTCCATTTCCCGCATGTTTGTTCTACTCGTCCTGCCCATGTCATTGCTGCCACCGGCAATGATCTATTACGCAGGGGGGAGCTACGGTGATGCATTGGTCGCCGGTGTTTCGCCCGAACGGTGGCGTACCTCTGCCGGAATTTTCTTTCTCGCCGAGTTGGTCACCGTTCCGCTGATGGCATGGCTGATCCAACTCGTATCCCGCGCCAACAACGTTCCGGCTCGCTATCACGAATGTTTCACGCTCGCCTCGATTGCTCCGATCCCGCTGTGGCTGTCGTCGTTGGTGTTGTTCATTCCTAATCTGATCATCGGTGTCGCCGTTGGCGGACTGGCCTTGCTCTGCTCGCTAGGGCTGACCTACCGCGGTGTGTATGCGTTGCTGCGCATGCGAGACGACATCCGGGCGCTCCAAATGGCGACCGTCATTACCGGCGCCGGTCTGCTGGCCTGGTTGTTGCTGATGCAGATTGTTCTTATGCACTGATGCCGGCGCCACGCGGCGGCATGTGCTGCGCGCGTGCCGGCAAAGCGGCGATGAGTACGAAGCGGAGCGCCTATCTTGATCCAGATCCGCGTGAAGTCGAGGCCGCGCGGCGTGAACCGGAAGCATTGGGCTGATGCGCGCTCGCGCGTGGCCGGCTAGTCAGGCCGGTCCCGGCGACGTGCCGCAGCCCCACGAGAGCAGGGGTCAGGATTTTCGCATCCACGCTTTCCGAATAGACAGCGTAAGCGGGGTAGGCGAACTCCGCGGCACCGGGGACGAGACGAAGACGGCCGCTCTTCAGATAGCGCTGGACCACTTTCAAGCGGAAGTAGCCGGTGCCCCCGGCCTCGAGTATGTATTGCAGTCCGAGGGGGCCCAGGCCAACGAAGGTGCCGGCGTTGGACATTTCCGGGAGTGCCAGGTTGTGATGCGCCGCGAATTCCGGCCCCCAGTCCACGAAGACATAGTCGGTCGCGCGCTGCGCCTGGCCGCGGCGCGACGTCGTGACCAGCACGAGCTTCTCCTCGATCAGCAGCTCGATCTTCAAGCCCGGTCTCTGGTGCGGGGCGTACACGACCGCAATATCGAGGATCCCTTCCGCGACCTGGTTGATCAGGCTCTCCGGCAACCCCACTTCCGCACGCAGCGCGACCTGGGGTGCCGCGTCTCGCATCCAGAGCAGCCAGTCGAGCAGCAGCGGGTCCCACAGGCTCAACTCGCCTCCCACCGTGACGACCGCGCGCCGCCCCGGTGGAACCGCGACCTGATGGCGGGCACGCTCCCAGACCTGCACGAGCGTCTGCGCGTAGCGAAGGAACTGCTCGCCGGCTGAGGTCAGCGACGCTCCCGACTTGTTGCGCACGAAGAGCGTTCGCCCGAGAAGTTCCTCGAGCGAACGCACGCGCGCGCTCACAGCCGTCTGCGTGACGTGCAGCCGGTCCGCGGCGCGCAGGAAATTGCCGGTCGCCACGATTTCCAGAAATGTCCGAGCGAGGTTTATGTCCATGGAAATCTCCGTTTCCGGCGGTTGTCGCAGCCATTATTATGAATAATATTGCGCTTATTGTCCAATAAGATTCATTTTACTTAATTATAAAACTGGTCCAACCTGATGGTGTGAGTCACAAACCACTGAAGGAGTCGCCGATGGTCAAGGCTAAGGCAAAAGAGTTCGCTAAAACCAACGAGTTCATTGTGGCCAGTTTCCTGCTTGTCCTCGGAGCTTTGTTTCTGACCGCAGCAGCGTGGGCCCAGCCGGTTTCACTTGGCGCCTCGGTGCAACTCACCGGGCCGGTTGCCAACACCGGGCGCTATTACAAGGATGCCTACGAATTCGCAGTCGAGCGGATCAATGCCGCAGGCGGCGTCAGGATCGGCTCCGCACACAGGAAGATCGCGCTGAAGGTTCTCGACAATCAATCGGACGTTAACCTGAGCGTGCGCCAGTACGTGCAATTGTTGTCGCAGGACAAGGTGGACTTCCTGCTGGGACCTTTCGCCAGCAATTTCGTACTCGCGGATTCGTCGATTGCGGAAAAGAGCCGGGTGCCAATGGTGCAGGGGGGAGGCGCTTCGGACCAGATCTATAGCCGCGGTTATAGATACGTCTTCGGCACGCTGCCGGCGGCGAGCAATTATTTCGGCAGCACGATCGAGGCGATGATGAAGCTCGACCCCAGACCGCAGGCGGTGGCGTTGCTCTATGCCGATGATTCATTCGACGTGTCGGTGGCGAAGGGTACCCGCGAGCTGTTGAGGAAGGGCGGTTTCAAGACCGTGATCGACGAGCGCTACAGCACCAATGCGTCAGACTTTTCCGTCCTGCTCTCGCGCATCAAGAGCGCGAACGTGGATGCCGTGCTCGTCGCGGGCCATGAAACCGAGGTCCTGAATTTCATCCGTCAGGCGAAAAGCCTCAATGTGAACCCGAAGCTGTTTTCGTTCACGGTGGGCGTCCCCAGCGCCGACTTCCGCCACGCGCTGGGCAAGGATGCGAATGGCGCGAGTGGGATGACCGCGTGGCTGCCGTCCGCGACGCTCAAGGACCGATGGTTTGGTAATGCCGAGGAATTTGCCCGCGCCTGGAAGGCCCAATTCGGCTACGAGCCCGACTACCACGCGGCATCCGGGGTGGCAACGGTCGAAGCCCTGGTCAACGCCATCGAGGCTGCGGGCAGCACCGATCCGCAGAAGGTGCGCGATGCGCTTGCCAAAGTGAGCTTCGACAGCCTGTATGGCCACGTCGCCTTCAATGAGAAAGGGCAGATCAGCCTGCCGCAGATCATGGTTCAGATCCAGAATGACAAGGTGGTGCCGATCTTCGGTGGGAAGGACTTCATCAACCAACTACAGTACCCGCTCGCGCCTTGGGGCAAGCGTTAGATGGCGCTGCTTATTCAAGTCCTGGTTAGCGGCATTCTCCTGGGCGGACTCTACGCTTTGATGGCGTTGGGGCTCGCCCTGGTGTGGGGGGTGCTCAATATCGTCAACCTGTCGCACGGGGCGCTCATCATGCTGGGCGCCTATGTCACCTATTTCCTGTTTACCGGCGCGCATATCGATCCATTCGCCGCATTGCCCGTTACGGCGGCAGTGCTGTTCGTGGTCGGCTATCTCATTCAGCGCGGCATCCTCAACCTCGTCATCCGCGGGCCGATGTTCAACACCCTCCTGATCACCTTCGGCATCGAGGTCATCCTCACCTACCTGGCACAGCTCTGGTTCTCGGCGGACTTCCGCGCCATCAATCCAAGCTACGCGGGGTCGAACTACACTGTCGGCGGCATCACGATTCCGCATGTGCAAGTTCTTGCCTTCGTCATTGCGATCGGACTCACGCTGGCAATGTGGCTGTTCCTGCTCCACACCCGCATCGGCCGCGGCATACGCGCAGCGGCGCAGAACCTGGTGGCGGCGCGGCTCTACGGCGTCAGTCCGAAGAGCGTCTACGCCCTGACTTTCGGTCTTGGGGCGGCGCTCGCCGGGGTTGCGGGAGGCCTCTATGGAACGGTGTCGCAAATCAATCCTTATATCGGCGGGCCGCTCACTGCCAAGGCATTCGTGATAGCGATCATCGGCGGCCTCGACAACCCGCTGGCGGTAATCGTTGGCGGCTTGTTTCTGGGCACCGTCGAATCGCTCACCGCGCTCTACATCGGGCCCACTTACCGGGATGTGGCGAGCTTCGGCATTCTCGTGCTGATTCTGATCGCGAGGCCGAATGGACTTCTGGGCAGAACGGCATGAACATCGCTGCTTCCGATGTCGCAAGAGCACCTACGGGGCAAATTGATGGGGCAATGCCCCATCAAGGTCCGAATCGCGCTGGAAACGGCAAGGCAAAAAGCATTGTCTGGGGGATGGTGCTGGCGGCAACCGTCGCGGCGCTTGCCGCGCTGCCGTGGATCGGCAACACCGTGCTGGTACAGTTCGGGATCAACGTTCTGCTACTGGCGACGTTGGCGCAGGGCTGGAACATTATCGGCGGTTATACCGGTTATCCGTCGTTCGGCAATTCGGTGTTCTACGGGCTCGGTGCCTACGGCGTAGCCATTGCCATGGTGCAGTACCACCTGCCGTTCTGGGTGGGGATGCTGCTCGGTCTTGGCCTCGGAGTCGTGTTCGCAGCGTTGCTCGGGTTCGCGGTGCTGCGGCTCAAAGGCCATTATTTTGCGATTTGCACCCTCGGCCTTGCTCTTGTCATGATCGCGATCGTTTCCAACCTCGACATCGCGGGCGGCAATATCGGATTGGTTTTGCCGCTTCACGGAGGCGAGGTGCTCTTCTACGAACTGGCGCTCGCGCTCCTCGGGCTCGCCACGCTGACCGTCTTCTGGCTTTCGCGCAGCCGCTTCGGTCTTGGTCTGATTGCCATCCGAGAAAACGAAGAAGGCGCCGCGGTAATGGGCGTAAATACCACGCTCTACAAGGTTCTGGCGTTCATGCTCTCGGCCGCGTTCACGGCGCTCGCGGGCGGAATTTACGCCTATTACATCACCTTTATCGATCCGGCCGGTGTGTTTGATATCGGCCTCAACGTGAAGATGATCATCATGGCGGTGTTCGGAGGGCCGGGCAGCGTATTCGGCCCGGTGGTGGGAGCGCTCCTTCTCTCGGCAATCTCCGAAGTGCTCGCGACCAAGGTCACGAGCATCGCCAGCCTGTTCTTCGGCATCGTCATCGTCATTGCGGTGGTGTTCATGCCGCGCGGTATCGCCCACCTGTTTCAGCACATCAGGAGAATGGGTTGGCGCTACTTCATCGATAACGTCAGCACGCACCGCCTGTAAATGGACAATATTCTCGAAGCCAGAGGCGTCACCAAGCGCTTCCACGGCGTGGTAGCGGTGAACGACGTCAGCTTTCATCTGAAACGCGGGGAAATTCTGGGCTTGATCGGCCCCAACGGCGCCGGCAAGACTACGCTCGTCAGCATGGTGAACGGGACGCTGGAACCGAGCGGGGGCGATTTGGTGTTCGAAGGGCGATCGATGCGCGGGGTGCCGGCCTACCGGCGAGCTCATCTGGGTATAGGCCGCACATTCCAGGTCATGAAGCCATTCCCTGCCCTGAGTGTGTTGGACAACGTGTTGATGGGAGCGCTGTTCGGCGCGAACGGCGGCGAGCACGATATCGAGCGCGCGCGCGAACAGGCCCGTGAATGCCTGGAGTTCGTAGGGCTGGGTGCGCGCATTGCGCAGCGCGCGGATGCGCTGGGCGGGCCCGAGCGCAAGCGGCTGGAGCTGGCGAGAGCGCTCGCCATGAAGCCGCGGCTCCTGCTGCTCGATGAGGTGATGGCCGGCCTCAATAACGTTGAGATCGAAGAGGTGATCGAGGACATCAAGAAAGTGCGCGACCATGGCATCAGCATCCTGGTAATCGAGCATGTCATGAAAGCGATCAAGAGTCTCTCAGACCGAGTCTTTGTGTTGCATCACGGCGAGAAGATCGCGGAAGGCACCACGGCCGAAGTGCTGCGTGATCCGCAAGTGGTCGAAGCCTACCTCGGGCGAAGACGGCAATGAGCGCCGTGCTGCTCGATATCACACAGCTCAATGCGGGATACGGAGACATGCCGGTATTGCGCGACGTAAGCATGAACATTCGAGCGGCCGAGATCGTGGCCATGGTCGGCAGCAACGGCGCCGGCAAGACCACAATGCTGCGCGCGCTTTCGAGGCTCATACCATCGCGGGGCCACATCAGCTTCAACGGCCAATCTCTTGCCGGCGCCACCGCGGACGAGGTGTTCGCAATGGGTCTGGTGCAGGTCCCGGAAGGACGCCAGCTCTTCGATCACATGAGCGTTGAAGAAAACCTGCAGATGGGCGCTTACAAGCGCAGGGACCAGACGGGGGTCAAGGAGGATCTGAATCGTGTGTATCGACTCTTTCCGGCGCTGGCTGAGCGCCCCCATCAGCTTGCGGGAAGCCTCTCGGGCGGGGAGCAGCAGATGTGCGCGATGGCGCGGGCCCTGATGGCCAGGCCGCGGCTGATGATGGTGGACGAGATGAGCCTGGGACTGGCCCCCGTGGTCGTCGATTTGCTGCTCGAAACCATGACACAGATCCGCAGCCAGGGCGTTACCGTGCTGCTGGTCGAGCAGGACGTGCACGCCGCGCTGTCCGTGGCCGACCGCGCCTACGTGATGGAGACCGGCAACATCGTGCGCGAAGGCACCGCCAAGGAATTGAAAAACGATCCCGAGGTTCAGCGAGCCTACCTTGGAGAAACCGCGTAACCGATCGGGAAAATGGGGTCCAGTGATGAACCGGCGCGAAAAGGTGTGACCCACGGAAGCAAACGAGATGCGCTCCGGCATCGCTCCGCAGGGGACGACAAAGTGGCTCGAAGCGCTGGATTCAGCGCTGGCCATCGCCGCGATGACGGCACTTGTGACCATGAGCGTGCTTGCGCCGTCAAAAGTGAGTGAGGCGATCAGCAAGTACGGCATCGACCCTGAAAAATCCGCCTCCACCGCGGGTTGATGATGACAAATTCATGGAACAAACGCTGGCATGGTTCGTTTAACAAGGCGTAGGCGGCGGGCATGAGGCCCGTCCGCCGGGGATCAACGATCAACTATCTCGATCGTAGCTCCGAGTTCATCAAATCCTTCGACTGGAGACGTACAAAATGAAACGCAAATTTAGCATTATCGCAGTGACAGTTCTGAGCACCATAGCCTTCTCCCAACTCAGCAACGCGTCCGTCGTTGTCAATCCTGAGGACTCCGGATACCTCGGTCCCGTGGCTCTGGACAACGGGTACCGCGGACAAGCCGCTACCGCGCCGAACACGGCTTCGTTCTCGATGTTTGCTGCGATCGTCAATCCTGAGGACTCCGGATACCTCGGTCCCGTGGCTCTGGACAACGGATACCGCGGACAAGCCGCTACCGCACCCAGCACGGCGTCGGTATCGAGGTTTGGTGCGATCGTCAATCCCGAGGACGCCGGATATCGCGGTCCCGTGCCACTGTGACATCCATGCGCCTGCGCTAAGACCCGGGAGAATACTGATGGAATTTGAGATTCCCAAGCCCTTGAAAGCTGAGCATGAGGAGTTGCATTCGACGCTGGTTCAGGCAACCAGGGAGCCGGGCCCGACGGGAGCGGCGGCGCAAGCGGTCGCTGCATTGCTGCATCCTCACTTTGTGAAAGAAGAGGAGTACGCACTGCCGCCGCTCGGGCTGCTGCCTTCGTTGGCAAAGGGGCACGTTACGCCGGACATGGCCTCCGTTCTGCCGATGACGGACAAATTGAAAGCGCATCTCGATGAGATGCTCGCGGAGCACAAGAGCATCGTCGGCGCGCTCGATCATCTCGCTGATGTGGCGAAGCGTGAAGGCAAATCCGAGTATGCGGAGTTCGCCGAAAAGTTGATCCTGCACGCGCAAAGCGAAGAGCAGGTGTCATATCCCACGACCATTCTCATCGGTGAGTACATCAAGTTGAAGCTGCGCAATTAGCTGGCGAACGTCCGGATGGCCGCTGCGACGGCGCCGTTGACGCTCGATGAAACGTTGGGCGCGATGATTCCACGCTCGGCGCCCCGAACGGCACGGTCCCGCCGGCTATACGCCAACTGGTTGCTGACTGCCCTGCTGTTCACCGCATCAGCAGCGCAGGCAGATCATGCGCTGCTCACCGAGGACACGGGCGTGCTGGGCAAGGGCACCTGGCAACTCGAGGGGCACGCAGAACGGGTGCACCGCGGCAGTGACGAGCTCACCACGCGCATCCTCCAGATCCCTATCGTGCTGGGCTACGGCATCAGCGAGAGGTCGGACCTCGAGGTCGAAGTGGCTTACGTGCGTGAAGTTACGCAGAATGGTTCCCGGCGCGAATCGGCACAGGGCATGGGCGACACGCTGCTCGCCTGGAAGTGGCGCTTCTACGAAAAGGGTCCGATCAGCCTGCTCGTGCGGCCCAACGCCAGCTTTCCTACCGGCCGTGACGAGCGTGGTCTGGGGGCGGGGCGCACAAGCTGGGGCGTTGATCTGGTGGCCGGCTACGAGCCCAGGCCTCTGAGATTCTTTCTGCATGCGGGCTACCTGCGCAATCGCAATGCGATCGGCGATCGCGAGCCGCTGTGGCACGCTTCTGGCGCGGTGCTATGGACGCTTTCGGAAAAAGTTGAGCTTGTCTTGGATTACGGCCGGGACACCCACCCCGATCCGGCGGCGAGCACCACGCACCTGACGCGAATTGCCTACGGCCTGTCCTATGCGGTGACGAAGGACCTGGTTGTGGGGGGCGGAGCTCGAAATGGACGCAGCGGCTCAGAGAAGGACAGAGCCATAGTTGCCGGGCTAAAACTGCGCTTTTGAACAACCGGTGAGTCCAGCATTGTGCTGGTGTCGTTCGCCCCAGGGTTACGTGCTCGAAAGCCCACAGCCCAGATGCGGTGGCCAGCGCACAATCTGAGTGACGGTAAGAGCTAGGCCTTTACCGCGAACGATAGCTATCGCGTCGAGCGCCTTGCGCGCGGCTGAAACGACGGGCCTCTTGAGTATATTGCGGCGCGCGCGGGCGGGTCCGTGCGAGGCGAGCGAGTCAACCGCAGGCGCCATCAAGGGTGTGAATTTTTCCGTGTAATACGGGAAGTTCAGGACTCCTGCTTCAGCGCCCAGTGCCTGGTTTCTAATAGCATAATGATTGCATTCATTATGCAATAAGATTCATTTTACTTATTTGTTCGAGAGGGCCAGTATGATGCCGTGATCGAAAACCGAAAAAGGAACCGCCAATGACGATCGAACTGCCGGATCTCCCCTACGCCTACGAAGCGCTCGAGCCGTTGATCTCCAGCGTGACGCTGAGGACCCACCACGGCAAGCACCATCGTGCCTATGTCGACAAGACCAACGCGCTCGTCAAGGACACCAATCTCGCGGCCGGCTCGCTCGAGACGATCGTGAAGCACTGCGCGTCGCGCGCCGCTGCCGACCCGGCGTTGACGCCATTGTTCAATAACGCCGCACAGGCGTGGAATCATGCTTTTTACTGGAATTGCCTGCGGCCGAAGAGCCCGCGCGGTCCGCAAGGCGCGCTCGCAGCGCGCCTCCGGTCGGACTTCGGCGACGAGCGTCGCTTCGCGGACGCACTCAAATCGGCCGCAACCGGCCATTTCGGCAGCGGCTGGGCCTGGCTGGTCCTGGACGACGGGGCGCTGAAAATCGTAACGACATCGAATGCCGACACGCCGATCGTCCGTGGCCAAACACCGTTGCTCGTGATCGATGTCTGGGAGCACGCCTATTACCTCGATCACCAGGAGCGCCGCGCCGTCTATGTCGCGGGTGTCGTCGACTCCCTGCTCAACTGGGAGTTTGCCGAACGCAATTTCGAGCGGTCGCGCAGCGGTCGGACCGACGCCGCGACATCGATGTCCGCTGCGGGGTAGACAGGGGCCCGAGGTGGGACAACCCCTTCTAAAACAGCTTGAGGCTCGCAAGAGCGTGAAGCGCGTGCAAGCACGCGGGGTGCGCTGCGCAGTGAATCTGAAGCGTGCCTACGAGCAACCGTCTCCCGACGACGGCATACGCGTCCTCGTCGATCGGCTGTGGCCGCGCGGCCTGAGCAAGGAAAAGCTTTCAGTCGACTTCTGGCTCAAGGATGCGGCGCCAAGCGATGCGCTGCGCCGCTGGTACGGACACAAACCCTGGCGCTGGGAATCGTTCGCGGCCAAGTACCGCGCCGAGCTCGCCGAGCGCGCTGATCTGTTGCGCCTGCTGGATGAATTGCGGCGCCGCGGCCGGGTCACCCTGCTCTACGGCGCGCGCGACACGGCCCGCAACAATGCAGTCGTGCTGCGCGAAGCCCTGCAGGACCGCGGCTGCACGGGAGGCACACCAAGGGACCGTGCACAATGAATACGACGGACAAATTGACGGCACCCCCCGTCACGGTCAGATCCGACACGTCGGTCCGGGAGATCGCGTTACTGCCATTACCGGCGAAGGAGATCGCGATGTATTCCATCGCCGACGCGCTTGCCGGCGCCAATGCCAAGCAGTTTCCAGGCAAGTTTAGTTAATCGCTCCATAGGTAAGCAGCGGGGCTCCGGACTGCTGCGAATGAGGTCAAACATGAATGCTCCAGAGAAAATCGTCTTCCTTCCCGACATTCAGTCGGAAATCGATAGCCGCGAACTGCGCATCGATGCCGTCGGCATCCATCGGCTCCGTTATCCCATGATGATTCGGGCCGATAACAGACTCGTGCAGACGATCGCCACGCTGTCGATGACGGTGGGCTTGCCCGCCGTTGCCAAGGGCACGCACATGTCTCGCTTTGTCGAGTTGCTGGAGGCGCGCACAGAGGCGCTGGACCAGGAGGGATTCAAGGCGATCCTCCTCGGCATGTTGGACAGGCTGGATGCGCGCAGCGGAACGATAGAGATGCGGTTTCCCTACTTTGTGAGAAAGACCGCACCCGTTTCAGGCGTGCAAAGCGAGCTCGATTACGAGGTCAGCTGGCGCGCGAGCGTATCCGACGAAGGCCGATACTCGTTCTGTATGTGCGTAACGGTGCCGGCGACGAGTCTATGCCCCTGCTCGAAAGAGATTTCCGCTTACGGCGCGCACAACCAGCGCTCGCACATCAGTATCGAGGCCGAGATTGCAGGGGAGATGGAGATCGAAGAATTGATCGCCATCGCCGAACGCGGCGCCTCGTGCGAGGTGTACGGGCTGCTGAAGCGCCCGGATGAAAAATACGTGACCGAGCGCGCCTACGACAACCCCAAGTTTGTCGAGGACCTCGTGCGTGACGTGGCGCTCGCCCTGAATCAGGACCCGCGCGTGGGCGCTTACGCGGTCGAAGTCGAAAACTTCGAGTCGATCCACAACCATTCCGCCTTCGCGCGCATCGTGCGGCCAAGTCCGGCCGCGGGGGCGGCGCCGGCCGGCAAGCGCGACGACCAGCATCTGAAACTCTTATCAATGGCGAAGACGAAATGAGCAGCCACGAAGCAAGGTGCGACGGCCGCGATGAAATCGTGGAAGGTACGATGGCGCTGTATCTTGAAAAGCCGCCCGGCTTCGGGTTCAAACCCCGGCCAGGCCGCAGCTACCGTCGTCATTGATCCACTAACCTCCGGCGCTTAAAGCGTCCCGCAGGCATTCTCTATCGTCAGCGCGCCTCTTCACTATGCCCCGTGTGCATTATCTTCCGGATGATAAGGAGGTGATAATCGGCTCGAAGGAATCGATCCTGCAGGCGTCCGTACGGTCAGGCATTCCGCACACCCATGTTTGCGGAGGCAACGCCCGCTGTTCCACATGTCGGGTGTTGATCGTTGCCGGTATCGAGCACTGCGCTCCCCGGAACGCGAAGGAACAGCAGATGGCTGACCAGCTGCATTTCAGCCCCGATATTCGGCTCGCTTGTCAGACCAGGATAACAGGCGACGTAAAGCTGCGGCGCCTAGGGCCTGTTGACATTCAATATCAATGGGTTATAAGGGGGCTGTTAACTTTGGCTGAAATCTGTTTACATCCTGATATTTACGGGGGGTCAGGATGGTTCGTCGATGGCTGCGGCAGGACCAATGGGAACGACTTGAACCGATGCTACCGGGCAAGCCGGGCGACCCGGGACGAACTGGCGAAGACAATCGGGGTTTCATTGAGGCGGTATTGTGGGTGGCTCGCACCGGTAGTCCGTGGCGCGACTTGCCGAAGGAATTCGGGGCCTGGAACAGCGTGTACCAGCGCTTTGCGCGATGGTCGAATAATGGCATCTGGCAAAAAGTGTTCGCCGAATTGGCCAAGGATGCCGATTTTGAAGAGGTGTTTCTGGACAGCACGATTGTGCGCGCGCACCAGCATGCCGCCGGTGCTGCTAAAAAAAATTGGTTGAGCCGCGCCAGCCTGCATCACGCGCATCTCGTGGAGCACGTCACCCGAATGAACCCGCCGCCGTCGATGCGCTGAACAAGCTCGGCGCCCTCGGCATGAGCCCCGAGCAGTCGTACGGATACCTGAATCGGCTGGTGAACCAGCAGGCCTTCACCATCGCCGCGTTCGACCGGATTCAGACCTCCGCGATCCTCCTGGTGCTTCCCGTTCCCCTGATCTGGGTCGCTCGCCCCGCCAGAAAGCCGGGCGGCTATTCCGGCGCGCGATAGACCAGCGGTGCATGCGGCGGCGGCGGGAGCTCGATCTCGATCCGATCGCCGGGGCGAACGATCCCGCCTTTCAAGACGATACTCATGACGCCTCCCTTGCGCACGACGCCGGTGGGCCGGCGTTCAACCAGGTGCGACAGCAGTCCCCGCTGGAATTCTTCGATCTGGCGGCAAGGGTTGCGCAAGCCGGTGAGTTCAATGATTGCCTCCGGACCGCGCAGTCGGGTCGCCGTCGGCAGCCCGAGAAGGTCGACGTTGCGCGTGGAGATGTTCTCTCCCAGCTTGCCCGGCAGTACCGTGTGGCCCTTGGTACGGACATCATCCAGCAGCCCGGCATGGATCAGGTGCATTTGCCGGAGATTGGGCTGCTCGCCAAATCTTCGGATGTGATAAAGGTGCCGGTCCGTCGTGCCGGCGTGCGAGTCGCCCTCCACTCCCCCAGTTCTCGACCAGGCGGATTGCATCCTTTGGCGCCTTGCTGAACGTGTGTCGGCCGCTACTGTGGACAGCGGAAACAACGCCGCTCATCGCCTGGGCAGCAGGCAGAACCCCTGCGACTCCACGCCGAGCGCCGGGTTGAACTTGCTGCGGAAGTTCTCGAGCGCGATCGCGGCGGTGAGCTCGACGACTTGCGGCTCGCTGAACTGCGCTCGCAGCCGACCGAACAGGCCGTCGTCCACTTTCTGGCCGGTGTAGGTCATCCGCTCGGCATACTCCAGCGCCGCGCGCTCGGGCTCGCTGAACGCGCGGCTCTCACGCCAGTTGCCAAGATCCGCCAGCTTCGCCTCGCCGCCGTCGATTTCCGTCACACGGACGGAATTGATGTCGACTCAGAACGGGCAGCCGTTGATGGCGGCCACGCGCAGCGACACCAGCGACGCGAGGCCCTTGGGCAGCTTGCCCGACTCGGCGATCGAGGCGCCCAGCAGCTTCGCCGCCCGCAGGATCGGCGGGCAGTGCGCCATCACCTTCGTCGGGTTGAGAAGATCGCCGTTCGCTTTGCGTTCCTTCGCGAACAACTCCTCCAGGATCGGGTCGCCCCGGCTGTCGTCGATTTCAGTCACTCTCGGCATGCAGGCCTCTTCAGTTTGCCTTCTACAATATCATTGATTAGCTTCCCCCGGTGGCCACCCAAACTCCTCCACCCTGAAGTGTAGCGGCGAGCGATAGATCCTATGTGGGGCCGCGTGGATTAACCTCTGGTGGCTTTCTCAACCAAAGAAGGAGATCAGAAGATGAACCCAGCGGCCCGCACGAACGAGGATAGCGTATCGGCGCCGGTGTTGTATATGGCGCAGGCCTGCGCATGCGCCGCATCGGTATCGTTGCGCTCGCACGCCGATTGCTCATTGCGCTGTGGCGCTACCTCGAGGATGGCGTGATTCCCGAGGGCGCACGGCTCATCGCCTCCGAGATCTGACCATGCAAAACAGCTAAACACAGGAGCACAAAGCGTTTAAGGTTGGTCGAAGCACCGTGATTTTTCTGGGCCGTGCGTTGAGACCGGCCGTCCTGATAGAGGAGGCACTCGGTCCGAATCCAGTTCGTCTGGCGCGCTTTGCGCGCATGCAGCATCGGGTGTTCGGCCAACCGCGCCGACACGGATAGAAGGTGGTGACGAGCGAATTGCGCTCGCACTCACAATCGAATCGGGCCAGCCAACGCCACCACCCCTTACGGCAACGGCGACACCCGAAATGTAGACAAATCCCCGCCGCTGGAGGCTTGACAACCACAGCGCCCTCATAGAAGGAAAATCAATTCGGTCGCGATCGTGGAACGGGGAGCCGGATGCCGTCCGGCATTGCTTCGAGGCACAGCCGAGCTGTGCATAAGCGTGCTGATGTTCATTCCGGACCTTTCCTCCCCAGGTTTGGGCACCGGCCGCAGGCGGGATAACCGGTTAAATGTTCCGAGTGAAAGCAATAAGGCGCTCATGGCGCTCGTGAGACTCTTTTAAGGTATCGCGATCAGGTGGCTGGGTGCCGATTTGACCACAGCCACGCATAAATTTCAGCCATAGCGGCAAACGCGCTTCAGCGGTTCGTTGCCGCGCGCTCCCGGTGTTTCAAAGCGACGGGTGCCAATCCGGCAAGCAAAGTCAGAACCGCCGCGGCTGATGCCGTGATAACCAGGGGTATGGGCGTGCCGTCGGCGAGCAGGCCGTAGACTTGGGAAAACACAGCCCCAAAGAACATCTGGAAAAACACGCCGATGCCCGCAGCCGTGCCGGACAGCCCCGGGATCACCCGGAGCGCGCCGGCCTGTGCATTCGGCAGCGCCAATCCCTGGCCGAAGGTAACCAGGAATCCGGGAATGAAAAGTACCAATGGGGAAAGATACCCTGCAAGAATCAACGCGGACTGCGAGATTACCGCAGTAAGATTGATGACCGATCCCGTAAGGACCATATTCTCGATCGAGAAGCGCCGGCTTAGCTTGCCCGAGAGCAGATGTCCGACGAACAACCCCACCGGAAACAAAACGAAATACAGCCCGAATTGAGTCGCGGACCGGCCCAGATAATCTTTCATCAGGAACGACGATGCGGATGCCATCGCGTAGAAAGTCCCGGTGGACAATCCGGTCTGCAATACGAAAGCGGTGAAGCGCGGATGCGCGAAGAGCGCGGCATAGTTCCGGAGGACCGCTGTGCGTCCCTGCTCGATTTCATCGGTTTCGTAGAGCGCCGCGTATGCCAACGACGTAATGATTGCGCCGGCCAGCGCGGCGAACCACAACACGCTACGCCAGCCGAAGGTATCGATCAGCGCCCCGCCGAGCAGCGGGGAGATTATGGGCCCGAGCGTGGCGGCCATGCTGAGATAGGCGATCACTTCGACAAGACTATCGCTTCCATAGGCATCCCGGGCGATGACGCGGGCAAGAGCGATGCCGCAGCCTGCGCCCAGGGCCTGAACTATGCGGCCGATAATGAGACCCGAGACCGAACCCGCGAGGGCTGAAACAGCCCCGCCCACGCTAAACAAGATCAGCCCCGCGAGCAGTACCGGCCGGCGGCCGTAGCGATCAGAAAGTGAGCCGTACAACAGGGTAACGATACCCATGACCAAAAGGGTAACGCTGAAAGTCAGCCCGACAACTGCCTCCGAAATGGCAAATGCCTTTTTCACCTCCGGCATAGCTGGCAGAAAAAGGAGCACCGCAAACGAGTCGATCAGGGTGATCGACACTAGAGCGACAACAAAAAGGACGTCAGGCGGGCGGCGCATCGATTCTCTGGACCTACGGGATGGACAGCGAATCTATCGATGCGACGCCGCAGCGCGCTCGCGTCGCTTCAAAATGAAAGGCGTCAGTCCCGCAAGAAAAGTAAGGACCGACCCGGCTGAAACGGCGATAACCATGGGCATGGGCGTGCCATCGGCAAGCAGCCCGTAGACCTGGGAAAAAACGGCTCCAAGGAACGACTGGAAAAACACGCCGATGCCGGCGGCCGTGCCGGATAGCTTGGGAATCACCCTAAGCGCGCCGGCCTGAGCATTGGGCAGCGCCAGTCCCTGACCGAAGGTGATCAGGAATCCGGGAACGAACAATATCAGCGGTGTCAGATAGCCACCGAAAATCAATACCGACTGCGATATTATGGTCACCAGGTTGATGATAGAGCCCGCCAGAACCATATCCTCAATCGAGAAACGTTGGCTCAACCTGCTCGAGATCACGTTTCCGACGAGCAATCCCAGCGGAAACAACGCGAAATACAGCCCGAACTCCGTGGCGGACCGGCCAAGATAATCCTTCATCAGGAAAGAAGATGCGGACGCCATGGCAAAAAAAGTCCCGGTGGCAAATCCAGTCTGCAGCACGAAAGCGGTGAAGCGCGGATGCGCGAACAGCGCCGCGTAGTCACGCAAGACCCCGGAGCGTCCCGGTTCGATTTCATCCGGCGAATGCGTCTCGTAGAGCACGAAGTAAGCCGACAGCGCAATGATTGCGCCGGCGAGCACTGCAAACAACAGAACGCTTCGCCAGCCAAAGGCATCGATCAGGAGCCCACCGATCAGCGGGGAAATCATGGGCCCGAGCGTGGCGGCCATGCTCAGATAGGCGATCACTTTAACAAGACTGTCGCTTCCATATGCGTCTCGGGCCATGACGCGGGCGAGCGTGATGCCGCAGCCGGCACCGAGGGCTTGAACCATCCGCCCGATGACGAGGCCAGAAACCGAACCCGCGAGCGCGGCGACGGTCCCGCCAGCAGTGAACAAGGCCAACCCTGCGAGCAGCACCGGCCGCCTGCCGTAGCGATCCGAAAGTGATCCGTACGCCAGAGTGGCGAAAGCCATGACCATAAGGCTGACGCTGAAAGTCAGCCCCACCAGTGCCTCGGAAATGGCAAATGCCTTCTTGATCTCCGGCATGACGGGCAGGAAAAGGTGCACTGCAAACGGGCCGATCAAAGTGATCGAGGCCAAAGCAGTCAAGAAAGTCAAGTGAGGTGTGCGGCGCATTATTGATTGGAAAGGTTATGGTGGCTTCGCAACAGCGGCATGTCATCGGCGATCATGCGAGTCCGCGACATCGTCCCGCCTTGGGCGCTGATCCTCGCTGGCCGGCAGGACGGTATGGATGGACTGCTGCGGTTCTATCCAGATAACGGCGCGAGGCGCTCCCGGAACTTCAATACGACGGGCGTCAATCCGGCAAGCAAGGCCAGGACCGCCGCCGCTGACGCCGTGATAACCAACGGTTTGGGTGTGCCATCGGCGAGCAGGCCGTAGATCTGCGAAAAGACCGCACCCATGAACGACTGGAAGAACACGCCGGTGCCCGCCGTTGTGCCGGCCGTTTCGGGTTTCAACGTTGGTAACGCAGATAACGCACGCAACGACATGGGTAATGACGCATTATTTTCGGTGGTAAGAGATCAGCAACGACGTGAACTTGGACTGCGCGCTCTGCTAAAGAACTCCGGAACGGCTTCCCGCGCGAAGGCGCGGATGCGGCGGGCTTGCCGCATCCGGCGCAGGGCCGAGCGGAACCGGGTATCGACACCGGCCTGGGTACTGGCGTTCATTTCCTTCTCCCCGCCTCGAAGTGATGCTTTCTGTCACGCCTCCGGTTCTGCCGCGGACGCATCCGCGCCTGCAGCGCCGGGAACAGGCTGCCGGATGCCCTGGCCATGGGGTTCTCGATTGACCGCCAGCGAAAAGACATCGAAACGCTGGTAGTGGCCGGTCACGTCTTGGGTGATCTTGCCGCGCGCGACCTGCTCGAGGTCCAGGTCCGCGTAGAGTATTGTCTCCCCTGTATCCTGCGGGCCGGCGATATAGTCCCCCATCGGATCGAGTATGCCCGAATGCCCGCCTTCTCCGATGAAGCTGGAACGCGCTGCCGCATCCAGCTCCAGAACATCCTTCACCATCGGGAAAGCCAAGCGCCCATGCCAGACCCCCGCTGGTCGTTCCGATCGCATCAAAGTCGGCGGCCTCGAAGATGCGAGCGCTCATCGCGTCCCACGCGTTGGGAAGCAGCAGAAGTCGGGGTCCCCGGTGCATAGTGCGGAAAGTTTCGGCAAGTCGTCTTTGCTCATCGTTCGTCATTCCACCGCATCCTCTTTGCAATCCACACATGAAGACATCACGCGGCTGGCGCGACATCGCCTTTGGTTTTGCCGGCGTTTCTTGGCTGCGGCGGCTGATAGGTCCCGGGAACCGCCCTGAACGCGATGGCCAGGCGGTTCCAGCCGTTGATGGCAACGATTGCCAGCGTGAGATCTACCAGTTCGGTTTCGTTGAAGTGCTCGCGCGCGAACTGGTACACGTCATCCGGCACGTGCCCGTCGGCCACGAGGGTCACCGCCTCGGTCCAGGCGAGCGCCGCGCGTTCGCGGTTGGAGAAGAAGGGCGTTTCGTTCCACGCGTCGAGCGCGTACAGCCGCTGCTCGGTTTCGCCGATGGCGCGGGCGTCCTTCGTATGCATATCGAGGCAGTAGCCACAGCCGTTGATCTGGGAGGCCCGGGTCTTGACGAGTTCAAGCAGCGGGCGCTCGAGCCCGCACTCGTGAACATACGATTCAAGCGCTCGCATTGCCTTCACGGCGCCGGGTGCGGCCTTGGCGTATTCGATGCGCGAGTTCATGGTGAGTTCTCCCAAGAATCTAGAATGGCAAGCACGTAACGCCGGCAAGCCGTATATGGATACCGGAACATCTTATATCATACTATGATATAAGTACTCAAGCGCTCGCGCTGCTTCCTGCTTGCGTTGGCTTCACGGCGCCGGGTGCGTACCAGCCTTCGGCATCCGCTTAGGAGATCGACGAGCTTGCGCGCCTTTTCCACCGAGACTTGAGCGCGGCCACCGTCGTCCTCGATGATCAGCTGGAGCGTGCGGCCGATGATCCCGCCCCTGGCGTTGCGTTGCTTGACGAACAGCTCCAGCGTGCGCTTTTGCTCGAGGCCGTAAGGCGACAGCGGTCCGGTCAGATGCAGGATCGCGCCGATCTTGATCGGCTCGGCGCCGAGGGCCTGACGGAGCAGCGGGGGGGGGCAGTCGCGGCCAGGGCCGCGCCCGTCGCCATGACGCCGCGTAAGAATTGCCGTCGGCCGACTGTCTTGGTGCGTTCTCGATCCATCGTGGTCCTCCTTGTGATCATGGGTACGCCTTCTCGATGAGTTTGCCCTTCAGCGACGAGCGCTCCAGTCTGCCGCGCTGGACGAACTCGAGCCGGGGCGTGAAGCTCAGCACGTCCTGTATTTTCTGCGTGAGATCGGCCGCGAGTTGCGCGAGGTCGTTGCCGTCGACGCTATCACCGCGCTCGACCTTGATCTCGAGCGGCGGGGCGACGCGCGGGGGTCGCTCCCTCAGGACAATCCGGATCTCTCCGGTCACGCGGGGCACGAACGCGCCGATCAGGTTCTTCACCGCAGCCGGGTACACGTTGATGCCCTTCACGATCAGCATGTCGTCGACGCGGCCGAGGATCTTCCGCCGCTTGCCTGGCATCCCGCAGGGGCACGCGCGCGTGAAGACCTGGATGATACTGTGCCGCGCGATGGCGTCCCAGGCCCGCTGGCGATCGAGTCGGAGCTGCCCGCCGAGAAAATAGTCCGGGTCGATGCGGTTCATCACCACGTCGGCGTCGGTCACCGTCGGCTCCGTCCCGTCGCGCCCGTAGCAGGCGGGCCCGGGAACCGCCCCCGCCCGAGTGATGGGATCGAGGGATCGTGCATCTGCTGGCGATTGGGCTCGCGATATCCCACCGCCTATCGGCAAATGCCTACACCGGTCTCAAACCTTTCGGATATTCAGCCGCCTCAGAGGCCACTAGTCTTGTCTTGACCGGTGCATAGGAAATCCGCGGCGGGTGCTTATCGAGCTGTTTACAA
>JACQTO010000171.1 GCA_016210745.1 Betaproteobacteria bacterium
GCGAACGCCTGCGCGAGGCCCAGCTTGAGCGCGTCGCGCCAGCGCATGTCATCGACGCTCTCGACCGTAATGCGGTGCTCGCGCCGTTCGGCCCAGAGAATGACAAGAGCCCCGATAATGAAAGCAAGCGCCACCGGGACCGGCTTGAACAGCGTCGCCTTGATCAGCTTGCCGAACGCAAGGCCCAGCAACGCGAGCGGCATGAACGCGATCGCGAGGTTGGCGAGAAAGCGCTGCGCCGCCCGCTCGGAGAAGGCGCCCAGGAGAACTGCGAACAGCTTGGCTCGATACTCCCAGCACACCGCCAATATCGCGCCGCACTGGATCACGATTTCGAACAGCTTGCCCTTGGCGTCGTTGAAGTCGAGCAGGTCGCCCACCAGGATCAAGTGGCCGGTGCTGGAAACGGGGAGGAACTCGGTAAGGCCTTCGACGATGCCGAGGATGAGGGCTGAATAGAGAGTATCCAATGGGGAGCTGGATTCGGGATCCAGGATTTAGGATTTAGTCACTTACAAGTTTGCTGTTGACAAATTTGGCGGAGATTCGGCTTCTAAACTCATCTCCCCCAAAATGGGGTCAGAGTAACATTTCCCAAACGCATCAAGCCAACTCGGTATCGCTTTGATGAAATGTTACTCTGACCCCATTTTGCCTCGCGAAAAAGGGAGATTGATAAACGGCAAAACCAACTTCCTTGGCTCCGGCTCGTCCGGCTTAGGGAAAGGCGAAGCGGATTATAGCGGGCGCGTACCGGTCGCAGGGCTCAAGATCGGTGGCGCCCGGCCGTTAATAATCGCAAGGGCGCCGGCCCGGTGCCGCGCCACGGACTTATCCCCCTCCGCCACTATGCCCCTTCCCGCGATCAAGAAGATCTCCGTGCGCGAGTTACGGCCCGGGATGTATGTCCACGACCTCGACTGCGGCTGGATGGTTCATCCGTTTCTGCGCAGCCGTTTTTTGGTTTCCGGCGAAAAACAGATCCAGCGCATCATCCAATCCGGAATTCGCGAGCTCTACATCGATAGCGCGCGGGGCCTGGATGCCGCCGATGCCCCGACTCGGACCGAGGTCGAGTCGGCGCTCGAATGCGACGTCGTCGAAGCGGGTCGGTCCGCGGCGACACCGCCGCGGGCAAGCGTCGACGAGGAGATCAAGAGGGCCCGCAGCGTGCTCGCCGAGGCCAACCGAGCCATCCACACGCTCCTGCAGGACGCACGCCTGGGCAGGCGTGTGTCGGTGGAGCAGACCGAACCGGTGGTGGAGAAGATAGCCGAATCGGTTCTGCGCAATCGCGGGGCTCTGCTCAGCCTGTGCGCGATCAAGACCAAGGACGAATACACCTATCTGCATTCGGTTTCCGTGTGCGCGCTGATGATGGTCCTGTGCCGCGCGGTCGAGATGGATGAGAAATCGGTGCGCGAGGCGGGCTTGGGTGGATTGCTGCACGATGTCGGCAAGATGACCACGCCCGACGCGATTCTCAACAAACCGGGCAGGTTGACCGACGAGGAATTCGCTTTGATGCGCGAACACGTTGTCGCCGGTCGCGAGATCCTCGAGAGCACTCCGGGCATCACACCGGTTGCGCTTACCGTGGCCGCGGAACACCACGAACGCTTCGACGGCAGCGGCTATCCGCACGGGCTGAAGGCGCAGGCGATCTCGCCCATGGGCCAGCTATCGGCGATTGTCGATGTCTACGATGCCATCACATCCGACCGCGTCTATCACAAAGGCATCCCCGCGCCGGCAGCGCTGCGCAAGCTGCTCGAATGGAGCCGCATGCACTTCAACCCGGACAGCGTGCACATCTTCATCAAAGCAGTGGGCATCTATCCGACCGGCTCTCTGGTACTGCTGGAATCCGGCCGGCTCGCGGTGGTCGTGGACCAGAGCGAGGGCAGCCTGCTGGAGCCGCGCGTGCGCGTGGTCTACGACACGCACAAGGCCTCGTTCGTGCAGACCTACGACATCGACTTGTCGCGCGGGGCGGGCGGCGCCGAGCGCATCCTTGGCTACGAACCGCCCGGCAAGTGGTCGATCGATCCCCTGAGCTACCTCGGCTGAGACGAATCTAAGGCAACTCCAGAAGAAATAGAGAGAAGTCAGCCGACCGCGGCCTTGCGCGCTGCGCGCGCCAACCGGGTTTTCAGTACGGATAAAAAACATCCGTACTGAAAACCCGGTTACGGTTAACGGCACGGACGGCCTGGCATTTTCATATGAGTCCGCGCGGACGGCTTTTCGTCCGCGCAACATCGCAACACTGGAAGCCAAATTTCAAATATGTTCGGCTCAAGCCTTGGAATAGATTTCCGAGCCCTTCTTCACGAACTCCACCGCTTTCTGTTCCATGCCTTTTTTCAGCGCTTCTAGTTCGGAGACGCCCTGTTTGGCGGCGTAATCGCGCCCGTCCTGCGTGATCCGCATCGAGCAGAAATGCGGGCCGCACATGGAGCAAAAATGCGCCACCTTGGCGCTTTCCTTGGGCAGCGTCTCGTCGTGGAATTCGCGCGCCTTGTCCGGATCGAGGCCCAGGTTGAACTGGTCCTCCCAGCGAAATTCGAAGCGCGCCTTGGACAACGCGTTGTCGCGGATCTGCGCTCCCGGATGGCCTTTGGCAAGGTCGGCCGCGTGGGCGGCGAGCTTGTAGGTGATGATGCCTTCCTTCACGTCGTTCTTGTTCGGCAGCCCGAGATGTTCCTTCGGCGTCACATAGCACAGCATCGCGGTGCCGTACCAGCCGATCATCGCCGCGCCTATGCCCGAGGTGATGTGGTCGTACCCGGGCGCGATATCGGTGGTGAGCGGCCCGAGCGTGTAAAAGGGCGCTTCGGCGCACTGGTCGAGTTCGAGCTCCATGTTTTCCTTGATCAGCTGCATGGGAACGTGGCCCGGACCCTCGATCATCACCTGCACGTCGTGCTTCCACGCGATCTGCGTCAGCTCGCCCAAGGTCCTCAACTCGGCCAATTGCGCCTCGTCGTTGGCGTCATAGATCGAGCCGGGTCGCAGACCGTCGCCCAGACTGAAGGCGACGTCGTACGCGGCCATGATCTCGCAAATGTCCTCGAAATGCGTATAGAGGAAACTCTCCTGGTGATGCGCCAGGCACCATTTGGCCATGATCGAGCCGCCGCGAGAGACGATCCCGGTCATGCGGCTGGCGGTCATCGGTACATAGCGCAGCAACACGCCGGCATGGATGGTTAAGTAATCCACGCCC
>JACQTO010000172.1 GCA_016210745.1 Betaproteobacteria bacterium
GGATCCAGGGGCTCGGAATTCGTCAGGCGACCTGTTTCTTTTTCACCTCGGTGTCGAAGAACTGTTCGTCCTCGGTCGACCCGTGCAGCGCCGTGGTGGAGGAATTGCCTCCCTGGATCACCTGGGTGACATCGTCGAAGTAGCTGGTTCCGACCTCGCGCTGGTGCTTGACCGCGGTGAACCCGCGCTCCGCCGCGGCGAATTCCTTCTGCTGCAGTTCGACGAACGCCGGCATCCCTGATTTCGCGTAGCCGTGGGCCAGTTCGAACATCGAGTAATTGAGCGCGTGGAATCCCGCCAAGGTAATGAACTGGAACTTGTAGCCCATGGCGCCGAGCTCGCGCTGAAACTTCGCAATGGTGGCGTCGTCCAGGTGGCGTTTCCAGTTGAAAGACGGCGAGCAGTTGTACGCCAGCATCTTGTTCGGAAATTTCTTCCGGATGCCCTCGGCGAATCTGCGCGCGAACGCCAGGTCCGGCGTGCCGGTTTCGCACCACACCATGTCGGCATATTCGGCATAGGCGAGACCGCGCGAGAGCGCCTGGTCGAATCCGTTCTCGACGCGGTAGAAACCCTCGGGTGTGCGCTCGCCGGTGAGAAACCGCCTGTCGTTTTCGTCGACATCGGCGGTGAGCAGATTCGCCGCCTCCGCGTCGGTGCGCGCAAGCAGAATCGTCGGAACACCGAGCACGTCGGCCGCGAGCCGCGCGGCGATCAGCTTTTCCACGGCTTCGCGCGTCGGAACCAGCACCTTGCCGCCCATGTGGCCGCATTTCTTCACCGACGCGAGCTGATCCTCGAAGTGCACACCGGCAGCGCCTGCTTCGATCATCTGTTTCATCAGTTCGAATGCGTTCAGCACGCCCCCGAATCCCGCTTCGGCATCGGCGACGATGGGCGCGAAGAAATCGATGTCGCCCTTGCCTTCCATGTGCTGGATCTGATCGGCGCGCTGCAGGGCGTTGTTGATGCGCCTGACCACCGTGGGAACGCTGGTCACCGCATAGAGCGACTGGTCCGGATACATCGACAGGCTGTCGTTTGCATCCGCCGCGACCTGCCAACCCGAAAGGTAGATCGCCGGAACGCCCGCCTTCACCTGCTGCAGCGCCTGGTTCCCGGTCATCGCGCCGAGGGAATTGATATACGGCCGTTCGTTGACCATTTTCCAGAGCTTCTCGGCGCCGAGCCGGGCGAGCGTATGCTCGATCTGCACCGTCCCGCGCAGCCGGCAGACGTCTTCCGCGCGATAGCCACGCTTCACCCCTTTCCAACGTGGATTCTCTGCCCAGTCCTTCTCGATCTCCTGGATTCGCTGTGTCGTCATGCTTGCCTCGAAATATTCGATGCGGTTCCCCGCGATAAATAAAGGGGGCAGGGAGTTTGCGACCCCCCGCTCCGGCCCGATCCGAGAAAAGGATCGATCGACGTGTGGGTCGATCTCTTGTCTCGCGCTGCAAACGCCGCTGCGCAAATCCGCGGCGCTGGCTCACGGGGAGGCCGGTTTTGGTCCAGCCGATCCTTGCGGGCGAATCACGCTGTTGGCGCAGGCCCTCGCAGCCACCGGCGGCCACGTAGGTTCGCCGGTGCTCGTGAATACCATACTATTTAAGTCTAGCATTGCTTTTATGGCACCGCAACAAATCTTTAATGCCAACATTGGTTTCAAATATCAACGGAACATCAGCATGTTGGCGCGTAAAGACCATAATAACGCTAGTGGTAATTAATCAATTTGTTGCGGCGCATGATGCCGTCAGCCGATGCGCATAGGGATGCTAGAATTCCATGACTTGCGAACGATCGGCATCCCGGCCGGAGGTGTCGCGCGGATCGAGCTCACCCCGCCGAGTACTTTCCAACTCGTCAGATGGATACTTCCCCCGGACACTACCAAGTCGCGCAGGACATTGCCGCCGCACTGCTGCGGGGCTTTGACAAACACTATCGGCTGTTTGCCGACTCGAGCCGTCGCGCGAAGCAAAGGTTCGAATCGGGCGATTGGGGCGCGGTGCAGCAGGCGGTGCGCGAGCGCATCCAGTTCTACGATCAGCGCGTCAATGAAACCGTCGCGCAGTTGCTGGGCGAGTACCGCGCCGATACGCTCGACCACAATACCTTGCAGCAGCTAAAGCTCCATTACATCGGCCTGCTCACCAATCACAAGCAGCCGGAGCTGGCGGAAACATTCTTCAATTCGGTGACCTGCAAGATCCTGCACCGGACCTATTTCAACAACGATTTCATCTTTTTTCGCCCCGCGGTTTCCACCGAGTACATCGAGTCGGACCCTCCGACCTACCGAAGCTACTACCCCGGTTGGGAAAGCCTGAAGGAGTGCTTCGGGCGCCTCCTCGTCGACTTCGGCTGGCACTGTCCGTTCGAGAACCTCGATCGCGACCTCGATTGCGTGATGAATGCCACGGAGCGCCGACTCGGTGGTTGGCCGCACGCGGAGGTGAATCTGCAGGTGCAGGTGCTGCAAACGCCGTTCTACCGCAACAAGGCCGCCTACATAATCGGCAAGATCATCAACGGGTACCACGAATACCCGTTTGCGATTCCCGTTCTGCGCGCCGACAACGGCAGCCTGTTTCTCGACACGATACTTCTGGACGCCTGGCGCATCGGCCTGCTGTTCAGTCTCAACCGCGCGTATTTCATGGTCGACATGGAAGTGCCTTCGGCCTATGTGCTGTTCCTGCGCTCGATGATGCCCTGGAAGTCCCCCGCCGAGCTCTACACGATGGTGGGGCTCGCGAAACAGGGCAAGAACATGTTCTTCCGCGACCTGGTGCGGCATCTGCGCCACTCGCGCGACCAGTTCATCATCGCCCCCGGAGTCCGGGGACTCGTCATGCTGGTATTCACGCTGCCGTCGTTTCCCTACGTGTTCAAGGTGATCCGCGACAGAATCGCACCGCCCAAGGAAATGGACCGCGCGACGGTCAAGACCAAGTACCTGCTGGTCAAGTGGCACGATCGAGTCGGCAGAATGGCCGACAGCTGGGAGTTCTCCGATGTCGCCCTGCCCCGATCGCGCTGCAGCGAGGAACTGATCGAGGAGCTTCGCAGCACTTCGCCCACGGCGTTCGAAGCGGAGGGCGACAACATCATCATTCGGCACGTGTACATCGAGCGGCGCATGCAGCCGCTCAACATCTACCTGGACCGCGCCAGTCCCGAACAGGTGGACCAGGCGGTCCACGATTGGGGAAACGCCATACGCGAGCTGGCCATGGCCAACATTTTCCCGGGGGACATGCTGTGGAAGAACTTCGGCATCACCCGATACGGCCGGGTTGTTTTCTACGATTATGATGAAATCGAATACCTGACGGACTGCAACTTTCGGCGCATTCCGCCGCCGCCGAATCTGGAATTGGAGATGTCGGCGGAAGCCTGGTATTCGGTGGGGAAGAACGATATCTTCCCGGAAGAATTCGCGTACTTTCTGCTCGGCAATCCCGGGATTCGCGAAGCGTTCATGCGCCACAATGCCGATCTTATTGCGCCGGAGTTCTGGCAGAACACGCAGCAGTCGATCCAGAGCGGGAAGATCGAGGACTTCTTTCCCTACCCCGAGTCCATCCGGTTTGGGAAAGCCTTTTCGGGCACCCGGGACGAAGCACAGGAGAGCGAAGTGGAGAGAGACTTGTTCGGCGCTCCGCACCTCAGTCCCGAACTGCTCTCCGAGGTGGAAATCGAGTAGCCGCTGCTGAGGGGTGTTCCCTCGCCCCGCTTGCGGGGAGAAGGCAAGGGGAAAGCCTGTCATGCATATCACCTGCATGGAGCAGGGTCGCCGCAGCCTGTGCGATCATGCGGGGATGCACAACAAGCCCACGATGCTGCTGCTCAACGTCGGCCACGCGATCGATCACATGTTCCTTCTGATCTTCGCGACCGCCGTCACCACGATCGCCGGGGAGTTCGGACTCTCCCGCTGGGAGGATCTCATGCCCTACAGCACCGCGGCGTTTCTCTTCTTCGGCCTCGGCGCGCTTCCCGCGGGCCGGCTGGGCGACCACTGGGGTCGGCGCTCGATGATGGTCCTGTTTTTCGTCGGCATGGGCGCAAGCGCGATCCTGGTCGGCTTCACGCGATCGCCGATTCAGTTGGCGCTCGCGCTTGCGCTCCTGGGCTGCTTTGCCGCGATCTATCACCCGGTGGGAATTCCCATGCTCGTGCAAGGCTCGCCGCATCCGGGATGGACCATAGGCGTCAATGGATTCGCCGGCAACCTCGGGATCGCCTTCTCCGCGGTGGTGACGGGCTATCTCGTGAAGTACTTCGGATGGCGGATGGCTTTCTTTGTGCCTGGCGTCGTGAGCATCGCGTTGGGCATCGCGTTCGCCAAGGCGGCCAAAGTCGAAACCGTGCCGCCGGCCCGGCGGGCGGCAACGCAGGCGGAATTGCCGGCAGGCCTCCTGGCGCGGGTATTGATCGTTTTGACCCTTGCCTCGACCGGCGCGACGCTGCTGTTCAATTTCTCGACCAACGGGAATTATGAATTGCTTCGCGAACGATTCGCCGCCGTCTCCAGGGACCCCGCGGAGCTGGGCCTGTTGCTGGCCACGATCTACGCCATTGCCTCGCTCGCTCAGTTGTTGGTGGGAAAGCTCATCGATCGCTTCGCGCTGAAACCGCTTTACTTCACGGTTCTTGCGCTGCAGGTAGTGTTCCTTGCGATGGCTGCCAATGCGCAAGACTGGTCGCTCTTTATACTGCAAACGCTCTTCATGGCGGCGATCTTCGGTGCCATTCCCTTCACCGACGCGATGATCGTCCGTTACGTGGACGACCGGATGCGCTCGCGCGTAGCGGGCGCGCGCTTTGCGGTTTCGCTGGGCGCCAGTTCCGTAGCCGTATGGCTGCTGGGGCCGGTGGTCAAGCAGGCGGGATTCGCAGTGCTGATCTGGATCATGGTGGCAATCGCCCTGGTGATGGTTTTCGTTATCGCATGGCTGCCGAAGCCGCCTCGGAGCGGCGTAAGGAATTGATCGGCGATCGGAGTGGGCCGACCCGTGTCATTATTCCCCCCAGCCAAATACGCGATGTGACGAGCAAAGGCCGATTTTTTAGGCACTTACAAGCTTACTGTTGACAAATTTGGCGAAGATTTGGTTTCTAAATTCGTCTCCCTCATTTCGAGCAGTTGCGAGCAACTGCTCGAAATGAGGGAGATTGATGAACGGCAAAACCGGCTTCCCGGGCTCCGGCTATGCTGGGGGCCTATGTCTACGATGGAACTTTTCCGGTCCTGGTTCGTTTAATGGGCAGGTGACGGCAGATTCCGGCATGACGCATCCCGAGCCGACGGACCGCGAGTATGCACGCCTGAGCCAAAACGGCGATCGCAACGCATTCACTCGGCTCGTGCGGCGCTACCAGGACCGCTTGTACCGTTTCATCTTGCGGATGGTGAATTCACACGACGAGGCATTGGAGTTGACACAGGACACTTTCATAAAGGCATGGCAGGGGCTGCCGGATTGGCGCCCCGAAGCGGAGTTCCGGACCTGGCTGTTCCGCATCGGGTCGAACGCGGCAATGGATTGCCTGCGGCGGCGCAAAGTGGTCGAGTTTGTCGGCATCGATGAAGACTACGATGCGCCCGGCGGAGCTGCCGATCCCGAGGCGCAATTACAGACCAAGCAGCGGCTGAAGGCGCTCGAGGTCGCGTTGAGCCGGCTTCCGCCCGATCAGCGCGAAATCGTTTTATTACGGGATATCGAAGACATGTCATACGGTGAAATCGCCGCCGTCCTGGGCATCAACGAAGGCACGGTAAAGTCACGGCTCGCGCGCGCCCGCGAGGCGTTGATCGATTACCGGCGGAGGATGGACGCATGAAACCCGAACCTTGCCCGCGCACCGAGCAGCTCTCGGCGCTGATCGACGAGGAGCTGCAGGCTCGCCCGCGGGAGGAGATCGAAAGCCACGCTGCGATCTGTCCGGTATGCGGCTCGATGCTGCGCGAGTTGACCGAACTGCGGCTCGCCTTGCGGCCTCTGGGGGAGGCGCGGCCCGGAGTCGATCTTGCGCCGCTCATATCGCCGCGGCTTGCACCGCGGGCCACACCGCGGCCGGCGAAATCCGACAAGCCCTGGTGGAACGTTTGGCAGCTTCTGCCCTCTGGGCTGGCCGCAGCCGGCACGCTCACCGCGGGCGTGTATCTGGGCGCAGTGCTGGGCGGAGGAGCGACTGTCTCCGCGACGCCGCTCGCGGCCATGGCGGTATTCGATCCGATTCCACCCGGAGGAATTTGCGTGGGACTTCAATCGTGTTACTCGCCTGGAAAATGATATGAAACGCCCGGGACTGCAATTCGCTCTCATCCTGTCGCTCCTGCTCAACCTGGGGGTGATCGGTGCCGTCGGCTACGCTGCGGTGAAGCGCGGCGAGATTCCGGTTGTTTTCGACCTTGGCGCAAAGGATGCCAATCTGCCCGATTACCTCAAGCTGAGCGCGGAACAGCGCCGGCAGTGGCGGGAACTGGAAGGCGGATTTCTGAAAGAACTCGCGGCCGATTGGAGCCAGATCCGCATTCATCGTGTGAATATGATCAACGAGATTTTTTCGGAGCGACCCGATCGCGGCCGCATCGAGACCGAACGCGCGGCCATCGCACAGTTCCAGGCGAGGCAGCAGCAGCGAGTCATCGACCAACTGCTCAAGGAGCGCGACATTCTCGACGGCGAGCAGCGGCGTGCACTGGCCGAGATTCTGATGCGCCAGGCACCCTCGGGCACGATGGAAGAGCGCTTGCACGGGCAATAGAGATCTAGGGAAACACTGATCAAGTCATCCCCGCGAAAGCGGGGATCCAGCAACTGGCTGA